>JANOQY010000501.1:0-61364 GCA_031414995.1 Betaproteobacteria bacterium
GTCCTCGGCATAGGAGTCGGACTTGACGCGAGCTTCGCCTTGCAGGCGGTTCATATAGGCCTGGGTAGCCGCGACTGGATCCATTTTGCTGCTGGCCGCGGGCTTGGCCACCGTAGACGGATTGGTAGCAGCCGGCGATGCCTGTGCTTGCGTTGTTTGCGGCTGGGTGGGTGATTGCGGTTGCGCGTCCGTTGGCAAATGAGCCAAAACCACGCATGCCGCCAGCAGTATAGTGGCGATGTTTTTTGTCATTCTGTTCCCCTCGCTTGCGCTATGTCATGACCGCGCCGGAATCGATCAAACATGAACCGGTGAGCGGAAAATCGTGGCTGGATTCTGCCTGAGCAGCGTGGCGAGGTAAAGTGAAAACCAGCTGATTTCCGACCAAGTGTGACTTTCACGGGATGAAGTGATGGATTTCAAATCAGATGAGGTCGCATGGCTTTGTTAGCCTCTGTCGCTATTGGCTATTCTTGTTCAATCGTCATGTAATTCCGCCAGTTCCGAACTTGCCAATGTGACCGCTTACGAGAAAAATGAGAGGGGCTTGCAGACTTCCGGTTGTGGCCGACTGCTGACGTTCATATGACCCTCAGAAAACTTCTTGAATAAATGCTGCGCCATCGTGACACAAGCACAACAGCCCAAGTTTAAGTCCACACTGAGGACTGAAATTTACTTTCGCACAGTATCGGCCGTTTCTTGCGTTGTATGACGTCAAGGGATTTGTGCCTCGGCCTTTCGAGATTTGTCAAAAAACATCCAAGGTCGGGAAGCTATCAGTACCCTGGATACAGTGCCACAAGTAAATTGCCAGGCCAAGATCTCCTGTCCACAAGGAATAGCGGTGGCGTCCATATCGCTGAAAGTCACGACTGCACTGTTCAACGGAATGCATTGCGAACCGGCGCGCACGATGCAACCATTTTTCGTCTTGTGTTCGTTTGAACAACTTCAAGAAGGCATAGCCGTTGCCCGCCGTTCCGTGACACAGGTTCGAGCCCTTCGCCAAGGGTCCAGCCAGCCAAATGAGCTCACCTGCCCCTAGCAGCAGACGCGTAATTACCTCGCCCGGCACTTCTGCAAGGCAGTTAATCATGCCAGGCGCTCCATGGCAGTGTTGTACCAAAAGACTTTCGCGGCCAGGTCGTGGCGTGCCAACGGAAGGCGGCCAGTTTACCAAGCCGTCCTGCGTTATTGCGGTCGCTACCAACGTGCGCTCAATCCGTTCTGTCCATCGCTGCTGATCCGAAACACTTAATAATTTGAAGCCTCGCAGGATCGGAAATGCGTTACCGGCGAAGCCATGGACACCGCCCAACGAAAGTACGCTGCTGCCGTATAACTCCTGACGCCAAAGATGGCAATCGGCGGGGACAAAGTGCTCCATGTTTTGCCAGAGCGCGTTCGCATCCCGCTGGAACCGTTGGACCCAATCCTCGTTGCCCGTCAGCTCATACATAAACAACGCCGCAAGCATCGTTCCTGGCGAACCCCACATCAACTCTTGTACAGGATTGGACTGGTTGTCATCAATTGCGTTGGCCAAACACTCACCCACTTTATCCGGGCCGAATAGTCGCGCGCCAAGCAGTAGTAGTCCGCAATCGGCAATCAGGTACCCGTTTGTGCCTGATTGGTATGCTTTGACATCTTCGCGGTTTGCGCGCAGTAGGTCTTCGAACTCGCCTGAAAAGTCCAGAGTCGACTCGGCCAGCCCCAGCTTTGTAAAATAATCAAGCGCCCAAATTACGCCAGCTGCGCCCAGATAGAGATTGTAAAAGACGGTGGACGTACCATTGTCGTCTTGCGGATGAGACGGCCAATATCCAACTGGCGAGTATTCTCTGAAACCTGCGGTCACAATGTCCGCAATGGCGGTGCGCACCGCCTCGACATTCCAGTCTACTGCAGTAAGTTTCTCGTGGCGGTCACGGTCATACAACATGGCTAACACTCCAACCTATATGTGATCGAGTCGGTTCGCTCACATATTATCAGCCGAAGCCAAACTACGGCTAACTGCCACAAGCACGGCCGATTTACCTAGTTACAATTCGCGACTTTACGCCGCGAAAAAAATACTCGTGAGGGTAATCAGTTGGTCTGAAAGTGGCTTCAATGACCGCTATCGGGAAAACTTCAGGGCTTCGTTGAGTGCCCGCTAGTGGCCGTTTCCAGTCTTCCACCAGAACCCAGCCGTTAATTCAGTTCAGTTCATCGAAATTTTAAGCCTCACGCCACCACCGCCCGCCCACGCTTCTCATCTACCCTTACCAGCACAATCAACGCCGCAATAAAAAACACGCCCGTAATCAGCATCGCCATGCGGTGATTGCCGCCACTCACCCAAGACACCGCACCGTACGTCAACGGCCCCAGCACCGCAGACAGCCGCGTCGCCACACCCCACAGCCCGAAGAATTCCGCCGCCCGATCCACTGGTGAAAAATACGCGACCAAAGCACGTCCCGCTGACTGGCTGGAGCCCATGCAAATGCCGGCCAGATTTGCTGCCACCCAGAACAACTGCGGCGTCGTGGCGATCCATGCAAAACCGACCATCAACAACCAACCGAATAGTGTGATGGCCAGTGCGCGTTTTTTACCGATGGCATCCTGCACATAGCCGAATGCGAGCGCGCCGATACACGCGGTGACGTTTACGACCAACACGAGAATGAGCGTATCGGTGGTGGTGAAGCCCATCACCTCCTGCGCGTAGATGGCGGCTAACGTGATGACGGTGGCCACGCCGGCCTGATAGCAGGTGCCGCACAAGAACACATAGGTGAGATCGCGGAATTTCGCGGCTTCGCGCGCGGTCGTCATCAAACGTGCGAAGGCATTCGCGCCGACATTGACCACGGGTGCGGGCAAAGCGCGTTCTTTCAACCACATAAAAGTGATGCTGGAGCCGATCAGATAAATCGCCGCCGTGATGAGTGCCGTCATCGGCACCGCTTGCGACGTGGTTTGGCCGCGGCCCTCTGCGGACATGATCCACGCAAGGCATGCGCCGAGTGCGACCAATCCGCCGACGTAGCCCCAGCTCCAGCCCCAGCCTGATACCTTGCCGAGCGCTTCCGGGCGCGCCAGCTCGGGCAGGAATGCCGCATTGATATTTTCGCCAATGGCGTAGCAAAAATTGGAAATAATGATGAAGACCATCGCCCACACAATGGTGCCGGGCCCCGCGTAAAAAAGCGCGGCAGTCGATGCCACGCAGCCGATGGTGGCGATGAAGAGCACGCGTTTTTTTGCTGCGTGTGCGTCTGCGTATGCGCCGACGATGGGCCCGGCAATCATGACGGCGATGTAGGAAATGGCGAGTGTCGCCGTCCACGCAAAAGTCGCCCACTCGGCCTTGCCGGCGATGACTGAAACGAAGTAAGCGTTGAATACCGCCGTGAGCATGACGGTGGTGTAGCCCGAGTTGGCGAAGTCGTACATGGACCACGCGAATACTTCGCGCTTGGCCACGCCGGGATTGAGGGAGGTAGAGGTGTTTGTTGTCATCTGCGCATCGTAGAGCAGATGTTCGTAAAACGCGAGTCGGTGCGGGCGTTTGATCGGTGTGTTATCGAAATACGGCTAGATCCAGCATTGACAGGCATCGTGGCATGAAAGTGGCTGAAGAACCTCGCCCATGCTGGTGTTTGTTATTTTTATTTGGCTGGCGGTGAAGGTTGCCAACGAAAGCGTTTCAGATCGATGCGCCCGCTGGCGTCAAAAATCACGCCTTCAGCTTCAAGCAAAATCCGTTGCAGGTCGTCGTTGCCGGATTCCCAATGCTTCAACCGCAAACTGACGCGGCCTTGTGCATTGATGACGCGGTGCCACGGGATTTTGATGTTCCCGGGCGTGGCCGCGAGCGCATAACCAGCCTGCCGCGCATGTCTCGGCATGCCCACCAGCGCCGCGATCTGGCCGTACGTAGCCACTTTGCCGCGCGGGATGCGTTTGACCACCGCCCACACTTGGGCAACCAGCAGCGCCGCCATTAATACTCGACAGGAATCGGATCCAGACTACGCCACAAATACCATGTCGCGACCGTGCACCAAGGCGAAAAACGCTCGAAATACCATTGCACTTCTGCTTTTTCGAGTCGGTCACCGTCGTGATAATGCTTTTCCACCGCACGAATCACGCCGATATCGTCGATGGGCCAGATATTAGGCCGCATCAGGTAAAAAATCAGGAACATCTCGGCCGTCCAGATGCCGATGCCTTTGACTTCCACCAGCTCAGCGATCACTTCATCATCGGGCATCGTGTGCCAACGTTTGGGCTTGATGCGGCCATCGGCAAAATGTGCAGCGAGATCCTGCATGTAGGCGATTTTCTGGCGCGAATTTCCTGCCGCACGTAAGTCTTCCGGTGTCGCGGCCAGCATATTTTTCGGGCTGATTTCCCCCACCACGGCGGCCGTTTTATTCCATACCGATTGTGCCGCCTTGACAGAAATCTGCTGGCCGACAATGGCGCGCGCCAGGGTCTGAAACGGGTCGCCTCGGGTGCGCAGTTGTGCTTCCGGATAGGTCTTAATGAGAGTTCGCATGACCTTGTCGCGCTTGGCCAGCGCGGCACAGGCTTCATTCCAATAGTCGGGCGTCATGTTTTTCTTTTTAGTTTGCGGCGGACCCACATTCTGGAAACTATGCAACGCCAAAGCAACATCGTGGCCAGGTACCCGCCGATGGCAAAAATGACCGATTGGATCGCCAATCCGATCAAAAGCGTTGAGCCGAGCGAGACAAACCAGTCAAACATGATGGGTGCCATTTTCCATATTTGCAGCCACGGCACGGAAAGATCCGGCGGGATCACATTGCGCATCGGCTCGCCAGTCACCAGTGCTCCAATCGAGTAGGCAAGAATGTAAAGTGGAACGAATGTGATAGGGTTGGTGTACCAAGTGGTTGCGGCGGCGGCGAGCACATTGGCGCGCAGCGGGATGGCGATCAGCACGGCGAGTAGCATTTGTATCGGGCCGGGAATCAGCCCTGTGACAAGGCCAATGGCGACACCGCGAGACACCGAACGCCGATGCATATGCCATAACCGCGGATGTCCCAGCCAGGGTGTGAGGAAACTTAAATATTTGTTTTCGGTAATGCTGGTGCGCTTGGGTAGTTTGTCGCGCAGGTAACGTTTCACAATGTGCCTAAGAGTTAAAAATGCCAACTTCGCGTCGTCTGATGGGCGATGCAAAGCGTTGTAGGCGACGAGGAACAAAAAAGTCGCAACCCAATATCGCCCGAACAAATCGGTTGCGGACGCGGACGCGGACGTTGAGCGACTTCCCGACTAAAATTTTTCATAAGAATTATAACCTTGCGTCTCTTCATTCTCGGCTTCCTCTTGGGCGTGTGCGCGCTGCAAATGCAGCCAAATCTGCCCGAATTTCCTGCCGCACACGCTGCCGCAATCGGATTGGCGTTGGTCATGTCGGCTTGGCTGTGTGGACAGCGGCGCAAGCCCGTCGTTCTTATTGTGGCTGCATTGCTCGCATTCAGTGGCGGCGCTGGATTGGGTGTTGGCTGGGCGCAGTGGCGCGCCGAGATACGCATGGCCGATTCGCTACCGACAGAATCGGAAGTCAAAGATATTGAAATTATCGGTGCCATTGCCAGCCTGCCGCGATTGACCGAACGCGGGACGCGGTTTGAATTCAATGTTGAAAAAGTTCTTGCAGACGGGAGGGCAAACTCGGATAACGCGGACAAAGCTGCTGTCGTGCCTGTCGTACCGTCCCACATCTCGCTCACGTGGTACGTCGAAACCAATCGCAAGACAGCAGAAATGTCGCCACCTCCGACATTGACGCCGGGAGAGCGCTGGCACTTTACCGTGAGGCTGAAACGCCCGCACGGCACGATGAATCCGCACGGTTTTGATTTCGAGGCGTGGGCGCTGGAGCGAAACATTCGCGCCACTGGTTACATCCGTGTCAAAGGTGTGAACGAAAAGCTGCCCGACAATGCTGCGGGATTCTTTTATCAAGTAGACCGCATGCGCATGGCATTACGGGATCGCATGCTGAGCGCGCTCACGGATGATCCTTATCGCGGTGTGCTGGTCGCGCTGGCGATTGGCGAACAGGGCGCAATACCGGCAGAGCAATGGAAAGTATTCTGGCGCACAGGCACGGGCCATTTAATGTCGATATCCGGCCTTCACATTACGATGGTGGCATCGCTTTTGTATTGGTTGGTGTTTCGACTGTGGGCGCGCGTGCCTGCACTCGCGTTACGACTGCCCGCGCAGCGCGCCGCAGCGCTTGCGGGTGCGCTGGCGGCACTGGCTTATGCCCTGATTGCCGGGTTTTCGGTTCCCACACAACGCACGTTTTTCATGCTGGCCGCGATTGCGATCGCGCTTTGGTTTGGCCGTGGCATGTCGGCATCGCGGATTTTGGCGTGGGCGTTACTGGCGGTGCTATTGCTCGACCCCTGGGCCGGGTTGGCGCCGGGGTTCTGGCTCTCGTTCGGCTGTGTGGCGATGATTTTTTACGTCAGCCAGCTTCGCACCGGGCGGGTCGGCGCAGTCGCTGGCGCAGTCAATACCCAGATCGCCGTTACCTTGGGACTGCTACCGCTCACGCTGGTGCTGTTTCAGGAAGTCTCGATTATTTCGCCCATCGCGAATGCGTTTGCGATTCCGCTGGTCAGTCTCATTGTGGTGCCGATCACGCTGCTTGGTGCCATGTTGCCCGTCGATTTCATACTGCAATTGGCGCATTTGGTGATGTCCTGGTGCTACGCCGCGCTCGCTTTTTTAAGCGAACTTCCGAACGCGGTATGGCAATCACATGCGCCCCCATTTTGGACGGCGCTGCTTGCGATTATCGGGGTGGTGTGGTTGCTGCTGCCGCGCGGCGCATCGATGCGCTGGGTGGGCGGTGCGGCGATGCTGCCGATGTTTCTGGTGCTGCCGCCTTCGCCCAAAGAAGGTGAGCTCTGGGTGACGCTGTTGGATGTGGGGCAGGGACTGGCCACGGTCGTGCGCACCGCCAATCACGCGCTGGTGTACGACACCGGTCCGCGCTGGAATCCGGACGCGGATTCTGGAAACCGTATCGTTGCGCCTTATTTGCGCGGGGAGGGCGTGCGGGTGCTCGATGCCCTCGTCATTTCCCATGCTGACGAAGACCACTCGGGCGGCGCGAAATCGGTCATCGATTTACGCAAACCAAAATGGGTGCTGACCTCAATGGATCCAAAAAGTGAAAATCTAACCGGCGCGGCTGAGACCATGCGCTGCGAATGGAGTGAAGCGGGCGGCGATAGCTGGCACTGGGATGGTGTTGATTTCGACATCATTCACCCGGCCACAGATGCTTACGGCATAGAAGGTGCCAAAACCAATAATCTCGGCTGCGCGCTCAAAATCACGGCGCCGGGCGGCACCATGCTGATGACCGCTGACATCGAAAAATTGGCTGAAAATCAATTGCTTGAACGATTCAAGGATGAGCCGACGGTACTCAAATCCGATGTGCTCGTGGTGCCGCACCACGGCAGCCGAACATCCTCTACTGACGCCTTCATTGATGCCGTATCGCCAGCATTGGCACTGGTGCCGGTGGGCTATCGAAGCCGATTTCGCCATCCCAACAGCGCCGTGATGGACCGATACGCGGCACGCAAAATTCCGATTTACCGAACCGATTTGCTTGGCGCGATTACGCTGAAATTTGCTATCGACGCCAAGGGCAAACCCGTGCTGACCACGCATCGCCAGCAGCATCCGCGCTACTGGATTGACCAGCCGCAGACGGGCACCAAGGCGCACGAATAATCTGGCGGCCTCCTGCCAAACCTCATTTCAGGCGCTACTTTCCTTAACGGGTTGGCGTAGGTATGATCCGTGGTTCGATTGAATGTGCTCGCGTGGATTGACGTATTTTTGCCGGTAGCCACGTGATCGACAATCCCAAGGATGTGTGTCAAATGATCCGGCCTACGCTTTCGCTCAGACAGGTTTTGACTGTCCCCTACGTTGTGCTGACCCTGCTGGTCGCTGCCATCATCGGTGGCTTTTCGTACGTCGCGGGCAGTCAGGCGGTTTCAGCGGTATCCGAGGAATTGTTACGCGATATGGTGAGCCGCATCAGTCAGGCGGTGGATCGGCATCTGGTCGGCTCGCGCGTGGCGCTGGATGCGGTGTTTCCGGATGGCATGAAAGCACCGGTCTCGATGGAGGCCGAAAGCGAAACCTTGCGTAACCGCATGTGGGTCGCGGCATCGCTCAATCCAGACCCGAACAATTACGTCTATTACGGCAACAGTCGCGGCCAATTTGCCGGTGTGGTCAGACATGCGGAAGGCGTTGGCGAATGGCGCTCGGGCCATTCCGCTACCACGCCGCGAGGCGTGCAACGCTTCGCCGGCCTGGATGCGCCGCTTGAGAAAGCGATCGTCGAATCGAGGCTGTACGATCCGCGCCAGCGACCGTGGTATCAGGCGGCTTTGGAGGCTAAAAAACCGGTTTGGTCGCCGGTTTATGTCGATAACCGCACTGGTGAACTGGTCGCAACCCGCACAAAGCCGTTGTTCAATGTGGCTGGACAAGTTGACGGTGTAGCGGCGACCGATGTTTCACTCAAATTGCTCAACGATTTTGTCCGCGCGCTGCGGGTTTCGCAAAACGGTGTGGCGTTTGTTGTGGAACACAATGGGGATCTGATTGCGTCGTCGTCGGATGATTCAACGCGGTTGTCGCATGGCCAGAAGGTGCGACTGAATGCGGCGCAAAGTGGCAATGAGCTAATACGCGCCACTTATGCAGAAGTCGCTGGTGTCTTTATGGTTGGTGTCAAGAATGGTCAGGCACAGTCACGCGCGTTTGATGGTCCCGGCGGAAAAATCTACGCATCCGTGAGCGTCATTCGCGACAGCGCGGGACTCGACTGGATTACCGTGGTCGCGGTGCCGCGCAGTGATTTTATGGCGGGCGTGATCGATAACGTTACGCGCACCATTACCGTCGCCGCCATTGCTGCCTTGCTGGCGATTGCGCTCGGACTGTGGGTGCTGAATTGGGTATCGCACGATCTGCGTCTGCTCTCGACAGCTGCGCGGCGCTTGGGTGAGGGCCACCTGTTCATGCCTGTCGGCATTGCCCGCAAAGATGAACTGGGCGAGCTGGCGCGTAATTTTGAAGTGATGCAACTGAGCCTGCAAACCGACAAACTGACCGGCGTATTTAATCGGGATACGTTTGAGAAGCAAGTCGCGCGGCGCATTGAGGAGCATCGGTCGGGATTGCGCAAAGCAAATTTTTCAGTGTTGTTTGTGGACCTCGATCATTTCAAGCGCGTCAACGATCAACTGGGGCACCAGACTGGTGACATCGTGCTGGCCGAATTGGCGGATCGGCTGAAGCAATCACTGCGTTCGGGCGACATCGTTGGACGATACGGCGGTGATGAATTTGTTGTTTTGCTCATCGATATTGAAAACGCCGCAGCTGCCAATCGCGTGCGTGAAAAAATTGAGTTGCGAATGCAGGAACCACTCACCTCGATCACTGCCGAGTTAGCGACGAATTTGCACGTCAGCGCATCGATTGGCATGGCGACCTATCCCGAGTGCGGGCCGGATGTTTCCTCATTGCTGGCCGCAGCCGACAAGGAAATGTACAAGCGCAAACAGGCGACGCGGCAAGGCGCTTAAGTCTGTCTGGTTTGCGCCGGTTCGATCTTACTCCGGGCCAATCTGCAGCGCCACCAGATAGCGGGACACCATGTTGTAGGCCGCGATCACACCGACGATTTCGGCGACCTCACGATCCGGCAGATGGCTGCGCAATGCGGTCATGGTGTCGGCGCGAACCTCAATGTTGCGACACATTTGTTCGGTCAAATTCAATACCAGCCGTTCAAGTGCGCTGAAAACAATCGCGTTATCGGGCGCACGATCGATGTCCTGCATCGCATCGAGCTGCAACTGCGTGCCTCCCGCCGCCAGCAATTCAGGTGCGTGTTGCACCCATTCATACTCAGCGCGATTCAATTTCGCGACTGCGCAAATCGCCAGTTCGCGCAGGATTGGCGAAATATCAAGATCCTTGCGAATGGCTCCCATGTAAACGTTCCAGCCGCGCGCAATCGGCGGGCTGTGTAGCAGCATGCGATCAAGATTTAGCAATTGGCCGTTGGCGCGGCGGGCTCGAATGGCGGCAACCAGATCAGCGGGCACGCGCTCTTGTTCGATGTCGGTGTCGGTGATGTACGCGATATTGGGCATGGGGCGAATAAACCTTAATAGTGGAACTAGAACGAGCATCGGCGGGCATCACAGGGCGAAAATGCTCGAATATGCCCGCCAGTGCTAGTGTTCAATTAAATTCAAGCGTAGTGATCCAAATGGTCTACTTGTGGTTGATTTTTGTCGATGCAGGAACAATTTACACCTAACCCGCTATCCCGCATCGTTACTGCAAAAGACCAGTCCGGCCTCTGCGATAATGATTGCTCCACAAACTACACATCCCCATGAATCCAACCCCGCTCAGTATCGCCCATGCCACATTGCTCACGCCATACGGTCTCAACGAATCCGCCATCGAATCCGTGTTCGGCGAAATTCTCACCCACGATGCTGATTACGCCGATCTGTATTTCCAGTATTCGCGCTCTGAAGGCTGGAGCCTGGAAGAGGGCCACGTCAAGTCGGGCAGCTTCAATATCGATCAGGGCGTTGGCGTGCGGGTGGTGTCGGGTGAAAAAACTGCCTTCGCGTATTCAGACGACATCAGCCATGCCGCATTGTCCTCAGCTGCAGCTGCAACGCGCAGCATCGCGCGTGCAGGTGGCAACGAAAAAGCCGCCAAGTCGCAATCGAAAGTTGGTCGTGCGCTGTATACCCCAACCGATCCGGTGTCATCGTTTGAAGACGCCGACAAGGTTCGTGTCTTGGAGCGCCTCGAACAATTCGCCCGCAACATTGACCCGCGCGTCAAAGAGGTGATGGGTCGTTTGTCCGGCGAATATGATGTGGTGATGGTCGCGAGAAGCGATGGCGTTATGGCAGCGGATGTACGGCCGCTGGTGCATATCGGCCTCACCGTAATCGCCGAGCAAAACGGACGCCGCGAGCAGGGCCACACCGGCGGCGGTGGCCGTTACGATTACCGGTATTTCACCGACGAAGTATTGAAGGCCTACGCCGAAGGTGCGGTACGTGAGGCGCTGATTAATCTTGATGCCAAACCTGCGCCTGCCGGTCCGATGACCGTCGTACTGGGCTCAGGTTGGCCGGGCATCCTGCTGCACGAGGCCGTTGGGCATGGTCTTGAGGGTGACTTCAACCGCAAGGGCTCCAGCCTGTTCGCCGGGCGCATTGGCGAGCGCGTGGCGGCCAAAGGCGTTACTGTCATTGACGACGGCACGATTGCCGATCGGCGTGGTTCACTGAACATCGACGACGAAGGCAATGTCACGCAGCGCAATGTGTTGATCGAAGATGGCATCCTTAAAGGTTATATGCAGGACTCGCTAAATGCGCGGCTGATGAAAACGCCGGTGACCGGCAATGCGCGGCGCGAATCGTATGCGCACATCCCGATGCCACGCATGACCAACACCTACATGCTCAACGGCGACAAAACGGCTGAGGAAATTATCGCCAGCGTGAAGCATGGGCTTTACGCGGCTAATTTCGGCGGGGGGCAGGTCGATACTGCCAGCGGCAAGTTCGTGTTCTCGGCGTCCGAAGCGTACATGATCGAGGACGGTAAAATCTCCTATCCGGTCGTCGGTGCGACGCTAATCGGCAATGGCATCGAATCCTTAAAACACATCTCCATGATCGGCAACGATATGCGGCTCGATGGCGGCGTTGGTGTCTGTGGCAAAGAAGGCCAAAGCGTGCCGGTGGGTGTCGGCCAGCCAACCCTGCGCATGGAGGGGCTGACGGTCGGCGGTACGGGTTAAGTACGGAGAATTTGTGACTAGAAACGGCCCTGAAAGGCAATCCCGCAAATTGAGTGCATCCAAATTTATGTCTTAGTCGTAAACTTTTTTGTGAATTCGCGACCAAAGAACATATCAATCGAGGGAAACCGTATGAAACGTCGTACATTTTTGTCAGGATTATTCGCCTCAGCCGGATCGCAAGTGTTTGCCAAAGCCGCTTACGCGCAAGGCAGACCGCAAATGCCAACCGCCGAACAAGTCAAAATCGCCCTTCAACAAGCCAGCCAAACGCCTATGAAAATCGAGAAAATGGAATTGCCCAAAGCCGAATGGAAAAAGCGCCTCTCATCTGCACAATACAATGTGCTACGCGACGAAGGTACTGAGCGTCCATTCAGCAGTAACTTGAATGACGAAAAGCGCAAAGGCGTGTTTCACTGCGCCGGCTGCGATTTGCCCGTCTACACCTCGGAAATGAAGTTCGATAGCGGTACCGGCTGGCCAAGTTTTTTCACGACCCTGCCTGGCGCGTTCGATAAAAAAACTGATTTCAAGATGATTTATCCGCGCTCCGAATACCATTGCGCGCGCTGTGGCGGTCATCATGGCCACGTTTTTAACGATGGCCCGCAGCCTACCGGCCAGCGCTGGTGCAATAACGGCGCGGCGTTGGTGTTTAAGCCTGCCGCTGCTTAAGAAAGCATTTTGGTTGCGCACCGCACAAAATCCCTGCTAGTATCTGTCACATGAACATTCGCGCTTTCTATTTCTGGTACTTCTATTTTTCGAAGCCTCTGGCGGAGAAAGGTTAGTGCGCAGGATTTAAGTGCACCAAGATTTCTAAAAACCGCCAGCCTTCAACGCTGGCGTTTTTTTTGCCAGTCGAAAAGGCGGCAAGCAAGACTGGGACGAATATGACACCATCAAATACCAAACCATCCGGCGTGAAGCCAAAGCTGCAAGTTGTCCAATCGGAGCGAGACATGCCTTACAACATTGATGACGTCCGCATTCGCAGCGTCAAGGAGCTCACGCCCCCTTCGCACATGATGCGTGAATTTCCTGTCACCGATCAAGCGTCATCGACGGTATATCGGGCACGCGAGGAAATTCACCGCATCTTGCACCGTGGCGATGATCGTTTACTCGTGATCATTGGGCCGTGCTCAATTCACGACTACGACGCTGCGATGGAATATGCCACGCGTTTGCAGGCATTGCGTTTGAAGCTGGAGCAGGATCTCACGATCGTAATGCGGGTTTATTTTGAGAAACCGCGCACGACAGTCGGCTGGAAGGGATTTATCAATGATCCCGACATGAATGAGACTCACGACATCAACAAGGGTCTGCGCCTCGCCAGAAAATTGCTTCTCGATATCAATTCGCTGGGGTTGGCCGCTGCGACTGAATATCTGGATCTCATCTCGCCGCAGTATTTTGCCGACCTGATCGCCTGGGGTGCCATCGGCGCGCGCACCACTGAATCGCAATCACATCGGCAACTGGCATCGGGTCTCTCATGCCCGGTTGGTTTCAAAAATGGTACTGACGGCAACATCCGCATCGCGGTCGATGCGATCAAGGCGTCAGCAGCACCACATTATTTTCTATCGGTAACAAAGGGCGGACACTCGGCCATTATCTCTACCGCAGGTAATGAAGACTGCCATATCATTTTGCGTGGCGGCAAGGCGCCGAACTTTGATGCCGCCAGTGTCAATACCGCCTGCGATGAACTTGCAAAAGCCGGACTGGCGCAGCGCGTGATGATCGATTTTTCGCATGCCAATTCAAGCAAGCAATACCAAAAACAGATGGATGTCTCGACCGACGTGGCAGCACAACTCTCAGGCGGCGATGCACGTATCGTTGGCGTGATGGTTGAAAGTCACCTCAACGCAGGGCGTCAGGACATTACGCCGGGCAAGGCGCTTGAATACGGCGTTTCTGTCACGGACGCGTGCATCAACTGGGCTGATACGGAAATTCTGTTGAACCAGTTGGCAGGTGCCGTGCGCGAGCGCCGCCTGCAAACGACTGCGCAGGAGTAGGCGTGGCGACTGAACTTCGCATACTCGGTCGTCATCAGGCCGATGAGCACGACACCGGCTTTTCATACAATGGCGTGACGTTTTCGCAGGACAATCTGCATACCTTTGCCGGCCTGAATGCCGTCGATACCCGTGATTTCGTTGAGCAAACTTTTGCCTGTCTGCGCGATCACGGTCAGGTCTGCGCGCGTATGGGGGCGTACAAACCGCGCACCAGTCCGTATTCGTTTCAGGGCATGGGCAGCGAATGTTTGCCGTGGGTATTTGAGCTGGCAGGCAAGTACGGCATCAAAGTGATTTCGATGGAGGTCACTTCCGAGGCGCATGTCGATGAGATCAATATTGCGTTGGCGCAAACCGGGCAACCGACTGGCGTGATGCTACAGATCGGGACGCGCAACACTCAGAATTTTGAGCTATTGAAGGCGGTTGGTCGCCAGCGAGAGCTGCCGATTTTATTGAAGCGCGGTTTTGGCATCACGCTCGACGAATCCCTGATGGCGGCGGAATATTGCGCTTCGGAGGGCAACACCAAAATTGTCTTCGGTTTACGCGGCATGAAAACAAACTTTGGTGATCCGCACCGCAATCTTGTCGATTTTGGACACGTTCCTGTCGTCCATCGTTTGACGCGCATGCCGGTTTGTGTGGACCCCTCGCATTCGGTCGGGATACGTGCTGCATCACCGGATGGAATACTCGATGTCTTTCATGTCGCCGCGCAGGGTGTGATCGCGGGGGCGAACATGCTGCTCGTGGACATGCATCCAAATCCGAATAAAGCACTGGTGGATGCGGCACAGGCGATTACTTTGAAAGAATTGCCGTACTTTCTTGAGGACGTTCGGATCGCGCGCGATGCGTATGAAAAACGTCGCGCACTGGCGGCGGAGATGCGTCTTGCTTCGTAAGATGTTTGAGCAACAGCCCTTGCTATTTTTTACCCATGTGATGCTACGTACGCTGATCTTTGCTGCCATGATTGTCGGCACAGGGCGATTGTATGCGGCACCCGTCAAACCTTTGTTGCCGTTGCTGGACGACGCAGGCCGTCCTACATTAATAGCGTTTCGTGCGATGCGCGTAGTGACACTAGCGCCTTCGCTGACCGAACTTGTGTACGCGGCAGGGTCACAGGAACAATTGGTGGGGGTATCCGCATATAGCGATTTCCCTGAATCTGCGAAAAGGCTTCCTCAGGTCGCCGATTCCTCAGGCGTTTCTTTCGAGGCACTTTTGGCACTACAGCCTGATTTGGTATTGGCCTGGAAAGGTGGGACTCGCCCGGCAGATATCGCACGTCTGGCATCGCTTGGCGTCAATGTATTTGTGATCGAAATTCAATCGCATGCCGATGTGCCGCGTGCGGTGAGAACGATTGGGCAACTCGTTGGCAGACCTGCGGGCGGCAATACAGCGGAGCTTTTCGCCGAGATGTTTGATTCCAAGCTGGAAAAACTGCGGTTGGCAGGCGCAGATAAAGCAATAGTGCGGGTATTCTTTGAGATTTCGCAAACGCCATTGATGACCATGAATGGCAAGCATTTCATCTCAGAAACCATCAAGCTTTGCGGCGGAGAAAACGTGTTTTCGGATGAGACGCAAATGGTGATTGAGCCCTCGCGCGAGGCGCTTTGGAAGCGTGGCGCAGATGCGATTCTGCGACCGGCTTCAATTCACAAGGATATCGTTCGAGATAAGACGCTTTACGCAGGCCTTGCGGCTTACCGAGCTGGCCGGATTTATGCCCTGAATGCCGACTGGAACTTGCGGCCAGGGCCACGTGTGTTGCTGGCTGCGGAAGAAATTTGTACCGCGCTGGATAAAGCGCGCACAAGCATGGCCGCGGGCAAGAGATAAATAGCCGGACTAAAGCTAAAACTCCTGACGAATCCGCAAATAGCTGGCAAAGCGCGGCGTGCCTTTGTTGGTCAATCCGCGATACGTGTACGTGATGACCGTGCCTACAGGTGGTGGATTTTTTCGCACGGCGTCGCTGAATCCGGTGCCAATATTGAAGCGCTTGCCGTCAGGCATCTCCAATCGTAATGCGCCCATTTGGCCGGTATATTTTCCCTTGCCTGCGATCTGTTCAACAACTTTCGCTTCGGTATCCTGCAGTGGTTTGAGTTTGAGCAATACATCGCTGCGGCCTGTGACGTAAGTGGCATCGGCCAAATGCAGCATGAGACCTTCACCGCCACCATTGACGATGAGATCAAGTTTTCGCTTGAGCGCGGCGCGGTCGGCAACCTTGAACTGCTCCACCGCGACCAGTTGCGGCCAATTCGATTTGGCGACAATTTCCAGAATCCGCTTGACGCGATCTGCAAATGTTCCGGCACCGTCCGGATGCTCGAACACCATATATTTGATCTGTCGCCAGTCGTCATCCAGCGGCGACGTTTTACGCACGTAGCCTGAAAGTCGCTCAAACCCCCCACGCGCAAGCCAAAGCTCGCCGTCCAGTTTTTCCGCAGGTAATTTAGCAATAAACCAGTCGGGCGCGTTTACGGATCGACCACTGCGAAAACGCAAAATTTTGCCATCCCAAATGGCGCGCACGCCATCGTACTTTTCGCTTACCAGGTAATCGGCAGGATCGACGTTCTCGCCAAGTACGTTGGCCAGCAGGATTGCGGCAGGCTGACTCGCGTTGACGGTCGTTGCCAATAGCAGGCATACGAACAGATACGTCGCGCAATGCAGCAGCGATATCGTTGGACGCGTTGGCATTGCTTGCGAGGTGATGTGAAGCTTGATTCGCTAAATCGGCGAACGCGGCAGTTTTGGTGGCATGTGCGCAATCGCGCCTTTACACATCACGCTGCCGGGCGAGGGCTGGCCGGTAGGTGATCCACCGGGCGGTTCTTTTGATATCGCAAACACGAGTCCGCCGGAGAGTTTTTCATCCATGCCGACCAGTACCAGTTTGGTTTCGCCGGTATCGTTGATGACGCCCAGCGAACGTGGTGCGCCATCTTTCGGCACCACCCACAGTTCCAGCGCCATCCCGTTCATGGTTTTCCACGGCGTGACCATTTTCACCATCAACATGCCCGACTTCTGCTGTTCAATAAACGCGCGCGCCACATTGTTGTCTTCGGCGAGCACTGCTGTCAGGATTGGGCTTTGGTCGACTGGCTTTACAACAAACATCACTGCCAAAAGAGCGGCGGCCAAGCCGCTCGCGCCCAAGCCCAGATTTCGCCAGAATGCGATGCTTTCCCATAGGCCGGTCGATTTCTTGCTCAACGGTGCGGCAGTATTCATGGCTTCAGCGCCTGCCGCACGTGAATCTAAACGGGACTCGATTTTCTTCCACACGCGGGCGTGCGGCGTCACGGGCGCCAGCCGCTCAGCCAAAGGCGACAAATGTGTTTCCCAGTTCACCACCTCTGCGCGCAATGCAGCATCGCGCTTCAAATAGTCTTCAAACCGTCGACGTGCGCCGCCTTTCAACGTGCCCAGCACGTATTCAGAAGCCAGTCTGCTGCGAAGTTCAGGATTGCCAAGTTTCATGATTCGAGGCACCCCTTCAGCTTATGTAATCCGCGCCGAATATGCGTTTTCACAGTGCCTAATGGCTTGCCAAGATGGCTGGCAACTTCAGAGTGTGAAAGCCCTTGAAAAAAAGCCAGCGAAATCGTTTGCTGCTGTTCGCCATCAAGGCCCTTCATGCAACGTTCTATCTTCACCTGATCACGGCGGGCGATCAACTGCTCATCAGGGCCGGGCCGTTCGTCTTCCATGTTGATTGCAAAATAATCATCCTCATCCTGCACTTCCGCAAATGGTCGGCGCACGATATCGAGGCTGCGATTTCTCACGATCGCCGTCATCCACGTCATGGGGGCGGATTGTCCGACTGCGTATTTGGTGGCGTTGTTCCAGATGTTCACAAAGCTATCCTGCAAAACCTCTTCGGCAATATGCCGCTCACGAACTATACGTAGCGAAACCGCAAACAGTTTCGATTTGGTTGCTTCGTATAAATCCGCGAATGCCGACCGGTTGCCCAACCCCGCTTGCGCCAGCAATGCAGCAAGCCGTTCATTGACAGCATTGGGTGAAGATGACGGTAAATTTGTCATGGGTTTAAGTATTTTCCGCAGGCACCGGCGTGCGCTGCCAGCAAACATCGGCAACACCGGCATGGCGATTCAGGGTGCGCGCCAATATAAAAAGATAATCCGAGAGCCGATTCAGGTATTGGAGCGCCAAAGCCGACACTGATTCAATTTGCGCGAGCCCAACCAGCGCGCGTTCTGCGCGCCTCGCGACGGTGCGCGCGAGGTGGCAGCAGGCAGCGGCGCGCGAACCACCGGGCAAAATGAATTCTTTCAGTGGTGCCAAGTCGCTGTTGAGGCGACCGATTTCACCATCAAGAAACACAACATGCGCAGCAGTCAACACCGTATGCCCTGGGATACAGACTTCTCCACCAAGATCGAATAGCTCGTTCTGGATCCGATTCAATGTGGACCGCGCATCATCGGGCAAAGGTTCGGTCACGAGAAGGCCCAACACAGAGTTGAGTTCGTCAATATCCCCCATTGCGGCGATGCGCACTGCGTTTTTGGGCACGCGCGACCCGTCGCCAAGACCTGTCGTGCCAGTGTCCCCGGTGCGTGTCGTAATCTTGGTTAATCGATTGGCCATCGCCGAATTATAAGTGCTTCAGTCGCAAGTTTGAGATTGGGCTTCGCGTCCGGACTTGGTATGATTAACGATTAAGAAACCCGCGCGCAAATTGCATGACACCACAAAAATTCAATTTTCTTGATTTTGAACAGCCGATTGCCGAGCTGGAAAGCAAGATCGAAGAGCTGCGCTTCGTGCAAGACGATTCGGCCGTGGATATTTCAGCCGAAATCGAAAAGCTTGCCAAAAAAAGCCAGACGCTTACCAAGGATATTTACGCCAAGCTAACCGCATGGCAGATTTCGCAGGTTGCACGCCATCCGCAGCGGCCATACACGCTCGATTACATCAACATGATGATGACGGATTTTGAAGAACTGCACGGTGACCGCAGCTTTGGCGAAGATCCTGCGCTGGTTGGTGGTCTGGCGCGTTTTAACGGCCAGACTGTGATGGTGATGGGGCAGCAAAAAGGCCGCGACACCAAAGAACGGCAATTCCGTAATTTCGGCATGCCGCGACCGGAAGGTTATCGAAAAGCCATGCGTTTGATGAAGCTCGCTGAAAAATTCGGCGTGCCGATTGTGACGCTGATCGATACCCCGGGCGCTTATCCCGGCGTTGGCGCCGAGGAGCGCGGACAATCCGAGGCGATCGGCCACAATCTCTACGTTCTCGCTGGGCTGCGCGTGCCGATCGTGTGCGCCATCATCGGCGAGGGCGGTTCGGGCGGCGCGCTGGCAATTGCGGTCGGCGATGTCACGTACATGCTGCAATACGCCACCTACTCAGTTATTACCCCGGAAGGCTGCGCCGCGATTCTTTGGAAGGATTCGACCAGAGCCTCCGAGGCGGCCGAGGCGCTTGGCATCACGGCGCCAAAACTGAAGGCGCTCGGGTTGATCGACAAAATTCTCAATGAACCGTTGGGTGGCGCTCATCGCGATCCGCAGGCGATGGCCGTGACGTTGAAAAAAGCCATCGCGGATTCGCTGAAAAGTCTTTCAGAAAAATCACCTGACAAAATTGTGCAGGAACGGCAGAAGAAACTGCTGGAATTGGGCCGATTCAAGGAGCTGGTGGAATAGTTTTTTTTGGTGAAATTATTGAAACTCCAGTTTTGGCGGGCTTCATGGAGAATTTGTGCCATGTGAACCGCGCCAGTGCTAGAGTTTGATGATTTCATGATTATTCCGAGTTGAAGCCCACGGGATAGCCCGGAGTCAGACATCGCATCGCTCGTTACCACTGTCGAAGATTTCTTGCGCAGTCAGTCGCTTGAACACAAACGCGTCTGCGTCGCGCTATCGGGCGGGTTGGATTCAATCGTGCTGCTCGACGTGGTGAGCCAATTGAAATCCGCCTTGAGCATGGATGTGTATGCGATTCACGTTCACCACGGGTTGAGCCCAAACGCCGACGCCTGGGCCGCGTTTTGCGCCGCTGTGTGTGCCGCCAAAGACATTGCGCTGACAACAGCGAAAGTCCGTGTAGATAGATCGTCACCGGCAGGCTTGGAAGGTGCTGCACGCGCGGCCCGCTATGCCGCATTCAATGATGAAGGCTCGCCTTTCATGCTGCTCGCACAACACGCCGACGATCAGGCCGAAACGGTGATGCACCAATTGCTGCGCGGTACCGGCTTGAAGGGGCTGGCCGGCATGGGCGAGGTGCGGGTTGTGTCATCGTCGCGAACCATGTTGCGGCCACTGCTGCAAGTGTCCCGCTCAGAGATCGAAGCGGTCGCCGCTGAGCGGGGCCTTGAGTGGATCAAAGACGAATCCAACGACGATACTGCATACACACGCAACTTTCTGCGACATGAAATTCTGCCGCGATTGTCGGCGCGCTTTCCGCATTACCGGGCGTCTCTTGCGCGCGCCGCACGCCATGCGAGCGAAGCCGATGAAATGCTCGAGGCATTGGCAAAGATCGATTTGCAATGGGACGGTGAAACAGCCTTTGCTGACGCACTTGATACCTTGCCTCAGTCGCGGCAAATCAATGCGCTTTATCACTGGCTTGGTTGGCAAGCCGTGTCCGCGCCGTCGCAACTTCAGTTGACCGAATGGGCGGCGCAGTTATTTCGTCCTGCGCCTCTCGGCAAACCACAACTTGCGGGCGGTCACGATTTTGTCATCCGCCGGACCAACAATCGCTTGGTATTACGGTCAAAATAGCGTTTGAAACCGTGACTCAGCCGGTTCATTCATGCTAAAATTCAATGTTTTCATCAAGTTATCGAGGATTTTGAAATGGCAATTGAAAAGACACTCTCTATCATCAAACCCGACGCCGTCGCCAAGAACGTGATCGGTGAGATTTATTCGCGGTTTGAAAAAGCTGGCCTGAAAGTTATCGCCGCACGTATGACGCACTTGTCGCGCGCCGAAGCCGAAGGCTTCTATGCTGTCCACAAAGCGCGCCCATTTTTTAACGATCTGGTCAGCTTTATGATCTCCGGCCCGGTGATGATTCAGGTGCTCGAAGGCGAGGGCGCGATCCTGAAAAATCGTGACCTGATGGGCGCGACCGATCCGAAAAAAGCGGCAGCAGGCACGATTCGCGCCGATTTTGCCGACAGCATTGATGCCAATGCCGTTCACGGCTCGGACGCGGCTGAAACTGCGGCAGTGGAAATTGCCTATTATTTTCCTGCGCTCAACGTTTACTCCAGATAAATATCGGAGTGAAATAGTGGCGGTCCCCCAACACGCAAAAGGCACGCAGCCCAATCTTCTCGGCATGAGTTTGGCCGAGATGACGGCTTTTTTTGCCGACTTGGGGGAGAAGCCGTTTCGGGCCAAACAGGTATTTCGCTGGTTGCATCAAGGTGGTGTGGATAGTTTTGATGCCATGACCGATCTGGCCAAATCGCTGCGCGAAAAATTGCCGACGGTCGCGACGATCACCGCGCCAACTTTGATGACCGAGCAGACGTCCAGTGATGGCACGCGCAAGTGGTTGCTTGATGTTGGTACCGGAAATGGGATCGAAGTCGTTTTTATCCCTGAAGATGAGCGCGGCACGTTATGCATATCGAGTCAGGTCGGCTGCGCGCTCGATTGCACGTTTTGTTCCACCGGCAAGCAGGGCTTCAATCGCAACCTCACATCGTCTGAAATCATCGGCCAATTGTGGTGGGCCAACAAGGCCATGGGACGCGATCCCAAAGGCGAACGCATTGTTTCAAATGTGGTGATGATGGGCATGGGTGAGCCACTCGCTAATTTTGATAACGTCACCGCAGCGATGGACATCATGCTCGACGATCACGGCTACGGCCTTTCGCGCCGACGCGTAACACTTTCAACGAGCGGTATCGTTCCCAATCTGACGCGCTTGAAAACGCGTTGTCCGGTCGCGCTTGCGGTGTCATTGCATGCGCCCAACGACGCACTACGCGATGTACTGGTGCCGATCAATCAGAAGTATCCATTGGCACAACTCATGGCGGCGATCCGTGATTATCTGGAGGCGGCACCGCGCGATTTTGTTACTTTTGAATATGTCATGCTCAGCGGCGTCAATGATGCTGTGCAGCAGGCGCACGAGTTGGTGGCGCTGGTGGGTGATCTGCCTTGTAAATTCAATCTGATTCCGTGGAATGCGTTTCCAGAGGCGCCGTATCAGCGTTCCAGCAACAACGCGATCCATCGCTTTCGTGAAGTACTGCAAACGGCTGGCTTTGTTGTCACGGTCAGGAAGACTCGCGGCGACGATATCGATGCAGCGTGCGGCCAATTGGCAGGGCAGGTGGTGGATAAATCCAACCGTTCCAGTGTCATCAAATTCAGTCGTGCCGCAGCATAGTGCCACTTAAGGATATCTCGTGAAAAAATCCGCCGTTATTGTCGCCTCTGCTCTTTTTCTCGGTGTGTTGTCCGGTTGCGTATCAACGACGGCGGTCGAAAACAAGGCGTCCGATCAGGCATCCAAGAGCGAACCGCTAGCGCGCGCGCAAATCCACACTGACCGCGCGGCCGAATACTATCGCCTGGGCAACAACGCCATCGCGCTGGAAGCAGCCAAGCAGGCGCTAAGCGCTGTCCCAAACCACGCCCCGGCTTACAACATGCTGGGCATAATTTACATGCAGCTTCGTGAAGACGCGCAGGCCGCACAGGCATTCGAACAGGCGCTGAGACTGGTGCCGAACGACTCTGAAACACTCAACAACTATGGATGGTTTGTCTGCCAGCGGCAGAGCCCGGCGAATGCAATGCAATATTTTCAGACCGCGTTGAAAAATCCGCTGTACGCCACCCCCGAGAGTGCGCACTACAACTCAGGCTTGTGTCTGAAAAAAATCGGTGATGTTGCTGCTGCCGAGATACAGTTCAGACGTGCCCTGCAGCGCCAACCATACATGGCTGCGGCAATGCTCGAGCTGGCCGATATCGAGTTTGGCCGCGGTCGATTCAAGGAAGCCGAGGGATTGCTGGCGAGGCACAATCAATTGGTGCAGTTGCCTAGTGCTGACGCGTTGTTACTGGGTGCGCGCATTGCCCGCAGTCAGGGCGATAAGTCGGCCGAATCGAGCTACGTTCAGCAGTTACGCCGCCGTTTCCCTGATGCGCCGCAAACACTTGCTGCAACGGCACTTCGTTGAAGTCTGCATCGGCATCGGTCAGCGGAGTTGAAAAAACTATGGTGAATCCGGAAAATTCGCAACCTTTGCCACCACCCGAGATGACGCCGCACGACGCGGCGAACATCGGGCCGGACGCAAACGCATTGCCGAAAACGGTGGGCGAATTACTCCGCATCGCGCGCGAAAAAGCGGGATTGTCGCAGGGTGAAATTGCATCGCGATTGCGCATGGGTATCAAGCAAGTACGTGCGCTGGAGCAGGACGATTATTCATCATTGCCGAAAGGCACCTTCCTGCGTGGATTCGTACGCAACTTTGCCAAAGAAGTTGGCGTAGCCCCTGATGTTGCGTTGCGCCTTCTCGCAGAAACTCATCAGGAAGCAGCGTCAATCACGGCCAGTGCTGTTGTGATGCCGGCGCAGCAAAATATCAGCGTCCCGGCGCCCGGAGGGCAACTTGACACGCCGCGCGCGCGCATTTTGATCGCGTTGGTGATTGCGACGCTGGTACTCGCGATTGCATGGTATTGGTGGGAATATGTGCGGCCACACCGTGCAGATGGTGGACGGCCTAAAGCCGTCGCTGAAACGACGGCGGTGGAGGTACCGGTTGCCGTAATCACACCAACAGAAATTGCCCCGTCGCCCAATGCTGGCGCTACACAGGAAAGTCCGTCGGCACTACCTGCAGCGCCGCAGCCCGACGCCAATTTAGCCGCAACCCCGCCTGCATCAGTTGTGCCGACCACACCCGTTGCTTTAACGCCTATCCAGCCACCTGAACCCGTCGCGGCAGTTGCTGCAGCGCCCGCCACGCCACGCCAGACACCTCCCGCAGGCACCGGCATGCTTGGGTTTACCTTCAGTGGAAAATCCTGGGTTGAGGTTGTCGACAGTACCGGGAAATCAGTTATGGACAAGACGTTCAAAGATGGCGAAACCGAAGAGTTGATCGGCCGCGCACCTTTTTCTGTCGTGATTGGTAATGCGCAAGCAACCAGAATGGCGTACAACGGCAAGGAAATTGATCTCGTGCCGCACACGCGTGCTTCGGTGGCGCGAGTGACGATAAAGTAATTTTCAGACACCGTTGATTTTTTTGGAGTAGATCGTGTCCTTAGCAATTTCTCGCCGCATATCACGGCAAGTTTTTATCGGTCATGTACCTGTCGGCGGCGATGCACCCGTGATGGTGCAATCGATGACCAATACCGATACTGAAGATGTGGCAGCCACCGTGGCGCAAGTCGCCGCACTCGCCCGAGCTGGTTCAGAGGTGGTGCGGATCACCGTGAACACGCTTGAGGCCGCTCGCGCTGTGCCAAAAATTCGTGCTGAACTCGACGCGATGGGTGTCAATGTTCCGCTTGTAGGCGACTTCCATTTCAACGGTCACAAACTATTGACCGAAGTACCCGACTGTGCGCGAGCGCTGGCAAAACTGCGCATCAACCCGGGTAACGTCGGCCAAGGCAGCAAGCGCGACGATCAATTCGGCGCGATGATCGAAGCGGCCATCAAGTTTGATAAACCGGTGCGTATCGGTGTGAACTGGGGATCGCTAGATCCGGAACTGATTGCCCGGATGATGGATGAAAACGCCAAACTTAGTGAGCCCAAAGAAGCTGACGCGGTGATGCGCGAGGCGCTCATCGTGTCGGCGCTGGAAAGTGCGGCGAAGGCCGAGGCGCTGGGGTTGGGCCGCGACAAAATTATTTTGAGCTGCAAAGTGAGTGCGGTGCAGGATTTGATCGCGGTATATCGCGATTTGGCACGACGTTGCGATTATCCATTGCACCTCGGCCTCACTGAAGCGGGCATGGGCAGCAAAGGCATTGTTGCCTCGACGGCTGCTCTCGCGGTGTTGTTGCAAGAGGGCATCGGTGACACGATTCGTATTTCGCTCACGCCCGAGCCGGGTGGAGATCGCACCAAAGAGGTCATTGTGGCGCAAGAAATTTTGCAGACCATGGGCCTCAGATCATTTACGCCGATGGTGGCGGCATGCCCGGGATGTGGCCGCACGACCAGCACATTTTTTCAAGAACTGGCCGAAAAGATTCAGACCTACCTGCGCAATCAGATGCCGGTATGGAAATCCCAATATCCTGGCGTCGAAGACATGCACGTCGCGGTGATGGGCTGCGTGGTGAACGGTCCTGGTGAATCAAAGTTGGCCAACATCGGCATCTCGCTGCCGGGTTCAGGTGAGCGGCCCGTTGCGCCGGTGTATATCGACGGCGAGAAGGCCGTGACATTGAAAGGCGACCGAATCGCCGAAGAGTTTCACGCCTTGGTGGATGAATACGTGGCGCGAACTTATGCGGTGGGTGCCGTGCGGAAAGCGAGATCGAGAAAGAAAGAGATTCCGATCAAGCAGGTCGCATAAAGTTGTTGCAAAGCATGCGGCATAGCCAGCCCGCATAACATTGGCAAACACCAGCATTGACGGGCAGTTCAGGACAAAAATGCCGCAGGAACCTCGCCCATATTAGACTTTCGTAATTTATGCTGAATTGTCGCGAAGGCCAATGTCAAACGTCGGCGTTGCCATTGTCGAGTTCTGGTGCGAGCCATAGCCAGTGCAAGGCACGCCGTTTTAAGCTGGCAAAAAACCTGTAAATGCCTGTAAAATAGCGAGTTTTCCGGCGTCCGACCACCTAATGTCGTTGGTGTGGAAATCGGCCCCGTCCCTTCTCGTTTCAATAGCGCATTCCATGAGTAAAACCCTGCAAGCCGTCCGCGGCATGAATGATCTGCTGCCGCAGGATGCGCCGCGATGGCAGTTTCTCGAGGATACGACCCGCCAGGTGTTCGAACAATACGGCTATCGCCTGATGCGAACGCCGATTGTTGAGCCAACGCCGTTGTTTGTGCGCTCAATCGGTGAAGTGACCGATATTGTCGAAAAAGAAATGTATTCGTTTGAAGATGCAATGAACGGCGAAAAGCTGACGCTGCGTCCGGAGGCAACTGCCGGGCTGGTGCGCGCGGCCATTGAGCACAATATTTTGTACGAAGGTCCGAAACGCGTGTGGACGTGGGGCCCGATGTTCCGCCACGAGCGTCCGCAGAAGGGCCGCCTGCGCCAGTTTCACCAGTTTGATGTGGAAGCAATGGGCTTTGCGGGGCCTGACGTTGACGCTGAGCAGATCGTGATGTTGTCGCGGTTGTGGCAAAAGCTGGGATTCAAGGATGTCGCGCTGCATGTCAATTCCATCGGCGATGTGGATGCGCGCAAAACGCATCGCGAAGCATTGGTGAGATATTTTGAAGCACACATCGATGAACTCGATGAAGATGGCAAGCGCAGGCTTTACACCAATCCTTTGCGCACGCTGGATACCAGGAATCCCAAAATGCAGGTGCTGGTCGATGGCGCACCAAAACTAAATGACTATCTTGGCGAGCAGGAGCGTGTGCACTTTGAAGGCTTGACACAGCGCCTCGATGCAGCCGGACTGAAATATACGGTCAATCCACGTCTGGTGCGTGGTTTTGACTATTACAATCGTACGGTATTTGAATTCATTGCCAAAGGCCGCGATTGGGAACTGACGATTGCCGGTGGCGGTCGATACGATGGCTTGTTTGAGCAGTTGGGTGGTAAACCAACCGCTTCATGCGGGTTCGGGATGGGTATTGAGCGCGTCATGATGCTGCTGGAAGAAACCCCAGTCGAGCCCGTGAAGGCGTCGGATGTTTATGTGGTTTACGCCGATGGTTTGGAGCAACATGCGTTTACGGTGGCCGAGCAATTGCGGGATCGCGATCTTTGTGTCGCGCTGCATGGAACGCCTGACGGCAAGACGGCCAGCTTCAAGTCGCAAATGAAGAAGGCCGATGCCAGTGGTGCGCGCTTTGCTATCATTCTCGGCCCGGATGAAATTGCGGCAGGTGTGGTGAGCGTCAAAGATTTACGTGAGGGCGGCGAGCAGGTGAAGCTGCCGTTGGATGATGTTGCGCTGCATGTTTGGGGCGAAGCATTGGGATCAGATTTAATCGGTTAGAGACAGGAATATTCGGTATGGCAGCTTACGATTTGGAAGAACAGGAACGCATCGACGCACTGAAAGACTGGTGGGCGAAGTGGGGCATGTGGATATATGCCGCGATTGGCGCGTTTTTGATTGGCGTGCTCGCCGTGCAGGGATGGCGCTACTACCAGAGATCGCAGGGTGAACAGGCCGAGGTGTTGTTCAAGAGTGTGCAGAAGACTGCGCAAGAAGGTGCTGCGACCAAGGACGCCAAAAAACTCTCGGACGCTGCAAGCGCGATTGCGGAGAAATTTCCCAGTGCCTTTTATTCGAGCGAAGCCCAATTAATGGCGGCGAAGGCGGCGTTTGGTGCCAACGATTACACGACGGCAAAAAAACATTTGCAATGGGTTGTCGATAAAGGGCCAGCGGTACACGCCAATATCGCCAGAGTGCGGTTAGCCAGCGTGCTCGCCGAAGAAAAGAAATTCGACGAAGCACTCAAGATGCTTGATCAGGTCAAAGATGATGCGTTTGCGTCAATGGCGGCTGATTTGCGCGGCGATATTTTTGCCAGCCAGTCTCGCCGCGATGAAGCCCGTGCGGCGTATCAAATCGCGGTTGAAAAAGCCGGTGACCGCAGCCCGATGAAGGCGCTGTCGCAAGCCAAGCTTGATGCGGCCGGTGGCAGCACAGCAAAAATTGCCGAGAAGAAAGATGATGCCAAGGACAAGACAAACGCCAAAGAGGGTGCAAAGTGAACAAGTCCATCGCGTGCATTGAAACTTCCATCCGCGATACTGCTCGGCACACTGTGGCGCGTGGCCTACTAGCATGCGCGATGTTGCTCACAATATCCGGCTGCGCATGGTTTGGTAGCAGTGATAAAAAACCGCCTGTGTTGCCTGCGCTTGTGGGTGCCAATGCAGCGTCGATGACGTGGTCGTCTAATGTCGGAAAATCCGGCGGCTATCTTTTTGTGCCAGGCTTTGGCGAGAGACTCGTTTATGCTGCATCGCATGGTGGTGACGTCTATGCACTGAGCGAGGAGGGCGGACGCACGGTTACACGTATCGAGACCAAGGCGCGGCTAGCCGGTGGCGTTGGCGTTGGCGATAATCTCGTCGTTGTCGCGAGTGCGAAAGGCGACATCCTCGCCTTCGACGCGGCCGGCCGTTCCCTTTGGAAAGCGACTGTGGCTGGTGATGTATTGGCGGCACCTGCAGTGGTTGGCGCAAAGGTCATTGTGCGTACGGCTGACGGACGCATTTTTGCGTTGAATCGCATCGACGGCAAGCGCCAATGGGTATTCCAGCGCGCAACTCCGGCGCTTACGCTTCGTACCAATGCGAGTGTGGTGTCGAATCGCGGCACACTTTACGCGGGTTACCCCGGCGGCAAAGTCGTGGCGATAGAGGTGGAAGGCGGAAAGCCAATCTGGGAAGCGACGATTTCGCTTGCGCGAGGTGCCACCGAGCTGGAACGCGTTGCTGACGTTGCCGGCGTACCGGTGCTTGATGACACGCGTGTCTGCGCTGCTGTTTATCAGGGCCGCACCGGCTGCGTGGAGACATTAAGCGGCAACGTGCTGTGGTCACGCGAAATTTCCAGCCCCGACGGGGTGGCGGTGGATACAAAGAATGTTTACGTGGCTGACACCGGTGGCAACTTATTCGCACTGGATAAAACCAACGGTGTGACGTTGTGGAAACTCGAAAAGCTGGTGCGTCGTGATCCTGGCACACCGATTATCGTCAAGGGCAAAGTGGTTGTCGGTGACAAAGACGGCCTCATCCATGTGATGTCTGCGGAAAATGGCGATTTGATTGGTCGTTTGCCGACCGATGGCAGTCGCGTGGTCTCATTGCTTGCGCATGGCGATGGTGCAATCGCACAAACCGACAAGGGCGGCGTATTCGCCATCAACGTAAAGTAGAGCCGCTCCGATTGCGGAGCAGGCCACAAATATGAAACCCACCGTCGTTATCGTCGGCCGACCCAATGTCGGCAAGTCCATGCTGTTCAATCGCCTCACAAAAACACGTGATGCGCTGGTGGCAGACATGCCCGGGCTCACCCGCGATCGCCACTACGGCCACGGACGAGGCGCGGGTCGCCCCTACTTGGTCGTCGATACAGGCGGATTTGAGCCAAAGGTGACCGACGGCATCATGCACGAGATGGCCAAGCAAACGTTGCAGGCCATCGCTGAAGCCGATGCAATCATTTTTGTGGTCGATGGCCGGCAAGGCTTGACACCGCAAGACAAGATCATCGGTGAGCGGCTGCGCAAGGATGCGATTTCCCGCGGCGTGTCGATCAACGTTGCTGTAAATAAAGCTGAGGGGATGAACGAGGACGTTGTCGTCGCGGAGTTCCATGAGCTAGGATTGGGAGAACCAGTTGCCATCTCAGCCGCACACGGCGAGGGTGTGCGCCAAATGATCGAGGATGTGCTCAAACCATTCCCCGAAGCAACTGACGAACCTGAGCCGGACCATCCAAAAATCGCCATTGTCGGTCGCCCCAATGTGGGCAAGTCGACGCTCGTAAACCGCCTGCTGGGCGAGGACAGGGTGATTGCCTTTGACGAACCCGGGACTACGCGCGATTCGATTTATATTCCTCTGCTTCGCAACGGCAAGCAATACACCATCATCGATACGGCGGGCATCCGCAAGCGCGGCAAAGTATTCGAGGCGGTAGAGAAATTTTCAGTGGTGAAGACATTGCAGGCGATTGAAGATGCCAACGTTGTTCTCTTGCTGATGGATGCAAGGCAGGAAATCTCTGAGCAGGATGCGCATATCGCGGGGTTTATTCTCGAATCCGGCAGGGCGCTTGTGGTCGGCATCAACAAGTGGGATAACCTCGACAGCTACACTCGAGATCGCACCAAAATGGAATACGACCGCAAGCTGCATTTTCTGAGCTTCGCCAACTTCCATACGATTTCTGCCAAAGACGGCATGGGCGTGATGCCCCTGTTTGCCTCGATTGATCAGGCGTTCGCAGCAGCAATGTCGAAGCTATCCACGCCCAAACTTACCCGCGCCTTGATTGCGGCCGTTGCGGCACATCAGCCTCCGATGAACGGCTTGAACCGCCCCAAATTGCGCTATGCGCACCAAGGTGGACACAATCCACCGGTCGTTGTGGTGCATGGCTCCGGTCTTGCCAATCTGGCGGATAGTTATAAGCGCTATTTGGAAAATGCGTTTCGGGATGCATTCAAGCTCAAAGGCACGCCACTTCGGGTTGATTTGAAGCAGGCGACAAATCCCTACGCACACAAGAAGCCGCAGGAAATCACCGCAAGCCAAGAGCGACAGCGACGTCGCGGCAGGATTCGCTCGAAAAAAATGTACAGCTAATTTGTGCTGCTGCCGGTCCGGTCTGCGCTTATTGATTGTTTTGCCTTGCGCGTAGCATCGCATACCGGGAACTCGGCCTGGAAATTGCTGTCTCCTCATTTGTATCAATGGACATTCGTGCAGACTTTGCATGTTTGGGTTAGAGTTAATTTCGGTCAGGCAAAATCTGTTGGCCCCGTTTACTCATGCGATCATCGCGCGATTCCACGAGGCAACAGTTTAAGGATCGGCCCGGATTGGGCCATCTGCCTGCAAACAGCAGTTTAGAAATCGGAGAATAAGAACATGAGTGCAAAAGGGCAACTACTACAAGACCCGTTCCTGAACATCTTGCGCAAGGAACACGTCCCCGTTTCAATTTACCTCGTGAACGGCATCAAGTTGCAGGGGCAGATCGAGTCATTTGATCAATATGTGGTCCTGCTAAAAAACACCGTAACGCAGATGGTCTATAAACACGCCATTTCCACGGTCGTGCCTGCGCGCGCTGTGACAGTCCCATTTGAAGCGCCAAGCGAAGGATAATTGCATTCGCGTCGATGGCGTTGGCGTCCCGTTAGGGGACGAGCTGGTTTGATTTTTTGACAAATGTCCCAATATCTATGTCATTGGGTGCAGTGATCGTGCGCCATTCGAGGCGCGTCCGCTAAATGAAACCAGATTTCACCGAAAAATCATCGTCACATTTACCCGCTAAGGTGCCAGGTCGCACGCAGGCAATTGTCGTCGGTATGGATTTTCACGAGGCGCTGTTCGAAGACCGGTTATCTGAAGCCGTGGAACTTGTCACCAGTGCGGGTGCGACGGTCGCGCATACGATCAGCGGCAAACGTGCTAAACCTGATGCCGGGACTTTTGCGGGCAGCGGGAAAATCGAAGAAATTGCCGCTTGTGTGGCTGAGCATGATGCAAATCTGGTTGTTTTTAATCACCAGCTTTCGCCGATTCAGATTCGTAATATCGAGAAGCTCGTCGGCGTGCGGGTGATTGACCGTACTGATTTAATTCTGGATATTTTCGCCCAGCGTGCGCGTAGTGCCGAAGGCAAGGTACAAGTCGAACTCGCCCAAATGCAGCACCTGATGACGCGTCTGATCCGCGGCTGGACGCATCTGGAACGACAGGGCGGTGGCATTGGTGCGCGTGGTGGTCCGGGCGAAACCCAGCTTGAGATGGACCGTCGGCTGATTGGCGACAGAATCAAGCGCCTCAAAGAGAAATTGCAAAAACTCGGACGACAACGCGCGACGCAGCGTGCAGGCAGAATGCGAGCGGGCGTGTTCAATGTCTCAATCGTCGGCTACACCAACGCTGGCAAATCGACCTTGTTCAATCGCATGACGCGTTCCGGGACATATGTCGCAGACAAATTATTTGCAACACTCGATACCACCACCCGCAAGCTCTATATCGAGCCTGGTATACACGTAACGATGTCTGACACAGTGGGATTTATTCGCGATTTACCCCACGGTTTGGTGGCGGCGTTTCATGCCACGCTGACCGAGGCCATGGAAGCAGACCTGCTGCTTCACGTCGTAGATGCGGCCAATCCGATGCGCGAGCAGCAGATGCATGACGTAAATTTAGTGCTGGCCGAGATCGGGGCGGATCGTATTGCTCAGGTGATCGTACACAACAAGATCGACCGTCTTGAAGGCGTCCCGCTGGGGGCAGTTCTGCGGGACGAAAGTGGTAAAATCCGCGAGTGTCGCGTTAGCGCTATTCAGGGCGCCGGCCTCACACATCTGCGCGAGACAATTAAAGAGTATGGATTGGAAAATCAAGCGAACAAGGCAAGTGCGGGAACGCCCTGCCTTGAGGACATGTCTCAAACTGAAATCAACATAAACAGCGCGCCCGAAAGTTTATTGCTTACGCATTGACGGCGACTTGGAACGGCAGCACCTTTATATTCTCTGGAGCAGATTGCATGCGATTTTTGGGTCGAACAGCTTTAATTGAGCCACTCGCCGGGTTTGCGGCGCTTTTGGCGTATCCGTTTTATCGATTGCGCTACTGGGCGGGAGGCAGGCTTGGTAATCGCGTCCACTCCGGCACAGGCAGTGAAAGCGCCTCTGAAATGTCGATGAACGATCCGCAATGGGGTAAGCGTGGTGGCAAAAACGACGGCCCGCCCGACCTCGATGAGATTTTGCGGAAGTTCAAGCAAAAGCTTGATGGTTTTTTCGGCCAAAAGGGCAGCAATAACGGTGGCGGCGATAATGGCGGTCCCGGTGGACCAGGTGCGCCAAGTGCTGCGATGATGAGTGGCGGCGTCGCACTCGCGGCAGGACTGGCACTTTCGGTCTGGCTGGCGAGTGGTTTTTATACCGTCGAACAGGGCAAGCGCAGTGTTGAATTGCGTTTGGGAAAATACTCGCAAACCACGCAAGCCGGATTGCGCTGGCGCTGGCCGTATCCGTTTGAAACCAACGAAATCGTCAACGTTGATCAGGTTGAAGCGGTTGAAATCGGCCATCGTAACAACCAGAAAACAAAGGTGCGTGAAGAAGCGCTGATGCTCACGGAAGACCAAAATATCGTCGACGTGCAATTCGCCGTTCAATACACACTGAAAAGTCCGGAAAATTTCCTCTTCAATAACAAGGATCCCAAAGAAGCCGTTCGTCAGGTTGCCGAAACAGCGATGCGCGAAATCGTTGGCAAGAGCAAGATGGATTTCGTGTTGTACGAAGGTCGCGGAGATATAGCCGCGCGTACCAAGTTATTGATGCAGCAGATTCTTGATCGGTACACGACCGGCATTCAAATTTCCATCGTGAACTTGCAGAACGCGCAGCCACCGGAGCAGGTACAAAACAGCTTTGATGACGCCGTGCGTGCGAAACAGGATCGCGAACGCTTGAAGAACGAGGGCGAAGCTTACGCCAACGACATATTGCCAAGGGCCAAGGGCGCGGCAGCGCGTCTGATTGAAGAGGCCAACGGGCACAAACAACGCGTCATCGCAAATTCTCAAGGTGATGCGTCACGCTTCACGCAGGTTCTTGCCGAATACGACAAGGCTCCCGGCGTTACCCGCGAGCGTTTGTATATCGACATGATGCAACAGGTAATGCAGAGCACCAGCAAAGTGGTGGTGGATCAAAAGGGCGGAAATAGTCTTTTGTATTTGCCTCTGGACAAGTTGATGCAAGTTGCGCAGCAGGCACCATCGAGCGCTGCGGGTGAAACTGCCGCGACTCCGCGAGCCGCTGATCCCGTCGCCCCCGTTGTTACTGAAGCCAACCGTCTGCGCGATATGCGCACACGCGACGCTCGATAAGGAGAGAAATCATGCAAAAAAATCTTTCCATTGTTGGTTCAATTATCATTCTGGCATTGCTCGCGTTGGTGTTTACGGCGTATACGGTTGACCAGCGTCAGGCTGCGATCAAGTTTCGCTTGGGTGAAGTTGTCGCGGTCCAAACCGAACCTGGTTTGTATTTCAGGGTGCCGATGATTGAAAACATTCGGCTCTACGACACCCGTATTCAGACCTTGGATACCAAAGACGCGGAACGCATCCAGACCATGGAGAAAAACAACGTTCTCGTGGACTCCTATGTCAAATATCGAATTGTCGATATGAAGCAGTTTTTTGTTTCGACCGGCGGTGATCTTAACAAGGCGGAGATTCGGCTTGCGCAATCGGTCAACAACGATTTACGCGACGAGTTCAGCAAGCGGACGCTGTCTGAAGTTATTTCGGGTGAACGCAACAAGATCATGGAAGACTTGCGTGCCAAGTCCGACGCTGATGCGCGCAGTATCGGTATCGAAGTCCTCGATGTACGCCTGAAGCGTGTTGATCTGGCGCAGGAAATTAATGCCGACGTTTATAAGCGCATGGATTCGGAACGTAAACGCGTTGCCAATGAGCTTCGCTCGACCGGTGCCGGGGACGCCGACAAGATCAAGGCCGATGCCGAGCGGCAGCGCGAAATCATTCTCGCCGAAGCCTATCGTGACGCCCAGAAAATCAAGGGTGAGGGCGATGCCGGCGCTGCACGAATCTATGCGCAGGCGTTCAGCAAGAACCCAGAGTTCTATTCCTTCTATCGCAGCATGGAAGCGTACCGCAACAGCTTCCGTAACAAGAGCGATGTGATGGTGCTTGAACCGAGCTCAGATTTCTTCAAGTACTTGAAGAGCCCAAATAAAGGTGGCAAGTAGGCGCGTTCCAAGCGCGGTCCGGCAACTCGCGTATAATTCGTTAACGGCGCTGGTGAAATGTTCACCAGCGCCGTTTTTGCGTCTGCCGTCGGCCTAATGTCTATTGCGCTCGGCTTGACACTGTTTTTTTATGGTTACCTGAAATGCGAACCTGGACGCTTCCTGAAAATATAGAAGATCTTTTGCCGGCTGATGCAAAAAAGCTTGAACGTCTTCGCCGCGCCGCATTGGATCTATTCGCACGCCACGGTTTTGAGTTGGTCATGCCGCCGTTGCTGGAGTATGTGGAATCACTGCTTTCCGGTACCGGGCACGACATGGATCTGGCCACATTCAAACTTGTCGATCAGCTGTCCGGCCGCACGATGGGTATTCGCGCCGACACCACGCCGCAAGTAGCGCGGATCGACGCACATTTGCTCAACCGGCAGGGCGTCACGCGGCTTTGCTATGCCGGCAGTGTGCTGCATACCCTGCCAGCAGGGTTGGGCAAAAGCCGCCAGCCGTTTCAGGCGGGCGCTGAAATGTACGGCCATGCCGGACTGGAAGCAGATATTGAAATTCAACAGCTGATGGTGGACGTGTTACGCACACTCGGTGTTGCGGATGTTCAGTTGGACATTGGCCACCCTGCGATCTTCCGGTCGTTGATCGCGAGCGCAAACGTTGCCCCCGATATCGCAGAGCAAGCGTTTGTTGCCACCGAGGCCAAGGATGTTACTGCACTTAAATTATTGGCCAACAAGCTCGGCGGGTCTTATACGGCAATTGCCGCATTGCCCACGCTGTATGGCGACAAATCAGCGTTGACGCGCGCGGCCGATGTACTCCCAGCGCAAAAAATAATTACCGATGCGTTGTTACAGCTAAATGTGATCGAAAATCATTTCTCGCAGCAAGGCATCAAGGTCAGCGTCGACCTCGGCGAACTCGGCGGCTTCAATTATGAAAGCGGTATTACCTTTGCCGCGTTTGCGCACGGCGCGACAGATGCCGTGGCCCGAGGCGGTCGCTACGATGAAGTTGGCAAAGCGTTTGGACGCGCCCGTCCCGCGACAGGGTTCAGCATGGATCTGAAAGCGTTGTTACCGCTGGTTGCGGATGAACCGATACGTGGCGTAATTCTGGCCCCTTCGCAACCCGATGCTGCCGCAAGCATGGAAATCGCGAGATTGCGCGCATCCGGCGAAACGGTGATCGCAACATTGCCGGGTCACGAAGCACATCTTCACGAGCTTGGCTGTGATCGCCAGCTTGACAATGTAAATGGTCGCTGGACGACCGTGCCTCTCAAATAATCGCACAATCGAAGGAATCAACATGGCAAGAAACGTCGTCGTCATCGGTACCCAATGGGGCGATGAAGGCAAGGGCAAGATCGTCGATTGGCTGACCGATGAAGTCGCAGCCGTGGTGCGCTTTCAGGGCGGCCATAATGCCGGCCACACACTGGTCGTCAATGGCAAAAAAACGATTTTGCGGCTGATTCCATCAGGCATTTTGCATCCACAAGTCACCTGCTACATCGGTAACGGCGTGGTGTTGTCGCCGTCTGCGCTGTTGCAGGAAATTGATGAACTGGCAGTCGCGGGTGTGGACGTGATGAGTCGCATGCGCATCTCCGAGGCCTGCCCGCTGATCCTGCCTTACCACGTCGCCATCGATCAGGCCCGCGAGCTGGCACTTGGCCTCGGCAAACTCGGCACCACCGGTCGTGGTATCGGCCCCTGTTACGAAGATAAAGTTGCGCGACGTGCGATTCGATTGCATGACATCTACTTTCCGGAGCGCTTCAAAGAAAAGCTGATCGAAGTGCTCGATTATCACAATTTTGTTTTAAAGCATTACCTGAAGGCTGAAACTGTGTCGGTCGATTCTGTTTTCGAAGCTACCCTAAAAATGGGCGAGCGGTTGAAGCCGATGATTGCCGATGTATCCGCAGACTTGAATCGCTTGATGGCAGAGGGAAAGAGTTTGCTGTTCGAAGGCGCGCAAGCGGCACTGCTCGATGTGGATCATGGAACGTATCCGTACGTGACTTCCAGCAATTGTCTGGCAGGCCAGGCTTCCGCTGGCGCAGGCGTGGGCCCACAGGCGCTGAACTACGTGCTGGGCATCACCAAGGCATACGCCACCCGCGTCGGCTCGGGGCCGTTTCCGACCGAACTTGAAAACGATATTGGCGAACGCTTGCGCAAACGCGGCAACGAATTTGGCTCCGTCACCGGGCGTCCGCGTCGCTGTGGTTGGTTTGATGCAGCCGCGCTGAAACGCGCAGCCCAGATCAATGGGTTGTCGGGACTCTGTATTACGAAGCTCGACGTGCTCGACGGTTTGGAGACATTGCGCATTTGCACCGGATACAAAATTGATGGTCGGGTAACCGACATCCTCCCGTACGGCGCGGACAGCATCGCTCATTGCGAACCGATTTTTGAAGATCATGCCGGGTGGACCGACAGTACCTACGGCGTGAAAGCCTGGGATGGTTTGCCGAAAAACGCGCAGACGTACCTGAAGCGGATTGAACAGCTCGTCGGCACGCCGATTGATCTGGTATCGACCGGGCCGGATCGTGAAGAAACGGTGGTTGTGAAGCATCCGTTTCGCGATTGAGTTTCGCGGCGCTTGGCGGAGGTCCGCGCCAACCCGGCGCGGCATTCATTTCCCTGTTCCAGCCTCATTTCTGCACAAATGAATTTGCGGGAACCGCAGAGCACTCAGGCAGGCAGCTCGCGCTGTCTTTCTTGTCGTTCGTCGCAAGCGCCGCCTGATTCCGATTTAATTCGCTAAGATGCGCGCACTTCATTTCTCATCTTTAAGGCCACGAATGAACCGCATATTTTTCACCAGCGCATTCAGCATAATTGTCAGTTTCGCATCGCTCGCGTCATCGCAGAGCTTCAATATCCAGCCCGCAAACCCGGTACTTTCCGGCGAGCCGATTACTATCGCGTTGACGGGCCTGCCTGCAAATGCGGACGTGAAAATCACGGCTGAACGGGTGGTGGTTGCGTTCGGTCAGGCCAAGCCGGCTTTGTATCGCGCTGATGCGGTGTACACCACGAGCGCCGATGGCAAGCTGGATTTGGCCACCGCCGCGCCGAAATCAGGCAGCTACAAAGGTGCCGACATCCGCGGGTTGTTCTGGGCGATGTTCCCGACACCCGACGCGATTGCTGCCGATAGACCGCTCATGCAGGTGAGACTCAATGCAGCATCGGGCGACAAAGTGCTTGCGAACGCGACTATCGATTTCATCAATTCACTGCCCGAAGTGAAGGTGGAGAAAGTCGAGAAATTCCCGGGCGCGGTGTTCGCCACCTTGCCCGGCAAGGTGAAGCGACCGGTCATCATCGTATTAGGTGGTTCTGAAGGCGGCTCATCCACTGCGCGCGACGAAGCTCCACGGCTGGCCTCACGCGGTTTTGCGGTGCTTGGTCTGCCGTACTATTCTCCGCAGAGCTGGCCCAGCAACAAACGCGAGATCGCCGAGTTGCCAGAAGCCTTCGCCGATATTCCGGTGGAAAGACTGAACGCGGCGTTTGAGTGGCTGAAAACACGCGACGATGTCGATACCTCGCGCATCGCCATCTACGGCGGCTCAAAAGGTGCCGAGTTCGCGCTCATCGCCGCAGCCAATTTTTCGTGGATCACATCGGTCGTGGCCTCAGTGCCGTCGGATGTGGTGTGGGAGGGCTGGGGGCCAGGCACGCTGCCGGGCCAGCGTTCTTCGTTCTCGCTCAACGGCAAGCCACTGGCGTTTGTGCCCTACAAAGACTTTATGGAAGAGTTCAAGGGATTCCAGACCGGCACTGACGTGAAGATTCGTCGCCCGCAGGATAAAGGCCGCGCAGCCAATCCTGCCGCTGCAGTCAAGGCGCGCATTCCAGTCGAGAAATTCAAAGGCCCACTGATGGTGATCGGCGGACACGATGATCAAATCTGGGCCTCGGGCATGATGGCGCAGATCATCGCCGAGAAACGTGCCGAGTTCGGGCTCGAAACACTTGCGCTAATCTATCCCGATGCAGGTCACTTCCTGTCCGGCAACGGCTGGGGGCAGACTACGCAGTACAACGCGGGGCCGAGTAAGAGTGGTGGCACGCCAGAAGGTAACGCCCATGCGCAGGCAGATTCCTATCCGAAGATGATTGCGTTTTTGAAGCGGACGCTTGGGGTTAAGTAGTTCATTCCATTTCTATTTCTTTAGTGTATTAATTTATTGAGCCGACAAAAAAATTTGTCATTCCCGCGAAGGCGGGAATCCAGCGTCTCTATCCGCAAAGTCACTGGATCCCCGCCTTCGCGGCGACGACGAATATTTGATATTTTCGCCACTCGTTTCTTGCATTGATGATCAAGAAACGGAGTCAGTTGGCGAAGTCAGTTCGGGCTGCCCGCCATCCAACGTAAAAAATAGCAAGCTCTAGAATTGGTGTGGCTTTACGGGCATTTATCGCCTGAAAGGCGCACCAAATGGCGATCTGCATTTTTTATTCGTAATTGCGCTTTATAGCGCTTAGCGCAAAAATGTTGCAAACATGCGACATCGCGACGAAATGACACACTTGGTTACATTTTCTTCGCTAATCTAACGGCTGTGCAACCACATCACCATCGAACTACAACAGCTTACTTTGGATAAAGGACTGGGAATGAGAAAAAATAAAACCAAGCAGATCGTGCGACTCGTTGCACAGACACTCGCAGTGAGCGTCGGCAGTGCAGCATTGGCGTTCAATGCGTTCGCGCAACAGGCGGCCGCGGCTGCGCCAGAGAAGGTCGAAAAAATTGAAGTGACGGGCTCGCTGATTAAACGCGTCGATACCGAAACGCCTTCGTCGGTTCAGATTATTACCGCCGCCGATATCAAGAATTCCGGTTACGCGACTGTTGAAGACTTGATGCGCTCCCTTAGCGCCGTGGACGCTTCCTCGCTGCAGGATGGTGCGGCAACCGGCTTTGTGGGCGGCTTGGCGACAATTTCATTGCGCGGTTTTGGCTCGCAAGGCACGTTGATTCTCATTAACGGTCGACGCATTGCGCCAGTGGCGGCAGTTGATGTGAACTTCGGTCGTGGCTCGCTGCTTAGCGTCAATACGATTCCCAAAGAGGCCATCGAGCGTATCGAAATCCTGAAGGACGGTGCCTCCGCGATCTACGGCTCGGACGCGATGGCCGGCGTGATCAACTATGTCCTCAAGAAAGACTATCAGGGTATCGAGGCGAGCGCGTCATACGGCGCCAATGATCAAGGTGTCGGCGTGACCAAAAATGCGTCTCTGACCTTCGGTTTTGGCGATATCGCAAGACAAAGATTTAACGTGTTTGGCGGGCTGCAGGTTTCCCGTCGCGATCCAGTCATGCACGCTGAGTTAAAAGACCGCGGCGATCTGGCGATGTATCAGGAATATCGGCGTGTGAATGGAAACCTTGAGCGCTTTACCCCGGACTCGGTGGCATCTCCCATTGGTAGTTACTACCGCGTGCCCACCAGTCTGGCAGGCACCACCACGATTGACGGTCGTGCTGTGGCAAACAACAGCGTATTCGGTGTCAATTATCTGGGTACGTTCGCGGGTTGCCCCGACGAGCTCACCGTAGGTAAAGGAGTTTCCACACGCCTGCCAAGCTTTACGGCGACGACGGCTTCCCTGCGGACCGGTCAGTGCCGGTTTAACCTCGATAACGCCGATCAAGCCATCGCCAAGCAAGACCGCGTCAGTGGCTCGGCACGCGCCAATTTCGCCCTCAGCAGCGAGCTGACCGCCTATGCGGACGTGATGGTCGCCCGTACCAAGACAACCGAGCTAAATATCCCGCGCACGCTGACGACCGCACTCGTCAGTTCAGCCAATCCTGTGGCCGTCACATGGCCCCTGCTTAGCGGCACCTTCCTGACCCAGAATGCGCTGATTTTGCCGATTGGTCACCCGGATAACCCGACCAACGGCACCGCGACTGCGCAACCTGTACAGGTTATTCACCGGTTCGCCGACGTACCCTTCAGCGATGTTAATGAACTCAAAATGTATCGCGTCACGACCGGTTTTCAGGGATACATCGGCAAATGGGATGTCGATGCCGCGCTGCTTTACAGCCGTCAGGATAATTCCCGCGTGCAAGCCGGACGCTTGCGGAAATCCTTGCTGGATGCATCACTCGCCGCCGGTACCTACCGATTTACCCAGTCCAATACGGCGGCAGCGATTGCCAGCGTAGCCTCGGATGCGGTCAATGAAGGCAAGGCGACTGTAGCGGCTCTGGATGCACGCGGCAGCCGTGAATTGTTCAGCATGCAAGGCGGCTTTGCTGCCATTGCTGTCGGTGCAGAAGTGCGCCGCGAGACTTTGTCGTCAATCCCCAGCGACATTTACAAGACTGGTGATTTTGTCGGGCTGGTCGCCAACGGTGCTGAAGGCAGCCGCAACTCGCAGGCCGTGTTTACTGAAATTCGTTTGCCCGTATTGAAGACGCTGGAAATACAAGGTGCCATTCGTCACGAGCGATACAGCGATTTCGGCAACTCCACCACCGGCAAACTGGGCTTTAAGTTCGATATTGTGCCCGCCTTCGTTTCATTCCGGGGCACCGCTGCAACCGGATTCAGAGCGCCGGCCATTTCCCAGATCGGCGATTCATTCTTGTTGTCGTTCAACAGTTCACAAGAACGCCGCGTCTTTGACAGCCTGCGTTGCAATTCAAGCGACCCCGCGAACCCCGTCAGCCGGGCGAACCCGTCCGTTGCGCGCGACTGCAACGTGACCAACTTCACCGCGGTACCTGCTGGCACCGTCACACCGGGCAATTTGCCGACGATCATCAGCGCCAACCGCAACCTGAAACCTGAAACGTCAAGGTCCTACACGCTGGGCACGATTATCGCCCCGACCAAGTACGTTGACCTTTCCGTCGATGGCTGGTTCTTCCGCCGTAACGAAGAGATTCGCGTACAACGCGGCATCGACATCGTGGACGCCTACAACGCCAACCCGACCGCTAACGCCAGCCTGCTCATTCGCGATCCCAATCCAGCGACCTGGCTGCCGGGCATCCCCAATAGCGGCCCGATTCTGGTCGTATTGCGCCGCTTCGGTAACTTCAAATACACCGAAACTGCCGGGCTTGATTACGATTTCAATATTCGTTTTCCAGTCCACGAGCAGTTGGGTAAATTCACCCTCAACGTAAACGGCACAATTACCCGTTACTTTGATCAGCAAATCCTCGCCACGTCGGCTGTGCAATCGCTGGTCGGCACGGACACGGCAGATGTGCCAAAGCACAAATCCAGCATCAGGTTGAGTTGGAGCAAGAACAACATGTCTGCGTGGATTCGTCATAACGAAATCTCCGCACTCGAGCGCACCACCACGGCGACTTGCCTGACATCAACGGCAGCAGGCAATACGTTCCTTCGCGCCAACGGGCTTTGTTATGTGGGTGCTGAACGCAGCATCGACATCGGCGGCGCGTATACGGGCTTTAAATCGACGACGATTTCTTTCAGCATCCTCAATCTGTTCGAGGATTACGGTCGCTCGATCGAAGTTCCCAATACGTTCAATTACTGGGATAACGGCACGTCGGGCCAGTTGGGTCGGCGTTTCAACGTGAATCTGGATTACAAATTCAAGTAAGCAACTGGGGGTCCTCCATGCCGCTCGGCATGGAGGACTTCAACGCTGGCGTTTTTTAGGATTTTTCCTAATGCGCACCGGCGATGTGTCGCGCGTTGCCTTGATTTTCCTTAGTCACGCCTTCACGACCAATCCCGGCGAGGATGCCGCAGTCTTTTGACTTTTGCGCATTGCGGCATTGCCGACGCAACTTCCGCAATTCCTTTTCAAGTTCGGTGAGAGCGACAATTCGTTTCGTCACATGGCCAATGTGTTCATCGAGCAGTGAATTGACTTGCCCGCAATTTGAATCAGGTGTGTCGCGAAACTGCAACAGCACTCGGATTTCGTCGAGCGTCATATCGAGTGAACGGCAGTGGCGCACAAATCGCAAGCGGTCAACGTGCTGTTCACCGTAGTGCCGATAATTGCCTTCCGTTCTTGCTGGCTTGGGAAGGATGCCCACCTTCTCGTAATAGCGGATGGTCTCCGCGTCCACACCGGTTTTATCGCCCAGTTCACCTATCTTCATACTGCCTCCATTTTGTTCTGCATATAACACTTGACCCTGTAGTGGCTTCAAGGTTTCAAATACCAGCATGAAAGTACATTTGACACATGACTGAACGCCAACACGATGATTGCTGCAACAGCCATGATGCACCGCCTTCGCCTGCCGTGGGTGTCGCGCCGCGTGCGTTGCCCGCTGGTGTGAAGGTGCTGCAACTGAAAATCCAGAAAATGGATTGCCCTACCGAAGAGGGTTTGATCCGCAAAGCCATCGACGGCAAACCTGGCGTGCACAGCTTGGACTTCGACCTCATCAATCGCGTATTGACGGTGAATCACACGCTGGCTACTACTGACAGCATCGATGCCGCCTTGAAGAACATCGGCATGTCCGGTGTGCCATTGCCTGCGGATGGCGCGAACGAACCTTCAAACATAACGTCGGGCAGCGAAGAAGCGACCGGCAACTCGCGTCGGCAATGGCTGTTGATGGCCGTTGCCGGTGTTGCTGCGATCAGCGCTGAGGTCGTGGCCTACGCGAGCGGCAACGAGACTTCGATCACCGTGGCGATACTTGCGTTGATTGCCATTTTCACCGGTGGACTGGAAACGCTCAAAAAAGGTTGGATCGCACTCAAGACGTTCACGCTAAATATTAATTTGCTGATGGTGGTGGCGGTATTCGGTGCCGTAGCCATCGGCCAATGGCCGGAAGCGGCTGTGGTCATCTGGCTATTCGGTATCGCCGAGATGATTGAGGTCGCCAGTCTTGACCGCGCCCGCAATGCCATTCGCGGCCTGATGGCGCACGCACCCGAAACCGCGTTCGTGCAGCAGCCCGATGGCGCTTGGTCTGAAGTGCCAGCGGACCAAATTGACATCGGCCGCATCGTGCGTGTGCGTCCCGGCGAGCGGATCGCGCTCGATGGCGTGGTCGTTTCTGGGCAGTCGGGTGTCAATCAGGCACCGATTACCGGCGAAAGTCTGCCAGTCGAAAAAACCGTAGGCGCGACTTTGTTTGCGGGTACGCTCAACGAACGCGGCGTGCTGGAATTTCGCGTGACCGCAGGCAAGGGTGAAACCACGTTGGATCGCATCGCTCGCTCAATACAAGCCGCGCAAGGCCAGCGTGCGCCCACGCAGCGATTCGTCGATAAATTTGCCCGCGTGTATACGCCGGTCGTGTTCGTGCTCGCGGTGTTGGTTGCCGTCGTTCCCCCGCTGATCTTCGGCACGCCTTGGTACGACTGGATTTACAAAGCGCTGGTATTGCTGGTGATCGCTTGTCCGTGCGCGCTGGTGATCTCCACTCCAGTGACCATCGTCAGCGGACTGGCCGCTGCGGCGCGGCGCGGAATACTCATCAAAGGTGGCACCTATCTTGAACAGGGCCGATCACTCAAGACAGTTGCGCTGGATAAGACTGGCACCATTACCCACGGCAAACCGGTGCTCACCGACACGGTTGCGCTCGCAGAAATGCCGACGGAAGACGCGCTGCGCATTGCAGCCAGTCTGGATACGCTGTCCGAACATCCAGTCGCCACCGCGATTGTGCGCGGCTACAGCGGCAGCGTTGCTAACGTTTCCGATTTTGAAGCACTGCCCGGGCGCGGTGTGCAGGGCACCGTGGACGGCGTGAAGTATTTTCTGGGTAACCACCGCCTGATCGAAGACTTGAAGGTGTGCTCGCCCAAGGTTGAAGACGTGCTGGACCGATTGGAGATCGAGGCGAAAACTGCTGTGGTATTGGCCACTGAGTCGCAATCACTTGCCGTCTTCGCCGTCGCCGATACAATTCGCGACACCAGCAAAGCCGCCATCGCCGAACTGAAAGCGCTGGGCGTCGAAACCATCATGCTCACCGGCGATAACGACAAAACCGCGAAAGCGGTGGCCTTGCAAGTTGGCATTGCGGATGCACGCGGCAATCTAATGCCGGACGATAAGCTCGCCGCGATTGGCATCATGCTCGAACGCGGGCTGGTTGGCATGGTCGGTGATGGCGTCAACGATGCACCCGCACTGGCGCGTTCAAGCATCGGCTTTGCGATGGGCGCGGCTGGTACGGATACGGCGATTGAAACCGCCGATGTGGCGCTGATGCAGGATGATTTGCGCAAGCTGCCTGAGTTCATTCGCCTATCGAAAAAAACGTCGCAGATACTTTGGCAGAACATCATTTTTGCGTTGGGTATCAAGGCGATTTTCTTTGTGCTGACGCTCACCGGTGAGGGGACATTGTGGATGGCAGTGTTCGCTGATGCGGGCGCGAGTCTGATCGTGGTGGCGAATGGGTTGCGATTGTTGCGGGGGGAAGGGCGTGCGTAGTGCCGCGTGCTTCAATTTGTGCAAACACAAGCACTGGCAAGGCTCTCCGAGCATTTGTGCCCGTAGAGCCTCACCGGTACTAGTGTTTCATCTTTTGATTGGTCTATGCGTCCATATGGCACAATTCGCCTCGTCATGAAACGTTTCTTCGCCATTTTGCTGATGTTGATCCTGCCGCTGCAGTTTTCGTTCGCGGCGGCGTCGGCCTATTGTGCCGATGAGGCAAATGTCGCTGTCGAACACTACGGGCATCACGCCCACGAGGGTAAGCAAGCGCCCCCAGATCCAGACACAACCAAGAAATCGGCGGGAGAGCCAGAGTGCGGCGCGTGCCATTTGGGCTGCGCGAAATTGCAAACTGCGGCGCTGATCGTCGGCTCGCCTGATTCAACGCTCCCTGTCGAAGTCGCGCCGCTGTTGTCGGCTGCGCAATATCAACCGTCCCCACTGCAACGCCCTCCCATCGCATCGCTCGCCTGACCCGGCGGGCTATCGTCCTCAGTTCACGCTGCTCTTTCAACTGAAACCATAGTTTCGGCACCGCGTGGTGCCCGCCGGATTCTTCCATTGTTTTTCGGAGAGTTCGATGCGATTCAATTTTTCATGGCGAATCACGTTCGCTGTCTTGCTGGCAACGACGCTGCCCTGCGGTAGTGTTCACGCCGCGCCAACGCTCAAAGACGCCCTTGAAAGCGCATGGGCAAAACATCCCGTTGCGCAGTCGCGCGCAGCACGGCTCGACGAAGCTGCTGCCAAACGCGAGGTGGCTACTTCTTGGCTGGCCGATGCGCCGCGCATTTCGGTCAGCCAGAAAACCGACCGCTGGAACCAGAACGCCGGTGCCCGTGAGTGGGAAGCCGAAATCGGCGTGTCGCTGCAGACGCCAGGCGTGCGTGCCGCGCGTGGCGCGCTTGTTGACAGCGAAACGACGCGCAATGACGCACACGCCGTTGCCGAAAAATGGCGTCTGGCGGGTGAGGTGCGTGAGGCTTACTGGTCAGCGCGACTCGATGCCAGTGACCTTGTATTGGCGGCGCGGAAAGTCGCTGAGGCTGGCGCACTCGCCACAGATGTCGAGCGCCGCTTCAAGGTCGGTGAAATCGCGCGCACCGACTGGAATCAGGCTCTGGCCGCGCTGAAGATGGCCGAATCGGCCGAGGCCGATGCGCAAGCGAAAGCCTTTCGGTCAGCACGGGCGTTTTTGGCGTTGACGGCACTTCCGCAATTACCCGCCAATGACGAATCGCGACCAGACTCCGGGACTTCAATGGCCATCGAACAGCATCCAGAATTGCGCGAACTTATGCGCGATGCCGATGCCGCCCGTGCGCGCCAGCAGGAGGCCAATGCCACGCCTCAGGATGCGCCGGAGATTGCGTTTGGCACCGTTCGCGAGCGCGCCGCTTTTGGTGAAGCGTCCGCAGGCAGTGTGGTGTTACGCCTCACGGTACCTTTGCCGTCGGGTGCGCGCAATCGTTCGCGTGTGGCCAACGCCGGGGCGGAGCGCATCGAAGCCGAGAGCCGTGTGCCGCAAATGCGGCTGCGCATCGAGGGTGACATCGCATCGGCGATGGAAGACCTCAAACAGGCAACCCGCCAGGTGGAATTTGCACAGTCGCGCCTAACTCTTGCGAATGAAACCCACGTGCTGCTCGACAAAGCTTACAAGCTGGGTGAACTCGACCTGCCAGCGCGGCTGCGCGCCGAGGCCGACCGTTTCGACGCTGAACTCTCCCTTGCACGCGCCAATCTGCATCGTACGCGCAGCATCTCCCGAATCAACCAAGCATCAGGACTCCTCCCATGAATATGATTTCAAGAATCAGCACAAATGTGTTGCTGGTGGCCGCGCTGTTGGCGACCGGCAATGTCGCAGCCGGACCCGGCCATGACCACGGCGAAGCCGCATCGGTCGCAAACACAGGCAAAACGTCTCCTCGTTTCGACGCGCATTCGGATTTGTTCGAAGCCGTCGGTAGTCTCGGTGCCAGCGAACTATCGATCATCATTGATCGCTACAGCAGTAATGAGCCACTACTCAATGCCAAGGTGGAGCTGGAAAGCGGCAGCACCAAACTTGCGGGCGTGTTTCATGTCGAGCATGGGGACTACAGCTTTGCCGCCAAGCCCTTTGAAAAACCCGGCACCTACCCCATCACGCTCACCATCACGGCCGGTGATGACGTGGATATTCTCGCTGGAAATCTCATCGTGCCCGCCGCCGAAGCTGCGCACACACACGCGGATGGCCTAACCGCCTGGAAGAATTGGGCCACCATCGGCGCGTTGGTCGTTGGGGTCGGCATCGCGTTCATGTTTTTTATGCGCCGCCGTGCTGGAAGGGTCAGCCATGTTTAAGCGCACGCATTTTCTGACATTGGCACTGTTCACGCTTTGCACCAATGCATGGGCCGGTCCCGGCCACGATCACGGCGACGAGGCAACGGTGTCAGCATCATCGGATGCCCCTAAACGCCAGCCGGATGGCAGCGTATTTTTGCCCAAGAAAGCGCAGCGCCAATTGCAGGTACGCACAGAAATTGTGTCTGCTGCCGAACTGCCGCAGACCATCGAGCTTTCCGGTCGCGTGATCGCCGATCCCAACGCCGGTGGCAAGGTACAGCCCACGCAAGCGGGCCGTATCGAACCGGGTCCGCGCGGTTTGCCTTCGCTGGGGCAGGCGGTAACGAAAGGCGAAGTGCTGGCTTTCGTGCGCGCGTCTGAGAGCGCCACGCCAGAAATGAAAGTGAATCTTGAACTGGCGCGCAAAAAACTGGCGCGACTGGAACAGCTCGAAGGCAGCGTGCCACAACGCGACATCGACGCGCTTCGCATCGAAGTGCAGAGCCTCTCGCAGCGTTTGTCCCCAAGCGGCGGTGCATACGTCGCACGAGAGGCGCTGCTGGCACCGGTGTCGGGTGTGATCGCGGCAACCCACGCCGTTGCGGGCCAAGTAGTCGATGCACGTGAAGTAGTTTTCGAGGTCATCGATCCCACGCGGTTGCAGATCGAGGCGCAGGCATATGACGCTTTACTCCCGGCAAACATTGCCGGCGCGACGCTCAATCCGTCTGCAGATATCCGTATCGCACTCGAACTCGTCGGTGCAGGACGTATGTTGAAAGAAGGCGCAATCCCGGTGGTGTTTCGCGTTAAAGGTGATGTCAAGGCACCGCCGTTAGCCTTGGCTGTGGGTCAGTCGGTAAAAATGTTCGCCGCTACGCGCAGCAAGGTCAAGGGCTACGCCGTGTCCGCTGCCTCGGTCGTGAAAAATCCCTCGAATCAGGACATCGTTTGGGTGCACACGGGTGCTGAGCGATTCACGCCGCAGACCATCCGCTGGGTGGCGCTCGACGGCGCGCGCGTGGCAGTTCTAGACGGATTGACCGATGGCGCACGCGTGGTCACGCAGGGTGCGGCATTGATCAATCAGGTTCGCTGACAGCGCCGCCATGTTTAATTTTCTCGTATTGGCGAGTCTCAGAAATCGCCTCATTGTCGTGGTGCTGTCGGTGGTGATGATGGTGTTTGGTGCCTTCACACTCACGCGCATGCCGGTCGATGTGTTTCCCGATCTCAATCAACCCACCGTCACCGTCATGATCGAGGCGGGCGGCATGGCGCCGGAAGAGGTCGAGCAGCTCATCACGTATCCGATTGAAACCAATATGAACGGCATGCCCGGCGTGGTCAGTGTGCGTTCGATTTCCAGTGTTGGATTGTCGTTTGTTTATGTCACGTTCGACTGGGGAATCGACATCTATCGCGCGCGGCAGATGGTCGGTGAGCGGTTGGCACTGGTGCGCGAGCAGTTACCGCCTGGCGTGGACCACGCGGCGATGGGTCCGATCACCTCGATCATGGGCGAGATCATGCTGATGGCGCTTCCGATCGACACCACAAAAGTCACGCCGATGGCGGTGCGCGAATACGCTGACTATGTCCTGCGTCCGCGCTTACTGACCATCCCCGGCATTGCGCAGGTCATCCCCATCGGTGGCGAAGTGCGACAGTTTCAGGTGCAGCCCGACACCGCGCGCATGGCGCAGCTCGGCATCACGCTGGAGCAAATTGAGCAGACGCTACGCGGATTTTCGGCCAACACCAGCGGCGGATTCCTGGAACTCAATTCGCGCGAATACCTGATTCGCAATATTGGCCGGACATCAAGGCTGGAAGACCTGCAAAAGCTACCCGTCGATTCGCGCAAGGGCCAATCGATTCTGCTGAAGCAGGTCGCAGACGTGCGCTTTGCCCCCGCCATCAAACGTGGCGATGCCGGCTTCAACGGCAAACCTGCGGTGATACTCGGCATCCAGAAACAGCCGGATGCGGACACGGTCCGACTCACGCGCGATATCGAAGCCGCACTGGTGGAACTGAAAAAATCGCTGCCCGCCGGCATGCAGATGCCACAGGTAACGATGCGCCAGGCGAGCTTTATCGAAAGCTCCATCGACACGTTGAAGGGCAAGCTGCTCGCCGCCTCGGCCGTGGTCGCTGTCGTGCTGTTCCTGTTCCTGATGAACGCGCGAACCACGCTGATTTCACTGACCGCGATTCCAGTCTCGGTGCTCACCACCGTGCTCGTGTTCAAGTATTTCGGCTTTTCGATCAACACCATGACGCTGGGCGGGCTGACGATTGCCATCGGCGGGCTGGTTGATGATGCGGTGGTCGGAGTGGAAAACGTGTTGCGGCGTTTGAAGGCCGACCGCCAATACGCGAAAGAGCACGGTGTACACCTCAACCCGCTGGAAGTCATCGCCAAGGCAACGATGGAAGTGCGCTCGGCCATCGTTTACGCCACGCTGATTATCGTGCTGGTGCTGCTGCCGCTATTCTTCCTGCCCGGCATCGAAGGCCGCTTGATGCAGCCACTGGCAATCGCGTACATCGTATCGCTGCTGGCCAGCATGCTGGTGTCGGTGACGCTGACGCCGGTGATGGCCTTCTACCTGTTGCCGAAGATGAAAGATCTCGACCATGGCGATACGCGGCTGGTGGCAGCGCTCAAGCGTCGCTATCAATCAGTGCTCGAACGTGTGCTGATGCATCCGCGCGCATGGATTTCTGCGGGCGCGGTTGCTGCACTGCTCGCCATCGGCACGGTGCCGTTCTTTGCCACCACTTTTTTGCCACCTTTCAACGAGGGCTCGGCATTGGTTGGGTTGCGACTCAATCCCGGCACCACGCTGGCCGAAACGGCAAAGCTGGCAACGCAGGCGGAAGTCGCGCTGCAGGGCGTACCAGAAGTGGAGGGCGTGGGACGCCGCAGCGGACGTGCGGAGCTCGATGAACACGCCGAGGGCGTGCATGTTTCAGAACTCGATTTGCGATTGAAGCGCTCGGACCGTTCGCTGGACCAGATCTACGCCGACATCCGCGCGCGGCTCGCCAACCTGCCCGCTGCCATCGGCATTGGCCAGCCGATTTCGCATCGCATCGACCACATGCTCTCGGGTGTTCGCTCGCAGATTGCGATCAAGATTTTCGGCGACGATCTGGATACTTTGCGCGGACAGGCTGATGCACTGCGCGCGAAGCTGGCTGGTATCAAAGGCCTCGCCGATCTGGAAGTCGAAAAACAGGTGCTGACACCCGAGATCAAGGTGCGGGTCGATTACGACCGTGCCGAGCAGGTCGGGCTGGCACCGTCAAAACTGCTGCGCGAGTTGCAGATGCTGATCGACGGCGAACGCGTGACGCAGATCATCGAAGGCAACAAGCGATTCAATCTGGTGCTGCGCCTGCCGGAAGAAGCGCGTTCGGTGGAAGGCTTGCGAAACATCTTTATCGACACGCCGACCGGTCGCGTGCCGCTGTCCCGCCTGACAACGATTGAAGAGTCCGATGGCCCCAACCAGATCAGCCGTGACGATGGCCGTCGCCGTATCGTCATCTCGGCAAATGCGCAGGGCCGTGCGTTATCGGACGTGGTGGCCGATATTCGTGCTGCGGTTGCCGAGTCGAAACTGCCGGAGGGCTACTTCATCACGCTCGGTGGCCAATTCCAGGCACAGGAAGAATCAAGCCGACTTATTGGCCTGCTTTCACTGGGCTCGCTGGCGCTAATTTTTCTGGTGCTGTACTCGCGCTATCGGTCCAACACACTGGCGCTGATCATCATGGCCAATATTCCGCTGGCGCTGGTGGGCAGCGTGATCGGCCTGTGGCTGTCCGGCCAGCCGCTGTCGATTGCCGCACTGGTGGGCTTTATCACGCTGGCAGGCATTGCGATTCGTAACGGCATTCTCAAGGTCAGTCACTACGTTAACCTCTGCGCTTTCGAAGGCGAAACCTGGGGCAAGCCGATGATCGTGCGCGGCTCGCTGGAGCGGTTGACGCCGGTGCTGATGACGGCATTGGTGGCGGCCTTCGCGCTTGCACCCTTGCTGTTCGAAGCCGAGATGCCCGGCACCGAAATCCTGCACCCGGTTGCAGTGGTGATATTTGCCGGACTCATCAGCTCCACGCTGCTGGATACGTTTCTTACGCCAGCGATGGTGTGGGTGTTCGGGCGAGAGCCGATACAAAGGCTGGTAGAGGATTCAGGCAGTGAAGCGTTTTGAAGATTTTTTGTTCACAATTAACCAAGGAGACTGAAATGAATTTGATCCATCGCGTTACTGTACTTGCTGGGCTATCCGCAGCGCTGTGTACCCTGCCTGTCACAGGCGCCGACGGCAAGCACGCCACCGGCGACCACCACAAACCCAAGTACGGCGGCGTGGTACGGGAAGTGAAGGAAGTGCAATATGAATTGGTCGCCAAGCCGGATTCGATTGCCATCTTTGTTGAAGATCACGGCAAGAAAGTCGACAGCAAAGGCGCAACGGCCAAAGTTACGTTGCTAACGGGTAAGGAAAAAAGCGAGGCGACGCTGCTGCCCGCAGGCGAAAACAAGCTGGAAGCCAAAGGCAAGTTCGATGTGAAAGCTGGAACCAAGGTGGTTTCGGTGGTCACGCTCGCAGGCAAGTCAGCGGTGACGGCGAGATTCGTGGTGCCGTGATAACCAGAAACATTGTCGAACTCAAGCAGTGGTGCGCTTCTCTGGCAGTTTTTGCCTGAAAGCGCCCGTCAAATGGCGATCTGCGTATTTTTATGCTGCTTGTTAAACTCGGTGAGTAAAGAGCGCGCCTGAATAGGAAAAAAGAAGTGCAATGAAATTCTGGAACAGAAACCCCGGTGTATGGGCGGCATTGGCCGCAGCGCTGCTGTTTGGCGCAGGCACACCGTTCGCCAAGCTGTTGCTTGGCCCGGTAAGTCCGTGGCTGCTCGCTGGTCTGCTCTATCTGGGTTCCGGCACGGGATTGTTTATCTGGCGTGCGCTGCGCCGCACTGAAACCAGCCGGATGACGCTCACCGAAATGGGTTGGCTCTCCGGGGCAGTGATCGCCGGTGGCATGATCGCGCCGGCCCTGCTCATGTGGGGGCTGGTGAATATGCCAGCGTCAGGTGCGTCGCTATTGCTCAATGCCGAAGGCGTGTTAACTGCACTCATCGCGTGGTTTGTGTTTCGGGAGAATTTTGATCGGCGCATTGCCATCGGTATGGCGCTGATTTTCGCAGGCGCACTGGTGCTGTCGTGGCCACAGGAGATGAGCTTTGGTGCCGCCATGCCGTCGCTCGCTGTTGTTGCGGCGTGCCTGTTCTGGGCGATCGATAACAATCTCACCCGCAAAGTCGCATTGCTGGATGCATCGTTCATCGCCATGACCAAAGGGCTGGTGGCTGGCGCGGTCAATACGGTGATTGCGCTAACTCTGGGCGCGGTATTGCCTTCCGTGATAACGGTGTTGGCCGCAGCGACCGTGGGCCTGATGAGTTACGGCATCAGCCTGATATTGTTTGTGGTCGCGCTTCGTCACCTAGGCACGGCACGCACAGGCGCTTATTTTTCAACGGCACCGTTCGCGGGGGCCGTGATTGCCGTCGCTGGCATGGGCGAGCCGGTGACCGGAAATCTGCTGGTTGCCGGCGTACTGATGAGCATTGGCGTGTGGCTGCACGTCGCGGAACGCCACGATCACGCGCATGACCACCCCTTGCTTGAACACGATCATGAACACGAGCACGACGCGCATCACCAACACGCGCATGCGGAACCCGCGTTGGCTGGCACTGCGCATGCGCACCCGCATCGTCACGAACCGATGTCGCATACGCACGCGCACTATCCCGATTCCCATCACCAGCATCATGGAAAATAACGATGAACGGTAGCGCAAAGTTGCCGCCGCTTCGCATTGATATAACGACGTGGACGCTGATCTTCCTCGCCTGGCTGGTCGCTGCAGTCTCAACTCTCGGCGCGCTGTTTCTCGGCGAAGTCATGAATCTGCCGGTCTGCGTACTTTGCTGGTATCAGCGCATCTTCATGTTTCCGTTGGCACTCATACTTCCCATCGGTTTATTTCCCTATGACCGCAATGTCGTCCGCTACGCATTGCCGCTGGCGCTGCTTGGCGCGTGTTTTGCCATCTATCACCAGCTACTCATTGCCCGCATCATTCCGGTCCCGCTCAAGCCTTGCACCCAGGGTGTGCCGTGCACAGAAACGGTGATCCAATGGTTCGGGTTCGTCACTATTCCGCTGTTGTCAGTCGCTGCTTTTTCGAGCATCGTGGTGTTGTTACTCATCGCTCATTTTCGAGGTTCCAAGTGAAGCAAAAATCTGTTTTCATTGTAGCTGCGGTCGCGTTGCTGCTGACGTTTGTTGTTGCCACGCTCTACTACAACACCAGTGCGCAGAACAAAGTCCCTTCGCCATCTTCATCGCAGTCACCATCGCAATCGCAATCGCCTTCCCAATCGCCCGTGAATTCTGCCGCGCTGATACGCATGCATTCGCCATCTCTAGGCAAGATCGACGCACCCGTTGTCATCGTCGAATTCTTCGATCCCGCCTGCGAAACCTGCCGCGCATTTTATCCGCTGGTCAAAGAAATCATGGCAGCGAATCCGGACAAAATTCGTCTGGTGCTGCGCTACACGCCGTTTCACAAAGGCTCCGATCAGGTCGTCGCCGTACTGGAGGCTGCACGCAAACAAGGCAAATTCTGGCCGGCGTTGGAGGCCTTGCTGGGCGCACAGGCGGCGTGGACGCCGCACCACACGGCGAATGTGGACCTCGTCTGGAAACATCTTGAAGGGCTGGGCCTTGATCTGGAAAAGATGCGCATTGATATGCGCTCGCCGGAGATTGCGAAGCTGATCGCACAGGACGTCGAGGATGCGAAAACGCTCGGTGTGGACAAGACACCGGGGTTTTTTGTGAACGGCAAGCCACTGGTTGATTTTGGTTTTAAACAATTGAAGCAACTAACCGATGGTGCGCTGAAGGAAACGAGTCGTTGAGGACTATATTTTATTGAAACTCCAGCACTGGCGGGAATCGCAGGCCAAAAACGCCTGAAAAACCGCACCAGTGCTAGAGTTTGGCAATGTGTTCGTCTGCCCATACAATCCCGCTCACGATGCGAAAACTTTTCTACGGCGACAATTTACAAATCCTCCGCGAGCAAATCGCTGACGAATCGGTCGATCTGATCTACCTCGATCCGCCGTTCAATTCAAAGCGCGATTACAACCTGCTGTTCAAAACGCCGAAGGGCCACGAATCCGACGCGCAGATCACCGCGTTTGAAGATACCTGGCACTGGGGCGGGCAGGCGCAGGACGAATTCCGCGAGCTGATGAAATGCAACAACACCGAAGTCTCGCAGATGATGGAAGCGCTGCGCGCCTTCCTCGGCGAGAACGACATGATGGCCTACCTCACGATGATGGCCAATCGTCTGATCGAAATGCATCGCGTGTTGAAGCCGACTGGCAGTTTGTATTTGCACTGCGATCCGACGGCGAGTCACTATTTGAAGATTGTGTTGGATGGGGTGTTTGGGAAGTTGAACTATCAGAACGAAATAATTTGGAAACGTACGACCACTCACAGCGATAGCAAAACGTGGAGCCGCGTTGCAGACACGATTCTCTTTTTCACGAAGTCAAGCAAGTTCATTTGGAACACGCCACGCGACTCTCACGATGAGAGCTATCTGGATGCGAAGTATCGGCACGATGACGGAGATGGGCGCATCTATCGCCTAGACAACATGACCAGCCCAAATCCACGACCCAACATGATGTACGTCTGGAAAGGATTTCCATTTCCAGATAAGGGTTGGCGCTATTCCAAAGAAACCATGGCGAAGTTAGATTCCGAAGGTCGTATTTGGTATCCACAATTGTCGGATGGCACGCTTGACGTTTCCAAGCGACCGCAACTCAAACGATACCTTGCCGAAATGGACGGCGGTGTGATGGGAACAGTTTGGGGCGATATCAATCCAATAAATTCTCAAGCAGACGAACGCCTCGGCTACCCCACGCAAAAACCCCTAGCCCTTCTCGAACGCATCATCAATGCCTCCAGCAACGAAGGCGACGTAATCCTCGATCCCTTCTGCGGCTGCGGCACCGCGCTCGACGCGGCACAAAAACTGAAGCGCAACTGGATCGGCATCGACATCACGCATCTGGCCGTCTCGCTCATTGAAAAACGATTAAGGAACCGCTATCCCGAACTCGCCAAAAAAGGTGCCTTCACCATCGAAGGCGTGCCGCAGGATTACGCCGGTGCGCGCGATCTGGCCGAGCGCGACAAGCATCAGTTCCAGTTGTGGGCGTGCGCGCTGGTGAACGTGCAGCCGTATCGCGGTGGCAAGAAAGGCGCTGATCAAGGCATCGATGGCATGGGTTTTATCGAAGTCGCGAAAAGCAAAACGGAAAAAGTGCTGGTGAGCGTGAAGGGCGGCGAACATGTCGGCTCGTCAATGCTGCGCGATCTCATCGGCACCGTCGAACGCGAAAAAGCCGCCATCGGTTTGTTCGTCACGCTCAAGCCACCGACCAAGCCGATGGTCACCGAAGCGGCGAGTGCAGGGCATTACGAATCCCCGCATCACGGCGCATTCCCGCGCATCCAGATATTGACGATTCAAGGATTGCTAGACGGCACCGAACGCCCGCACTGGCCCGATCTTTCTTTCGGTGAGCAGAATTTCAAGAAAGCGAAAGCGGCGGGCAAGAATACGAAGCAGAAGGGGTTGTTCGAGGAATAGCGTTTCGTTTTTCGTAGGGTGGTGCAAAGCGCAGCGTGCCCACCAACTTACAACGTGTCGCGACGTTTACGCGCGCGTTGGAACGGCAGCGCCAGCATGCCGCGCAGCGTGAATACGCGCGCCGGATCGCGCAGTCCGTCGATACCGAGCGGCATTGAAGACTGATCTAGTCGCGCATCGCGCCGATAAGTTCCAAACACGCGATCCCATACGGAAATATTGAAACCGAAATTGCTGTTGGTCTCGACAGGTATTGTCGAATGGTGAATGCGATGCATGTCCGGCGTGACGATAGCAAGACGCAGCAGTCGGTCCATCCGCGACGGTAGCTGGATGTTGGCGTGCGTGAACAGCGAGGACGCATTCAGTAGCACCTCGAACAACATGATGGCGATGATGGGCGGCCCGATGAGACAGATGATCAAGCCCTTGATCGCCATCGATAGCAACAACTCCAGCGGATGAAAGCGCATGGCGGTGGTGACATCGAATTCCATATCGGCGTGATGCACGCGATGGAAGCGCCAAAGCATCGGCACGAAGTGGAACACGACATGCTGGAAATAAATGGCGAGGTCGAGCAGCACCATGCTGATGACAATGGCCACGAGTGGGTCGGGATTCCAGACGCGCATCAAGCCGAGCCCGTGCTGCTCCGCGAATAGCCCGAACCCCACTGCAGCAGCGGGAAACAGAAAGCGCATAAAGAATGCACCAAGGAACGCCATACCAAGATTGGCCGCCCAGCGAACCGATTTGCGGGTACCCGATTGGCGAAGGGGATGGCGAAATTCGAGCGCCGCCAATGCAGCAAACAGCGCAAAAAACACGCCTAGACGAATCATTCCCTCATTTGATATCAACCACGCAGCCATGACTTTATTTGCAAGCCTGTGTAAAGTTACGATTAATATAATCGTTTAATCTAGTATTCAAGCGATTACTTGAATACTAAACTCCGCAAATTCCAATGTCAATCCCAAACGTAAAACAACAATTGTTTGAACAGTTCGCGCGCATCGGCATGGCGCTGTCGAGCCCATCGCGCCTTGAATTGCTGGAGCTGCTTGCCCAAGCCGAACGTCGCGTGGATACGCTGGCATCACTAACCGGCCTGACCGTCGCCAACGCATCGCAACACTTACAGGCGCTAAAGCGGGCCGGGCTGATCGTTGCGCGCAAGGATGGACAGTTTGTGTTCTACCGCTTGGCTGGCGATGAGGTGGCGCGACTGTTGATCGCGTTGCAGGCAGTCGGTGAGGCGCATGTTGCGGAAGTGGAAGTGCTGGTGCGCAATTACATCGACGCGCGCGATACCCTTGAGCCGGTCGATTCAACAGAATTGGCTGCGCGAGCGCGCAAGGGCATGGTGACGGTGCTCGACGTGCGCCCGCCGGAAGAATACGCCGCTGGACATCTGCCTGGTGCCGTGAATGTGCCGGTACTGGAACTCGCCAAACGCCTCAAGGAACTGGCCAAGACCAAAGAGGTTGTCGCGTATTGTCGCGGCCCCTATTGTCTGATGTCGTTCGAAGCGGTGGAGCTTTTGCGCGCCAAAGGATTCAAGGCGCGCCGCATGGTTGGCGGCATGCCTGAATGGCGTCTGGCCGGGTTGCCAGTGGAGAGTGTGGGGTAGGTTGGGCGGCGCGGCAGAACAATAGTTTCGCTGGTGGGCACGCTGCGCGTCTCCTTTGGTGTCCTGAGTTTGTCGGAGGGCCAACCCTGCCTGACTAAACGCGAAACTCTAGTACTGGCGAGCCTTTCAGGCACAAATGCTGCCAAGATGCCCGTGGAATGGCGATCTACGTATTTTTATTCATATTGACAACCAACCAGCACTGTGTGAATGCCTCACAAATATTGCCCAAACCGCAGACGAAAACCGTTCAGGTCGAGCATTTCAAATTCGCGCATACCGTGGGTGCGGTCTCCGAGTGGCCGCGTGACTTCTACGTTATGCGCGGTGACGTCGTCGTAAAACAGATCGATATTCTCGGTGAATAAATAGGTCCAGCCGGGGTACGACTTCGCGTCAAAAGGCGAGGTTACCAATGTGAACTGGATGCCAACCTTGTCGCGTGTGACCGAGCCGTGGTCGGGGGCGGGTCGCCCATCACGAAATCGAGCTTGAAGCCTAGCGATTGGCAGTAAAAGTCCACGCTGGCGACGACGTCGCTTACCGGAAACACCGGGCCGGTGCCGAATAGAACAGACTTCTTTTTGAACATGGTTTGGACGTCTCAAGTGGTTAATGATGCATTTGAAAGACTGGCGATGATCGGGCAGGAACGCGGGCGCTTTCCCGATTCGCACTGCCCAACAAGACTCTCGAGGGTTTTGCGCATACGCTCAAGATCAACAAGACGTTGCTCAATTACCGCAAGTTTATGTTCCGCTATTTGTCGGGTTTCGCGACAGCTTTGCCCATCGTCCAGAGCCAGCAACTGGCGCACTTCATCGAGAGAAAACCCCAACTCTTGCGAACGCTTGACGAACCGTAGGCGTTCGATGGCGGTTTGGTCATAGCGCCTGACGCTACCAGGCGGTCGCGTCGGTTCGGCAATCAAGCCGATGCGTTGGTAATAGCGCACGGTTTCGACGTGTACGCCGGCTTCGGCGGCGACTTGGCCGATGGTGAAAATTTTTTCAATCATGGTCTTGACTCCGTAGTGTGGTACGGACTGTACACTACCCATTATGAACAATAACCCCGGTTACAAGGTATCGTTGATTGCAGCAGTTCTGGCTGCATTTGGAGCGACAGCTTGTTGCGTCGGCCCGTTGCTATTCGTGAGTCTTGGGTTTGGCGGCGCGTGGCTCGCCTCGCTACGCGCGCTGGAAACTTGGCAGCCGCTGTTCGCTGGCGTAGCGATAGCCTGTGTAGCGTTCGCTTTTTATCGGTTGTATATCGCCCCGCGTCAGTGCGCGCCGGACGAGGCATGTGCTGTGCCCGCTGTGCTTCGTCGCCAACGGATTATTTTCTGCATGGTTGTTGCACTTGTCATCGTACTGTTTACGTTTCCCTCGCTTGCTCCATTCTTTTATTGAAATTAATGATGAGAAAAATATTGGCAGGACTTTGCTTTTTTCTCATCAGCAGCGTCGTTGACGCAGCTGATTCAGCCACCGTCCAACTCGATATAAAAGGCATGGACTGCACAAGCTGTCCGTTGACCGTGAAGGTAGCGTTGAAAAAAGTTTCGGGCGTGGCGGAAGTTGAAGTCGACTACAAATCCCGATCCGCTAAAGTGCGCTATGACCCTTCAAAAACACAGGCTGACATGCTTGCAAAGACGGTTACCGATATCGGTTATCCCACAACGGTCAGAAAATGAGCGAAATCGTAATCCTCGAAAGTGCGATCACGTGCCCGGTTTGCAATGCTACGGCGGTAGAGCAAATGCCAACCAACGCCTGCCAGTGGTATTACGAGTGTCGAAGCTGCAAAACTCTGCTGCGTCCGCTCGCAGGGCATTGCTGTGTGTTTTGCAGTTATGGCACTGTGAAATGTCCGCCGATGCAATCGGAAAAGGGCTGTTGCGGTGTGACTTGAACGGCAGAGGAGATTTGATCGAGACGGGCTGTGGCGATTAAACTGCGGTCGAAAGGGATAAACATGAATGCATCTTTTGTCTGCCGTAGCCCAGAAGTCATGAGTGGAGCCTGTGCTTTACGTCTACCCGTGCGCCCATAAAACACCTTTTCGATTATCTTGAGGGCGCTTCTTCGCTGGAAGATTTTCTCGAAGATTTCCTATCTGTATCCCGTGATATGGCTATCGCCATCCTTGAGTCCGCAAGAGAGCGTTTGACTGTCGATGCGCCTGCTGCTTGACGAACCGGTACCGCGCAGATTTCAGTTATGTAGGGTGGCGTCCTTCGACTTGCTCAGGACAGGCGACGCGTAGCGTGCCCACCATCGGACTAAAAAATTGCATCGCCGGTTTCATATCGAACGCCGAAACTCACCCAACGCCCATCGCGCCTCGCGCTGTGCCGCGACCGATGGCGTGAATTGAATGTATCTGGGTAACGCCCACCAACGCAGGCCGAGCTGCGCCGTTTCGGGTTGGCCACGCTGGCCGAATACTTCACTCACCAAGGTCCATCGCGCCGTGGCCTCATGCTCGGCGGCGAGCGCCCAGGTCAATCTATTCCGGCGTGTGCCCGGCTCGGCTTCACGGTCATTTAAGCCACCGATATTGGCGTGCAGCATCGTCGTGCCGAACTGCCGACTGAACAGCGCGTTGAGGTAGTGCTGACGCGTACCGGGTTGTTCGCGGGAGTCGCTCGCACGCACGGTCGCCGCGCCAATGCCGAACGCCCATTCGTTCGCGTCCGCTGGTGTAAACACTTTTTTGAACTGGAAGACGACGCTATCGGCACGCGTTTCGTCCTTTGGCGCAACGCGCAGATGACCAACACCGATTTCGGCATCTAACACGAGGTTACATGCGGGCACAATGTCACGCTCGATGCGATTGCGGAATTGCCTGTGCTCGATTTCGAACTGGCACATTCCAGGCATCATCGTGCTCGCGTCATCGGTCGTGAGCGGCGGGGCGCACCATGCCGGCGCGGCGATAGTTGACATGATGAGTACGGCAATTGACGACAGCTTCATTGTTTGCTTCCGAGTTAGGTTCTAGTTTGCGCCATAAGCTAGCAGAGATATTACCGAAACGAGAGACTCTAGCGCTGGCGAGGATCACAGGACAAATGTTGTCTGGAAGGCTCGCCGGGCGAGGAGTTTGGCGTCTCGCCACTCATCTTCTGGGTTCTGGCCGCGGGTTAGCGTTCACGCGGACATAGGCAAATGCGGACCAAGTGAAAGTCCTTTGATCTCTATCAAAAGTGCCAGCCGCCATTGTGCCGATGATGTTACGCGTGCAGCCATTGGCGGCACGCAGTCAACTTCCGTGGCGTTGGCCGGTTGCCCTAAAGACAAAATGAAGGTACCCGCATGGCAATGGTCGAGAACAAAAGAATTCTGGTCACCGGCCTGTTAAGTAACCGCTCGATCGCCTATGGC
>JANOQY010000502.1:0-3539 GCA_031414995.1 Betaproteobacteria bacterium
CGCGTTGAGCCAGCGCGTGACCGAAGCGTCCCACTCAGCAGATGCGCCCAGCGGTGTATGAATGACAGCCTCATCGGCCATCAAATCGGGAATGCGGGCCTCCAATTCGGAGAGCGGATAGGTCTCGTCGAAATCAAAAACCTCCTTCGCCATCGTCGGGCCAAAACGAAAACCATCCCAGATTTCACGTTCCAGATTTTTCTCGCGGCAAAACAAAATCTGGCGCGGCTTCTTGCCCAGCGTGATCGCCACCACCGCCTCCGGCTCGCGGAAGCCGGTGAGGTAATAAAACGCGCTATCCCAACGGTAATCGTAATGCGCATCGGCATTGCGCGCGACCTCGGGCGAAGTCGGCAACAACAACACGCCTTCCTTCAAAATTTTAGCCAGACGCGCGCGGCGTTTAGCGTGGGCTTTGATGTTCGGAACAACAACCGGGAAGGGGAAAGTTTCGCGTTTCATGGGTGTGGGAATGGAGTGATGAAGAGAAGGCAATATTGTACGCCGGTGGCCCTCGGACGTTTGTGACGATCCGTGGCGAAGGTTGGCGGTTGGAGTTTATTAAATTGGTAAACTCTAGTACTGGCGAGGCGTTCATGGCAAAAAGATGCTGGGAGGTGCGCGGGTGCTGGTGTTTTGTATTTTATTGATAACCGAAATGGCCTGCCAGCATTCCACTAACTCATTCCCTCTCCTTCAGGAAAAAAGTTAGGGTGAGGGGATTTGACAGCCTGAAGATATCCTATCATTATGATAGTCATGCCGATTTCCCCTACGCCAAAGTCAGACTCCAAGTTCGCCGAAATAACGAATAAAAATTTACTGCACTACACCGCCTGCGGCTTGGACGATGTTTATCTGATGAGCGGCTACGAGATCGTAAAAACGTCGCATGGCGAAGGTACCGCCATCAAGAAACTTGACGACTTGCATTTGGCGATTGGTCGCAATTTGGCCGAGCTCAAAAAAGTGCTTTCCGCGAAGGAACTGCGATTCCTGCGTACGCACATGAACCTTACCCAGTCAGAGCTAGGCAAGCTGCTCGGCCTTACATCCCAGCAGGTCGCGCGATGGGAAAAAGACGAGAGTGATATTTCGGGAGCCGCCGAATTTCTACTCCGCGCTTACTTCATTCAGCATGCGGGCGGGAGTCTTAACCTTCAAGAGTTGGTTCACGGCTTGGATGAAAATGACGCGCCAGCACATGAGAAAAGTTTTTTCGCGAAGACTGCGCGGGGTTGGCGTGCGCGAATGGCAGCGTAGAATCAAAACAATCGCGCCACGCGGCAAAACGGCATACGCAACTTAGAAAGATTTTGAGTAATGAGTGAGAACTGGACTCGCGAAGAGGTCGAGGCAACCGTGGCCGATTACCTCCACATGCTCACGCTAGAACTTTCTGGACAGACTTATAGCAAGACTGAGCACCGCCGCAACTTATTGCAAAAACTCAGGAATCGAAATGACGGTGCTGTCGAACGCAAGCACCAGAACATTAGCGCGGTGCTGATCGCCCACGGATGGCCATACATCTCTGGTTACAAGCCACTGGGAAATTATCAAGGTTTGCTCGCCGAAGTCGTTGCAGACCGCATCTCGCAGGACGCAACAATTGATCGGGCAGCGGAGTTTGCTGCTGATCAGCAAGCATTCGTGCCTTTGCTCAAGGCGACTGCGGACCTTATGGTTGATGCACCGAAACTAGTGCAGTCCGTGAAGTCACCTGTCTCTGATTATTTTGCTCACGGCAAAAAGGGCATCAAACGAGATTATCTAGATCGCGAAGCGCGCAATGCGTCGCTAGGCAAGGCAGGCGAGGAGTTTGTAGTCGAGTATGAACGCCGGCGCTTGCATGAGGCGGGCAAGAAACGATTAGCCGAAAATGTTGATCATGTCGCCTTGTCAAAAGGTGATGGCCTTGGTTATGACGTTTTGTCTTTCGATACTTCGGGCCGCGAATTATTTATTGAAGTAAAGACAACAGCATTCGGAAAGGACACGCCATACTTTATCAGCAAGAATGAAGTCGAATTCTCCAAGGCGTTTCCGAGTGATTTTCATTTGTACCGTTTATTCGAATTCAGAAAGTCGCCGCGCATGTTTGATCTGAAGGGACCAGTTGATCGCAACTGCCATTTAGACCCATTCTCCTTCGTCGGACGGTTTTCATGAGCGGCCACGGGGATCAAGTAAGCGAGGTGATTTCACATCTGCCTATATTTATCGGTACAGAGCAACCAGAAACCTGCCGCAATTGCGGCACGCGCACAGAGTTTGATGAAGTGGCCGATCAACGACAACTTCATCAATGTGCCCGCTGCGGCAATCAATATCTCTTAGATGTTGAGGGCTGATGGATATGGATAAATACACAAACCCTAGCACCCGCGCACCTCCCAGCCACAAAACCCTCCAAACACCCCGCCAATACTAGACTTTTACTTTTAAAACGTAGTCCGAACGACCCCCGCATCCCCAATCTTCAGCGCATTAAACAGCCGCACCAACGGCCACAATTCCTGATAGCGCTCGCAAGTCTTCCGCACGTAATGCACGAAGCGCGGCGCGTCTTCCAGATAGCGGGGTTTGCCGTCGCGATAATTGATGCGCGCAAAAATGCCGAGGATTCTTAGATGGCGTTGCAGGCCCATCCACTCTACGTCGCGATAAAAATCGTCGAATTGGGCTGGCACTGGCAGGCCGGCTTTCTTGGCTTTTTCCCAGTAGCGGATGGTGCCATCGAGCACTTGCTCTTCGTCCCACGAAACAAAGGCATCGCGGTATAGCGAGGCGATGTCGTAGCTGATCGGACCATACACCGCATCCTGAAAATCGATCACGCCGGGATTTCTCTCTGGCGCATCATCTGCGACCATCAAGTTCCGTGGCATGTAGTCACTGTGCACATACACACGCTTCTGCGCGAGGGTTGAATCAATAATCAGCGCGAACATGCTTTCCAGTGTTTCGCGTTGCGAATTGCTCAGTTCCACTTGCAGGTGTTTGGCGATATACCAATCGGGGAACAAGCTCAGTTCGCGCTTGATCAGCGGCGCATCGTAAAGCGGCAACACATCTGGCTTCGATGCCAGCTGCCATTTCACGAGCGCGTCTGCACATGGGCGGAACAGGGCATCGAAGTTGTCATCGTTCAATACATCCAAGTAAGTTTGCCGCCCCAGATCGGTAAGGAGCAAAAATCCTTGCGATAAATCAGCCGCCAGAATCTTCGGCGCGTGCACGCCCGCATCGCCCATGAGCCCGGCCACTTTGATAAACGGGCGGCAATCTTCAAGTGCCGTCGGCGCATCCATGATGATGCGCGTACCGGACGGGGTGGTTATGCGAAAATAGCGACGAAAACTGGCATCTTCAGATGCGGGGGTGAGTTGGTAATCAGACACGCCCTCGCTGGCCAACAGCGGTTGTAGCCACGCAGCGAGCGCCTGCATGCGTGGTGAAGCATCTTGAATCATGTGGTTTCTTTTTATTTTGACAACCCGAATTTTAACATCCGCTCACCTTGGCTTTCCTCGCTC
>JANOQY010000503.1:0-14919 GCA_031414995.1 Betaproteobacteria bacterium
CGGATCACCCGTTCTGCCACCGCATCTGAAAACACCAGCCCCATATGGCCAATCGCAGATACCGGCACGTTCTCGGCCCATGCGAGCACGCTCGATTCTGGCGGATAGACAAGATCGTCATTCAAGGTATAAATGGACAACGTTGCAGGCGGCACACGTCCGGCTTCACGATTAGCCAGATCGTTAAGCCACGCGCTCTGGGTGCCCATTTGCGAAGCATTTAACCCAAGGCCCAGTCGGGTGAGCTGCGTGCCGTGGTGCGGCGAACCCAGCGTGACTAATTTTGCAACGCGCGATGCATCAGTTTGTGCGAGATACGCACGCGCCACCAAGCCGCCCATGCTGTGGGCAACGATCATCACTTTTGTTGCGCCTGTTTCCGCGCAAATGGCCTCGATCTTGGCGGCAACCTTTGGCACCAGCGTATTAATGCCACTGAATAAAGGTACCAGCGATACCGTGTAAATCGGCCCCAGACCTGCTGCTGCAAGCTTTTTCGATATCGCAACCCACAAGCCACGGTTACAAACATAGCCGTGCACCAAAAGAATCGGCACCCCGTCCCGGCGACCATGAGGATCCGGCCCCAAGGCGGGGCCCGGAAATGCCTGAGCCCAGTTAAAACACACGAAGCGGGCTGCGAATTCATTCGCCAATGCTGTCAGGCTGTTGCCCCACGGCAGCGTGCGGCCGTCGCGATATCGCAGCACACTGGTGACGACGAAGCTGCCCAGCGCGTGGCTTAAACGCCACAGTAGCGCGATCAACAACACCATTGCAGCAATCGCGGCAACACTCACGCCGCGCTCATCAAGAAAGCGGCATAGCCAAACGTAAAATATCGCCTCGAGGGCAAGCAGGCTGATCAGTATGAGTTGCAACATCAGAACGGTGCCCACCACTTCAATAGCCACAGCACGGCCATGCCAACGACCAGTGTGCCAAAAGTACTTTTTGTCTTAAGCGCAAACGCCATCGCGACCGCCGCCGCAATCACGCGGTATGTATTCAATACATCCCCCGGTGCCAGTTCACGAAACAACACATCCGGCACAATCAGCGCGGGCAACACAGCAGCCGCTACATACTTCAACCCGCCCGTTAACCACGTGGGGACTTTCGTATCAGCTGGCAAAATGATGAACGAAGCACGAATAACGAGCGTGACCAGACCCGCGGCAATCACTGTCGCCCACGCGGCCCAACCGCTTAAGCTACCTAAGCTGCCCGGGTCACTCATGTCCTCACTCCGTTACGCGCAGTCGTCTGGTGCTCCATCAACACGCCGACGAGTATGCCGGTAATGGCCGCCGCAATCAGGCCCAATTTCAGTGGCATCGATGTACAAAACGCCGCCGCCATACTCGCCGCGATTGCAGCAGCCCAGTGGCTTCGGGTTTGCAGTGCAGGCAGCACCAGCGAAAGGAATACCAGCGGAATCGCAAAATCAAGAGACCATTTGGCTGGCACCAGCGTCCCGGCAAAAACGCCGATAGCCACACTCACCTGCCAGCAACACCACATGGCGCTGGTGACGCCGAAATAGTAGGCATCCACGTGCGCAGGCACACGCTGCTTGTCGAATTTTGTCGTCAACAGCGCAAACGCATGATCGGTGAGCAAATATGAAAATAGCCATTTGCGCATTCGTGGCGTGTGCCGAAAATACGGCGCAACCGCAGCGCTGTACATCATCATGCGCAGATTGACCACCAGTACCGTCAACACCACGATCCCGCCGGGAGCGTGTTGCGACATCAGGGAGATGGCCGCCAACTGGGCCGCACCGGCGAACATGATCACCGACATCGCCATGCTCAGCCATGGGTCCGCGCCTGCACTGATGGCGGCGGCACCAGTGATCAGACCAAACGGAATATTGCCAAGCATGAAAGGAACTTGATCACGCATTCCATTGATGAATGCGGAGCGGGGAGTTTGCATTTATTTATTACGTGTGGACCGAGGGTTGATTTTACCCGCTGACGGGCGCGCGGTGAGGAAAACAGTCTAGTCATGCGACAATTCCACCATGATTCTTTACGCCCTCACCGTATTTGTCTCGGCCTTCCTGCTTTTTCTGGTTCAGCCGGTGATCGCCAAACAAATCCTGCCCTGGTTTGGTGGCTCGGCCGCCGTCTGGACAACGTGTCTGGTATTTTTCCAGTGCATGCTGTTGGCTGGCTATTTCTATTCTGATTGGACCACGCGAAAGCTCACGCCCAAGCGGCAGGCGCTGCTACACATCGGCCTGATCGTGATTGCGATTGCGCTGCTGCCGATCATTCCCGACACGAGTTGGAAGCCGGACGGTGCGGAATCCCCCAGTCTGCGGATTTTGTTATTGCTCGCCGCAACGATTGGTCTGCCTTACTTCCTAATTTCCACCACCAGTCCGCTGGTGCAGGTGTGGTTTAACCGCACCTTTCCAGGTGCCAGTCCCTATCGCTTGTTTGCGCTTTCAAATCTGGCATCGATGATTGCGTTGCTGGGATATCCATTCTTGTTCGAGCCATGGATTACCACGAAACAGCAGGCACTCGGCTGGTCGGTAGGCTTCGGTGCGTTCGCGATATTGATCGCCGCCTCGGCGTGGTTTGGTTTACGGCGTCCCGACCAGGAAATCGGCAGTGAATCGGTTGGAAATGCCCAGATCGATGCCGGCGATAGTATTGCCCGACCAACCGGCCGGGACAAACTTATCTGGATTACGCTCTCGGGATTGGGATCAATTTTATTGCTTGCGATCTCCAACCATCTGACGCAAAACATTTCGTCGATTCCGCTGATGTGGGTGGTGCCACTCGCAATATATTTGCTGACATTTATCCTTTGTTTTGATGTCAAGGACGCTGGAGAGCCGGGACGGGGCTGGTACCAACGGACACTTTTTGCACCACTGCTCGCGGCGATGATCATCGCGATGTCGTGGACGCTGGCCGACAAGGATTTGCACTTTATGCTGTATTGGCAGATCGGCCTGTTTTCTGCCGGTTTGTTCGTGGCATGCATGTTCTGCCATGGCGAACTTGTTGCCGTAAAGCCGCATCCGCGCTATTTGACGACGTTCTATCTGATGATTTCAATTGGCGGGGCCGTCGGCGCGTTGCTGGTGGGCGTAATTGCGCCATTGACGTTACCTGCTTATTTTGAGCTGGAGATCAGCATCGCCGCGCTTGCGGCGATGGCGACGTACCTATTGTGGCGCAAGGTCCACATCGGTGCCGTTGTCTTGGGCGTTGGCGTAACACTTTTCGCCGGTGCTGCCGCGGTCTACACCGTGATGCAGTTTCGCGAGGATGTTGTGGTCCTGTCCCGCAACTTCTACGGCACGCTCCGGGTCAAGGAATACGTGCCGCCGAGCGTGGAGAACCGCAGACGTTCGCTAGTGCACGGTGCGATTTTGCACGGCGACCAATATATGGACCCGCCATATAATCGTTCTGCCACGACCTACTACAAAACCAATTCCGGTATCGGCCGCATTCTGTTGCTCAAAGAAAAACAAGCCCCGGACAAGGCGCGCAAAGTTGGCATCATCGGCTTGGGCACTGGGACCATTGCCACCTACGGCAACAAAGCTGACACTTACCGGTTTTACGATATCAATCCGGACGTCGTCACGATTGCGCGCCGGGATTTCACCTACCTGAAGGATACTGAAGCGAAGATCGAAATTTCACTCGGTGATGCGCGCCTGAACCTTGAGCGCGAGGCCATACAGAATTTTGATGTGCTGGCCATCGATGCGTTTTCGAGCGATTCGATCCCGGTACATTTAATTACGCTCGAGGCGCTGCAGATTTACGAGAAACATATGAAACCTGACGGCGTGATCGCTTTTCATGTTTCAAATCGTTTTCTTGATCTCAAGCCGGTTGTGAGCATGATTGCCGAAAAACGCGGCCTGAATGTTGCCTGGGTGCGAGATAGTTACGACGACGGCTCAACGACGAGCGATTGGGTCTTGCTGAGTCGCGACAAAGCGCTGCTGCTAAAACCAGAAATTCTTGATGGCACTTACATCATTCCACCTGAGCCATCGCTGCGGGTTTGGACGGACGATTTCAATAACCTCCTTCAAGCGTTGAAGTGAAGTGGCCCACGTCGTCGTTCTGGGGGCGGGCATTGTTGGTATCACCTCCGCCTACTACCTCAATAGGGCCGGCCATCGAGTTACCGTCATCGAGCGCAACGCCCAAGCCGGACTCGAAACCAGTTATGCCAACGGTGGCCAATTGTCGTACAGCTATGTCGCGCCGCTTGCGGGCCCCGGTGTGGTGCCAAAAATTCCGCCGTGGTTGCTCCGCGCCGATTCGCCGCTACGTTTTTATCCACAATTCGATTTCGATCAATGGCGCTGGTGCCTGGCCTTTGTGCGCGCCTGCAACCGGCCGCAGGCGGAGATTTCCACCGTACATTTATTGCGTCTGGCTTATTACAGTCGCGACTTGATCCACAAGATAGTGGCTGACGAGCCAATCACGTTTGACTACCGTCGCAACGGCAAGCTGGTCATTTTTTCCGACGATGCTTCATTCGACGGCGCGAGACGAACACTCGACTTTCAGCGTGCCTTTGGCAGCGAGCAAAACGCGCTCGATGGAAATCAGTGTCTTGCACTTGAGCCAGCGCTACAACACATCAGCAATCGCGTAGTGGGTGGCATCCATACGCCATCGGAGGACGCAGGCGACTGCCACGATTTCTGTGTGGCCATGGAAGCCCTGCTACGCAAACGCGGCGTGACGTTTCTAACCTCGACCAGCGTGAAGCAGTTAATTTGCAACCAATCCCGCAAGCGCATCGAGGCTATCCGCACCTCTGCTGGCGATATCGAAGCCGATGCTGTGGTCATGGCGATGGGTGCCGCCAATGCATGGCACGCGAAAAAGCTGGGGTTTTATCTGCCGATTTATCCGCTGAAAGGATATAGCCTTACGCTCGATACCAGCGTCGCTAAAAGCTACGCGAGTGCGCCACGCATTAGCGTCACCGATAGCGCTTACAAGGTGGTTTATGCACTACTCGGCAATGAGCTGCGCATCGCAGGCATGGCAGACATTGCAGGCTACAACACAACGCTGGACAAGGTGCGTGTGACGCTGCTGATCGCACAGGCGAAAGCGGTATTCCCAAATGCGGGCGACTACAACGCCGATCTCAAACCATGGTGCGGTCTGCGTCCCGCCACACCAAAGGGAACGCCAATTTTAGGGTGTTCGCCCATCGATAACTTATTTTTGAATGCGGGCCACGGCGCGTTGGGCTGGACGCTTTCATGTGCCTGCGCAAAAGTGGTGAGCGACTTGATCTCGGGGCAGCCAACCGAGATTGCGCTCGAAGGGCTCACGCTTGAAAATTGATGGTCAATTGCCGCTGCATGAGAGAGTGTGGCAGCATGCGCCGCGCTGGGCGGCAATGCATATCGTATTCGTCATCACTGGCGGATTGGCCATCGACGCCATGTTCGGCTGGACTGGCCAATGGGTGGCGGTCTTCTGGACTTGTTGTGTTTGGGCCTGGCTCTATAAAAGTGGCGGCACGGAAGAGCGTCGTGTACTGATTCTGTGCACGGTCATCGCGGGAATCGGGGAAGTCATCCTTTCGCTAGTGTGGGGGTTGTACGATTATCAATTCCTGAACGTACCGCTGTTTGTGCCGCCGGGGCATGCATTATTAATGACGCTGGGACTGATCATTTCGCACAAATTACTCAAACACAAGGAAGGACGAGCTTTTCAGAGCATTTTCCCTTGGGGAGCCTTTATCTACGCGGGGTTTGCCTGGACAGTCGGCTTTGACCAGTTTGGCGCGTTGCTGTTTTGTGTATTCGGTATTTGCATGATTTTCAGCCGCGCGCGAATGCTATATGCGACCATGTTCGTGATTGCACTGGCGATGGAGTTATATGGCACTGCGCTGGGGAATTGGCGTTGGATCGATACCACGCCGTGGCTAAATATCAGCGCCGCAAATCCGCCGTTTTCTGCTGGTGCGTTTTACTGTCTGCTTGATCTATTGGTACTAGGCGCATCAAACCTCTGGATGCGCAATAGTTTTATCGTGCAACCGACAAATGCGGTTGATGAATTCCCGACAAAATCGTAGCGCATAACCTTTCATTCAACACATCCGGCCACCACATGATCCCCTATCTGCGTTTACTACTTTGTTTGACAGTGCTGTCGCTCGCAGGTTGCGCGACCCAGCCTCGATCAAACGTGACTGTACGCAGTGAACCGGGTATTACCAAGGCGAGCCCCGCCACAGAAGCAGAAGTCAGTGGGACTAAACGGCGCCTGATCAATGAGGCCGCATTACTACAGCCGCTCGCGCAAAGCGATCTCACCCGCAGCTTTCTTGCTGCGACCAGCGCGTTGCCGCACATCTCGCCGCGTAAAGCTTACGTGAACGAAGTCACACGCGAATATTTTTCGCCATCGGCAAGAGCCACGCTGCCCGAAGCGCGCCGTGTGCAGTTATCGGAAGTACAGCTTGATGAGTTTCGTTATTACTATACAAAATACGGTTCTCCGCTTGCGTATGTGCGCGCACTGGATTTTGCAGTTGACCAAAACTTTAGCGATTTGGCAGGCAAGCGCATCCTCGATTTCGGCTATGGCAGCATCGGCCATCTGCGTCTGATGGCGAGCTTGGGCGCGCAGGTAATCGGGGTGGACCCTGACAGCTATCTTGCCGCTTTGTACGCCGATACGGCCGATCAAGGAGCAGTGCCGCTGGCATCAGGTGTCAGCAGGTCTCGTTGGGGCCGGGGCTCTCAGGGTTCAGTCACCCTCGCACAAGGTTTCTGGCCCAAAGATCAAAAGATTGTCGAAAAGGTGGGCGGTGGCGTTGACCTCATCTTGTCCAAAAACACCCTGAAGCGCGGTTATTTGAAACCCGAACGCAAAGTCGATGACAAACGCCAATTAATCGATCTCGGTGTCAGTGACCAGGTATTTCTTACGGCGATATTCAACACGCTCGCACCGGGCGGCAAGCTGGTGATCTATAACCTGCATCCCAAGCCCGCTGGGCCAAAGGAGAAATATAAGCCGATGGCAGATGGCCGCTCGCCGTTCAGCCGTGAACAATACGAAAAAGCCGGGTTGAAAGTGATGGCATTTGACATTATCGATCACGACGCCGCGCGAAAAATGGGCCGTCTGCTGAAGTGGGATCAAAACGAAAAGGGCGAAACGGTCGAAGATCTGGACTCGAGCCTGTTCGCTCTCGTCACAGTAGTAATGCGTCCGGCCAGATAACTTTTCTGAACTAGAATAACTATTCACCTGCGGGGCTAATATCAGTTTTTTCTAGGCACTCAACCATACGGAAAGTTTGCAATTCATGAATATGAATATCCTGTCTGCACTGATTTCAGGCCGCTACGCGCATTTACTGTTGATGTTGACGTCTGCCTGTGTGATGACCGCCTGTCAAAAGGCAGAGACAGTTGCCACCACTGCGGAACGGCTCAAATCGGTTGAGCAAAAACAGCAGGCACAACCCGATGTGTATGTGCCGCGTAAATCAGTCGATTACATGTCTGATTTGAAATCGCTCAAAGACGCGCCCAAGGCAACCGCGGCGGTGCCAACGCCAGCCGCCGCACCTGTCGAAGCGAGACCACCTATTGTCGAGGCCAAACCTGCCGCCCCGGCACCCGTGGCCGCCGCTGTTCCGGCGGCGCCACCACCGAGTGCACCCGCAGCCAATGTTGTCGCAAGCGCTGCGCCAACAGCCCGCCCGACGCCGCCAAAAGACGTCGCATCGACTACCACCGTGGTGTCCCGCGAACAGCCAGATTTTCCACGTGACGCGATGCGCGCAGGCGTCGAGAACGGAAGTGTGCGGGCAAGATTGATCATTACGGCAGCGGGCACTGTGTCAAGTGTTGTAATCGTTGAGGCGAGGCCCACACGTGTATTTGATCGCGCCGTGACGCAGGCGCTTTTGCGTTGGAAATTCAATGCAGGCACCGATGGCCGCACCTACGAAACCGAGGTCAATTTCAAGCTGTAACCTCAATCCTGCCGCAGAAATTTCGTCGCGAATTCATCCGCTGATACCGGTCGCGAAAAAAAGTATCCCTGCGCTTCATCGCAGCCGCTCTTTTTCAGGAATGCGAGTTGATCCTGCGTTTCAACGCACTCGGCAATCACTTTTAAATCAAGGTTGTGCGCGAGCCCAATAATGGCGTTGACAATCGCTGCGTCGTCGCGATCCACCGCCAGATCGCGAATAAAAGAGCCGTCAATTTTGAGTGCATCAATCGGTAAGCGCTTGAGCTGAATGAGGCTTGAAAATCCCTTGCCGAAATCATCAATCGCAGCGTGCACGCCCTGACTGCGCATTGCCTGCAAACTTTCCGACGCAAGTATCGGATCGGTGACCACACTGGTCTCTGTGATTTCCACCATCAGCGCACTACCTGGCAAATCGTGCCGACGTAATTCAGCCAGAATACCGTCGGGCAAGCCGGTTCGCTTTAGCTGCACAGCCGAGAGGTTGATGGCAATTTGGATTACGCGTCCGTATGCTTCCCGCCATGCTGCGAGTTGTCGACAGGTTTCGGTAATCACCCATGACCCGATGTCGATGATCAGGCCCGATTCTTCAGCAAACGGAATGAAGGATTCAGGTGGCACCAATCCACGCACCGGATGGCGCCAACGCAATAAAGCTTCTGCGCCCGTCATACGGCCCGTCGCAATATCGACCTTTACCTGATAATGCAATTCCAGTTGACGCTTTTCAAGCGCGCGGCGCAATTCGGATTCGATTGAGAGGCGCATTGAACTATCGTTCACCATGGTACTGGCGAAAAACTGAACGCTGTTGCGCCCGGCATCTTTAGCGCGAAACATGGCCCAGTCGGCATGCTTGATCAGGTCCGTGGCGTTGTCAGCGTCGTTCGGATAAAGGGACACACCGATACTTGCCGTGACGAAAACTTCCTGTGACGCCACCTGAAGTGGTGCCAGCAATTGCTGTCGGATTGATTCGACTGCGGACTGTGCCCGCGCCGAAGCATCTGCCAGATCAATCAGCACCATGAATTCATCGCCGCCTGCGCGCGCAATGAGATCGCCCTCACCCACCACCTTGGTAAGCCTCGTTGCGACAAGTTGCAGCAAGGAGTCGCCGATCTGGTGACCGAGACTATCGTTAACGTACTTGAATCGATCAAGATCGATCAGCACCACAGCCAGACTGCGCTGATGGCGGTGCGCGCGCGCCACATCGGTCTCAAGTCGCTCCTGAAATTGGCTGCGATTGGCGAGGCCGGTCAACAAATCGTGATTCGCAACGTACTGCAGGTGATGTTCGGCGGCTACTCTGGCTGAGGTGTCCTGCAACAGCATCAAGTACGACGTAACTTTTCTGCCCGCGCCACCTTTATTTGTTTCGCGCAATACCGATCCATACCACTCGGCGTGGATGGGTGTGCCATCGCGCCGCAAATTGCGGAACTGTAACGTAAACCGGTCAGCAAGGCTTTGATCAAGCCAGTTCAGCTCATCTTCAAAGCGCGTGCGGCCATCTTCATCAAACATACACAACTCTTCAAGGCGCCTGCCAAAAGCATCTTCTCGCGACCATAAAAATATTGCTTCTGCACAACCCGTCCACTCCTTGATTCGCCGGTCACCGTCCAACTCAATGACGGCCAACGGCGTGTTCTCCAGATGCGAAGTCAGAGTATTGCGCGCGTCATTGAGTTCTCGTTCTGCCAGCACCCGCTTGGTAACGTCATGGCAAATACTGATCACACCATTGATGCGACCGTCTTCATCCTCGGCTGGTGCCAGCGTGAAATCGATCCAGCACTCCTGAGCATCAATCACCAGCTTATGGCGAACTGATACAGTCTCGCCGGCGAGCGCGCGCTTGCGTGGCGACGCCATTGCGGCAAAAGTCTCGCTGTTGACGACCTCGGAAAGGAGGCATCCAACCAGCGTTGCACTGTGTCGGCCCACCCACGTACAAAAGCGACTGTTCGCGATAACGATCCTGCCATTGGCGTCTTCTTTGCACACTGCAACAGGCAGGCTGTCGCCAATCTGTATCATCTCTCTCTCGCGTGAGCGTAGCGTGGACTGCGCCAGCCGTAAGGCGTGGACGTCATAGAAAAACACAAATGCGCCCTCGACCGGCCCTTCGTCAACGCGGAATGGAACTGCTTCGACCCTGACCCAGCGTTCACGCTGGTCTGCGTAGCTGATTGGTTGCTCATAACCCACCCGTTCGCCCTGCGACAATTTTGGCCAATGCAAATCCCAATTTTTGACCTGATCAATGCCGGCGACGTCGCCTAAAGTGTTCCTGAGCACCGATTCGCGCGATCTTCCAACCCAACGGCAGTAGACCTTGTTGGCGAAACGATGAGTTTTATCAGCCGCTATTAAAGCGACCGGATGCGCAAATTCGTCGGCAATTTGCTGGAGCAACTGTTCGGCACTTCGTGCGCGCGTTTCCGCCTCAACCTGATCGGTGATATCGATAGTCTCGATATGGATAACGCGCGCGCCATCGACTGGATCCAGGATCGTCAACGCAAGCAGCATATGCCAGCGTTGGCCGTGGCTGCTCAGTAACCTTACCCGCCCGCGATATTCGCCTCTTTCAATGACCTCAGCAAAGATGCGGTCGCCTTCAGTCTTGTCGACGAATAATTGCCTGAATTGATCCCCGATCACTTCACCATGACCGCTAAATTCCCTTAAAAAAGATGCGTTTTGCTCAAGCAGCCCTCCATCGAGGGAATAAAGCGAGAAAAACGCAGCCGAATGTCGCGCCGCATCGAGCATGCGCAGCCCCTCGGGACAGACCGCGTCATCGATCTTGCGCGCACGAAAAAAAAGTCCAATCCGGCTATCCGCCATCCGGAACGGGCGAATGTTGGTCAACACCGTAACCGCATGCCCCTTGGGGAATATCGTCCATTGAGCGGTAACGACGCCACCCTGCGAGACTCGTTTCTGGTACTCCCACAAGCGCGTATCAGACGCACGCGAGAGCGGGCTTACATCGCGGTTGTAAAGTTCGTCCGAAGAATCGGCGTGCCAAAGTGTTTGTGCGGCCGTATTGGCCCAGATCACGCGCGAACGATAATTGTCTCGTACCCAGCAGGCGTTCTCATCCGAGAGATACGTCTCAAGATCCGCCTGCGTGAGAATCCTCGCGTCAGCAACACCATCAGCAGCGCTCACCATTACCCCACGGTATTCGAGTGAAGGACCACCATTCAAAGCCAGAAATGCCCGCTTGTAAAGCGCCTGATTTACTAAGGAAAATCGCCTACCGCGCTGATCGGGGTACGAACCGGCAGTAGCCTGTGACCTCCTCGCGATCATGATAGAGCTGCTTTATCCGAAGTTCGTAGTCGCGCCCGGACATCTGCAACGCCTGCTCAATAACAGCACGGCATTTATTTACCTCCTCAAGCCGCTTTTTCATTGGCAGCTTGAGGTTAAAGATGCAACGCTCAGTCCAACCTTCGCGAAACCACATCGCCACAAGCGTCGCGATCCGCATCGGCTGTTCAACCATGTCGCAAACCATCCAGTCAACCGGGCGCTTGGGGCGATAACGGAAACCATCCTCGCGCAAATGTTTAACCAGCGCGTTATCGATAAGATCGCCCTTGAGGGTGCCGTTATCGATAGCGGTCACATGAAGCCCGCGATGAATCAGCTGCCAGGTCCAGCCACCGGGCGCGGCACCGAGATCAACCGCGCGCATTTCGGGGCGCAAAATGCGCTCCTCATCGCCACCGACAAAAACATGCAACGCCTCGGCAAGTTTCAAGGTCGAGCGGCTAGGCGCGTCGCGGGGCATTTTTAGTCTGGCAATGCCCAGCGGCCACGAGGATGCCGACTGCGGATCAGCCAACGCCAGAAAGGCCTCACGTTGTGGTGTGAGCAAAATATGCAAACGCGGCGCGAGTTCAGCTTCCTTTTTCAGCAGGCCGGACGCGATCAGTTCCGAACCGACACGCAATTGCAGCGCCTGCGACAATTTTGATAGCGCCTTGCCGTCATTGGTATCCGGATATTCGACCCAGACCGCACTAAGTTTTGCAATATTCTGCTGTGCCAACCACGCCTTTGCAGCAGCAACGAGTGGCGTTACGCGATCATTCGTTTTCAACGGTACTGGTTCGGCATTGGCACGCAACATTTGCCGGGCAAAAATCCAGTCGCGCCAATCTGCAAGCCCGCCAGCGCGCTTTGCATCTTTTTGTAAAAATGTGGCCAACACGAAACCACTTAGCGGCGCCGCCACCAGCGTGCGCGGCGTCGCGCCGAAGCGTGAAATAAATTCAGCTGCAAGGTCGGGTTCGAATCCACCACGACAGTAAGCAAGCCATGAAACGGTTGGGGCAATTGAGGTTGTCATGCCCCGACTCTAGCAGTCTGTCGGACTTAAAGGAAATCGGACTTACAAAAACATCCTGAGTCACGGCGCGAGATAGTTCGCACTCAATTCAGCATGCGCCAATATTGCGTTTTACAGTTTTGACGAACTGCGCTAAAATTCTTTACAAGTATTCCATTCATAGGGGTTTTTCGTGCCCAACATTCACACAAATTTCGCAATGCGCGCGCTGCCGGTAGCTTCGGTAGGCGTTGTCGTTGGCGGCATGCGTGATGGACACATTTACGTCCCACTGCGCTCAGTGTCGAAACGATCCCACGGCTTCGGCACCGCAGGCATCGCAATCACTTAGTCCGGTAGCGCCTTTCTGCAAGGCCCTCGCCGGAACCAAACGGCGGGGAATCAAACCGGAACCATATTTCCCGTCACTTTTTGTTGGCCCATTTGTAATTTTGGGTCGGTAGCGCGCAGTCTTACTGTGCGACAAGTTGGGAAAGAATAAAAATGACAACGCAAGAACATCGGTTGGACAAATATTTCGGCAAGCTTTGGCGGAGCCGGGATTTCCGCACGCTCTGGATGTCGCTCACGATCACGCATTTCGGCGGGCAGGTAACGTTTTTGGCGTTGCCGCTTACTGCAGCGTTGATGTTGAACGCGTCACCTCTGGAAATGGGCATTTTGACGGCAGTCGAAGCGCTACCCTACACGCTGTTCGGCCTGTTTACCGGCGTGCTGGTGGATCGCTCAAGAAAACTACCCCTCATCATCATGGCCGATGTCGGTCGCGGATTGGCTTTGCTCGCAGTCCCAATCGCAGCGTGGTTCGGCTTTCTGTCGATGTCGGTGTTATATGTGGTGGGCTTTTTGGTCGGTCTTGGCAGCATTATCGGCTGGGCGGCATATCAGGTCTTCATGACCGAACGTGTCGGTCGTCAAAACCTCGTGGAAGCCAATTCACGCATCGCTCTATCCGATTCGAGCGCCCAACTGATCGGCCCAGGGCTGGCTGGCATTTTTATTCACTGGCTGACGGCTCCATTCGCCATCCTGCTGGACGCCATCGCGTTTTTTTCTTCGGCATGGATGCTCAAAGGCATCAAGCCGCAGGCAAGCGACGCGCCAAAAATTGCCGAAAAGGGCGCTACCGTCTGGCAGGACGCCAAGGAAGGCTTGAGCCTGATCTGGAAGAATCCCGTATTGCGTTCACTCGCCTGGGGCTTGGCGATCTGGCAGTTCCTGAAACACATGTATTTCGCCATTGTGATTCTCTTTGCCGCGCGCGATTTAGCACTTTCACCGGGCACGATCGGCGCGATCTGGATGATGGGCGGCGTTGGCTTTTTAATAGCGTCATTCTGGGTGCAGCACGCCAACAAGCGTTTTGGTGTCGGGCGGGTCATGCTGGGCGGGTTGTTCTCCACAGGGGTCGCATGGCTGATGATTGCCTCGGTATCTCCGGGCGCATGGACGAGCCTGCATCTTGGGGTTGCCGTCTTTGTGCTGGACCTTGGCGCGATGCTGTTCTTTATCAATTACCTGACACTGCGGCAGTCAGTGACGCCAGATCATCTGCTCGGACGGGTCACCTCGACGATGATTTTCCTGTCGATTGCAGGTGCACCGCTTGGCTCACTGGCCGGCGGTCTGATGGCGGAGCTGTTCGGTTTACGCACCACGATTGCGGTCGCTGGCGTTGGTGGACTCGTGCTTGGCTTGCTGCTGGCCAAAGTGTCTCCATTGGCTGCCATGCATGAATTACCGACCACCACCACCTATGCGCCGCCGTCGGTGGCCTCGCCGCAGGAGTTAGGCGCAGAGTAAACCGCAAGAATTTGCTTCCCGGCAAATCCAAACACGGTTCACGTCGCGTCCTACACTTGACAAATATTTCGACTGATTGGCGGTCCGGTTAGCGCCGATGAAAGTACAACTTTCATCGGCGCGACGCCGACCACAACGCAAAAAGTGAGGCGATGATGGATTTTGGGACCACTATTCTGGGCGCAATGGGTATTGTCCTTGGCCTGCTAATGCCAGTCACGCTGGTCGGGCTGATTCTCTGGTACAAGGCGCGCAGAAATCAGCTATTGCATGAAACCGCACTGAAACTTGTCGAAAGTGGGCAGCCGGTGCCGCCAGCGTTGTTCGCCGATCACGCTGGGCCATATTCCAATTTGCGCTACGGCGTGGTGCTGACCATGTTGGGTCTTGGCATCTGTCTGGCACTTTACCTGTGCGGCATGCGGTTCTGGGCATTCGGCATCATCCCAATGTTTATGGGCGTGGGCTACCTGATCGTCTGGAAACTGGAAGATGGTGAGCACAGCGGGGCAAGTGGAACGAAGTGACTTTCACGCCACCTTAGCGACGCAGACCAATCAAAGCGAAAAATTGTGAAACCATCATCAGGCTTTGCCGATAACGATCTCATTGCGCGCGTGTTGCTCAGTGATGATCGCAATGCATTTGCCGAGTTGGTACGGCGTCATCAATCGCAATTGCGGTCGAGTTTGCGCAAGATGACCGGCG
>JANOQY010000504.1:0-7953 GCA_031414995.1 Betaproteobacteria bacterium
AGCGCATCGCGATTGACGCGATGAAAATGCACGCAGTCCTCCTCGAAACCATAGTACGGCGTGAGATCCATGCCACCGCCGAACCAGAACGCATCGTGTTCGGCATCCAGCGAAGAGCGGGCGATAAAGAAGCGTACGTTCATGTGCACGGTTGGCACAAACGGATTGCGTGGATGTAGCACCAGCGACACGCCCATCGCCTCCCATGCACGACCGGCAATCTCGGGGCGATTGGCGGCAGCCGTCGGTGGCAGTTTGGTGCCGATCACATGCGAGAACAACACGCCAGCGCGTTCAAACAGATTACCCTCTTCGATGATGCGGGAAATACCACCGCCGCCCTCGTTACGCGTCCAGGCATCGGTGCCGAACGGCTTGCCGTCAAGCGATTCAAGTTTGGTGACGATGCGTGATTGCAGATCGAGGAGATAAGTTTTGACGTCAGCGGTATTCATCAGATTTCTCATTTTCGCTAAACTCTAGCACTGGCGCGGCTTCTGGCAAACTATTGCTCTGAAGAGCACGCCAATAGGCGTTCTACGTATTTCACTACACTTCTAGCGGCGATCAATCGCCCGATAACCGATGTCATGACGATACTGCATACCGCCAAATCGAATTGGTTCAAGCATTTGATACGCACGATGCTGCGCAATTTTCACAGTATCGCCCAATGCGGTGACGCAAAGTACGCGGCCACCACTGGTCACGGTTTTGCCGTTCAACTCGGTCGTGCCGGCATGAAATACGCGCGCCTCGGTGGTCGCTGCTGGCAGCCCCGTGATTTCATCGCCCTTGCGCGGTGCGTCCGGATAACCACCCACAGCTATCACCACCCCGAGTGCGGCGCGTCGATCCCACTTGGCGTCGATCTGGTTCAGCGTGCCCGCGATGGCGTGTTCGACCAATGTCAGGAAATCGCTTTTCAGCCGCATCATGATCGGCTGCGTTTCCGGGTCGCCCATCCGCGCGTTGAATTCGACGACGCGTGGATTACCGGCTGCGTCGATCATCAACCCTGCATATAAAAACCCCGTAAACGGCGCGCCCTCTGCGGCCATGCCGCGCAACGTCGGCATAATCACTTCACGCATGGCCCGCGCGTGCACCTCGGGTGTCACGACTGGTGCCGGGGAGTACGCACCCATACCGCCAGTGTTCGGGCCAAGATCACCGTCAAAAATGCGTTTGTGGTCCTGCGAGGAAGCGAATGGCAATGCATACACACCGTCGCACATGCAGATAAAGCTCGCTTCTTCGCCTTGCATGAATTCTTCGATGACGACGCGGTGGCCCGCATTGCCAGTGTTGCCGGCGAACATTGCCTCGATGGCGTCGTGCGCTTCTTTCAACGTCATCGCTACCACCACGCCCTTGCCCGCCGCGAGACCATCAGCCTTGATGACAATCGGTGCGCCCTCTTTTTCGACGTATGCGCGCGCCTCAATGGTATTGGTAAACGTCGCGTATTTCGAGGTTGGGATTTTGTGCCGCACCATGAATTGCTTGGCAAAATCTTTGGAAGATTCGAGTTGCGCTGCGCGTTGCGTAGGCCCGAAAATTTTCAAGCCCGCCGCTTGAAATGCGTCGACCACACCAGCAGCCAGCGGCGCTTCGGGACCGACGACAGTGAGATGGATTTTCTCGTCCTGCGCGAATTTGATCAGGTCAGGAATCGCGGTGATATCGACGTTGATGAGGCCGTCTTCATGCGCGGTGCCCGCATTGCCTGGTGCAACATAGACGAGCTGCACATTGGGGTTTTGCGTGAGCCGCCAGGCGAGGGCATGTTCGCGGCCGCCGGAGCCGATGACGAGGAGTTTCATGAGGTAATTTTTGTCGCCGAGAATAGTGCTGAGATAATCGTCACGCAAGTGATTACGATGAGATAAACGCCGCGCGCTACATTGCCCCATTGCCGTACCGAGGTTGGCACAATCAAAGCGTAGAGTGCCCCACCAAATAGCTCTGCCGCAATCCACACTGGAATGCCGAAGAAGAAATAGAATGCCCAGCGCGTTGTGTCGTTTGGCACCATGCCCTCAAAGAAGGCCGCGCCGACGCCGAACAGTGCTCCGCCAATGATCGCAGAAGCCAGAGCTATGGCGAAGCGACCCATCAATGACGAAAGTGCCGCATTCCGGTCATCACCATCGCGACCCCATGCGCATCCGCTGCCGCAATCACTTCTTCATCCCGCATCGACCCGCCCGGCTGAATCACCGCCGTCGCGCCGGCATCAGCAATGACATCCAGCCCATCGCGAAACGGAAAGAATGCATCGCTCGCGGCAACTGACCCCTTCAACGAGAGACCGGCATTTTGCGCTTTGATGGCGGCAATCTTGGTTGAGTCCACGCGGCTCATCTGCCCTGCCCCAACACCCAGCGTCATGCCGTAGCGACAAAACACGATAGCGTTGGATTTCACAAACTTGGCGACGCGAAACGCGAAAATGAGGTCGTTCATTTCCTCTTTGGTGGGAATGCGCTTCGTGACCACCTTCAACTGCGAGACATCAAAGTCGTCCGAGCTCTGCACCAGCAAGCCGCCACCGACGCGCTTCATGTCGACATCCTTGACGGCGGGCGCAAGTGGCAGCGCGAGCAGGCGAACGTTTTGCTTGGCGGTAAATACTTTGCGTGCTTCATTGCTGAAAGAAGGCGCGAGAACGACTTCTACAAACTGTTTTGCAACCGCTTCGGCAGTCGCGCCGTCCACTTCGCGATTGAACGCAATGATCCCGCCAAACGCAGAAGTCGGGTCAGTTTCCAGCGCACGGAGATACGCCGTCAGCGTGTTTTCAGCGATGGCCACACCGCAGGGATTGGCATGCTTGACGATGACGCAGGTCGGCACGTCAAAGGCGCGGCAACATTGCCATGCGGCGTCAGCATCGGCGATGTTGTTATATGAGAGTTCCTTGCCTTGAAGTTGCGTGTAGTGCGCGAGTGTGCCGACAGCGGGATGTTTTTCAATATAAAACGCCGCGTCCTGATGCGGGTTTTCACCGTAACGCATGTCCTGCGCCTTTGTGAAACTGAGATGCAATTTGTCCGGGAAAACGCGGCGATTGTTATCTTCGTCGAGCGATGAAAGATAGGTGCTGATCATGCCATCGTATTCAGCGGTATGTGTGAAGGCCTTCTTGGCCAGCGAAAAGCGTGTGGGATAGCCCAGAGCACCATCGCTGGCGAGCATCTCTGCCATCAGATGCTTGTAGTCTCCCGAATCAGTAACGATAGCGACAAACGGATAGTTCTTCGCTGACGCGCGCACCATAGCCGGGCCGCCGATGTCGATATTTTCGATAGCGTCCTCAAGCGCGACATCGGGCTTGGCAATTGTCGCGGCGAACGGATAGAGATTGACCACCACCATGTCGATGGCCGGGATGTCGTGCTTTTTCATCGCATCCATGTGATGCGCAAGATCGCGACGCGCGAGTATGCCGCCGTGCACGCGCGGGTGCAGCGTCTTCACGCGGCCATCCATCATCTCTGGAAAGCCGGTGTAATCGCCAACCTCCACGACCTCCACGCCGTTTTCGGCCAATAACTTTGCTGTGCCACCGGTCGAGAGGATTTTGACGTTGCGGCTGGCGAGGAACTTCGCAAATTCGACCACGCCGGTCTTGTCGGACACGCTGATGAGCGCGCGCTGGATGGGGATGAGATTATTTGTCATGTTCTCGGTGACAGGCGATTTTTTGATCGAGTGGCGGCTGATACGTGGCGCGCAGGGCTGAGTGGATAAGCCTGGCCTTTATCAGCCGTTACTCGCCACGGACTTACTCGATACCATGCTGTGTGAGTTTTTTTCGCAGTGTATTGCGGTTTAACCCGAGCAATTCAGCCGCTCGCGTCTGATTGCCCTCGGCGTGGTGCAGCACCACTTCAAGCAACGGCTTTTCGACGTTGGCCACGACCATATCGTAGATGTCTGTCGCGCCCTCACCATCGAGGTCATGAAAATACTGCTTCATCATCTTCCGCACGCATGCGGACAGTTCACTATCTCGTTGCACATTCATTTTTCTTGTTTCCTGTTTTTATTGTTGTAGTTCTATTGTGAACCACTCCCTATGCCGCTTGCTTGCAAGCAGCCTCTTCCCCGTCGATCAAACGCGCAAAAAACTGGTCCAGCGCCGCCGTCTGCAGCGCAGAATCTTCAATCATGTTCATGTCTTGCCGAAACGCCATGCCGCCGGGCAGTGTCGCCACATACCAGGCAATGTGTTTTCTGGCGATACGCAACCCTTTTACATCACCGTAGAAGCCGTGTAACTCCCTCAAATGAGTGGCGGCAATGGCATGTATTTCGGCGTAGGTCGGCGCGGCAAGGTGTTTGCCGGTTTCGAGGTAATGCGCAATCTCTCGAAAAATCCACGGACGGCCTTGTGCTGCCCGCCCGATCATCACCGCATCGCAACCAGTATAGGCAAATACAAATTTTGCCTTTTCAGGCGAATCGATATCACCATTGGCTGTCACCGGAATATTCACGCTCTGTTTGACCGCGCGAATAGTGTCGTATTCAGCGGCACCCTCGTAAAGATCGCTGCGCGTTCTGCCGTGCACAGCGAGCGCTGCGATGCCGCACTGCTCGGCAAGGCGCGCAATGGTGAGCGCATTTTTGTGTTCACGATCCCAGCCGGTACGAATTTTCAACGTTACCGGAACATTGACGGCTTTCACGACGGCTTCAAGTATTTGCGCCACCAATGACTCATCTTTCATCAACGCGGAACCTGCGTCGACTTTGCAGACCTTCTTCGCAGGGCAGCCCATATTGATGTCGATAATATGCGCGCCTTTATCGACGTTGTAGCGTGCGGCGTCAGCCATCATTACTGGTGCCGCACCAGCGATCTGCACCACGATGGGGCTCACCTCACCCGCGTGATCGCCGCGCCGTATCGATTTCTCCGTCTCCCACAAACGGCTATTGGACGCCACCATTTCACTCACCGCCATGCCAGCACCCAAACGCTTGCAGAGTTGACGAAATGGCCGATCCGTTACGCCCGCCATCGGGGCGACGATCAGATTATTCGTGAGATTGATACTGCCGATTTGCAAGACAGACGCCTAACTTTGAGTGCCGCGTGTTGCTCAAACAACGGGCGCTCATTTTATAGGCAATTCAAGCCGCCACAAAATGAATTTTGTATTTTCGAGAAGTATTTCTTAACTAACTGATTTTTTGTGGAAGAGATAATCCATAACCGCCGCCGCCCGGCGTTTCGAGCACGAATACATCACCGACATTCATTTGTGTTTCGTCGGAGTAAGACAATTCTGTGCAGCTTCCATCAGCTCTCTTGATCCAGGTCTTGCCCAAGCCGCCGACCGCGCCGCCGTCCACACCGAAATTCGGAACGCGCCGATGACCTGCAAGAATGGCGGCAGTCATCGGCTCTAGGAAACAAATTTTCCGCGTCGCCCCATTGCCGCCATGCCATTTGCCTGTGCCGCCGCTGCCGCGGCGGATCGAATGCTCCACCACCCGCACCGGATAACGCCATTCAAGGATCTCCGGGTCGGTCATGCGCGAATTTGTCATGTGCGCCTGCACCGTGTCGCAGCCATTGAAGTTTGGCCCAGCACCTGTGCCACCCGAAACGGTTTCGTAATACTGATAGGTGTCATTGCCGAAGGTAACGTTGTTCATCGTGCCGGAGCTTGCCGCCATCACACCCAGTGCGCCGTAGAGCGCATCGGTAATGCATTGCGATGTCTCAACATTGCCCGCAACGGTCGCCGCGGGCGGATGCGGATTAAGCATCGAACCCTCCGGGATGACAATGACAAGCGGTTTCAAACATCCGGCGTTGAGTGGGATATCGCTATCGACCAGCGTGCGGAACACATACAGCACGGCGGCGGTAACAACGGCTGACGGCGCATTGAAATTGGATTCGAGCTGTGGCGAGGTGCCCGTGAAATCAATAGTCGCACTACGTTTATCAACACCAACGACGATACTCACTCTAATTACTGCGCCGTTATCCATTTCGTAGGCAAAGCTGCCGTTCTTCAGCGAACCGATAATGCGGCGCACGCTTTCTTCGGCGTTGTCCTGCACGTGTTGCATATAGGCTTTGACTACATCTAGCCCAAAATGCACCACCATTTTGCCGAGCTCCTGCACACCTTTTTCGTTGGCCGCAATTTGCGCGCGCAAGTCGGCGATGTTTTGGTCGGGATTGCGTGCCGGATGTTTGGCACTACTCAACCGCGCACGCATTTCCGCCTCTTGCATCACACCATTCTCAACAAGCTTGACGTTATCGAGCAGCACGCCCTCATCCTCGACTGTCCTTGAAAACGGCGGCATCGAGCCCGGTGTGATGCCACCGATATCAGCGTGATGGCCGCGCGAACCTACATAAAAAAGAATCTCGTCAGCATCAAGGGCAAACACGGGCGTCACGACCGTCACATCCGGCAAATGTGTGCCGCCGTTGTACGGATCGTTCAACACATATACATCGCCCCGCCTCATTTTTCCCGCGTTTTTGCGCACGACCGTTTTGATGCTCTCGCCCATGGAGCCCAGGTGCACAGGCATGTGCGGCGCATTCGCGATGAGGTTCCCTTCGGCATCGAACAGCGCGCAACTGAAATCCAGCCGCTCCTTGATATTTACCGAATACGCGGTATTGGCCAGCCGCAAACCCATCTGCTCGGCAATCGACATAAACAAATTGTTGAACACCTCCAGCATGACCGGATCGGCTTTGGTGCCAACGGCATAACGCATAGCGCGGGGGATCACACGGGTAAGTACCAGATGATTGAGCGCAGTGACCTCGGCCTGCCAGCCGGGTTCGACGATAGTTGTGCCGTTTTTCTCGGCGATGATCGCGGGTCCGTCGATGCGCTGCCCAAGGCAAAGTTGCTCTCGCAGATAGATCGGTGTGTTGTGCGCTCTACCATCGCTGGTGACGGAGACGGTCTCAATTGGGGTGGCAGATGTTGCGGCGGCGAGACCGAACGAATGGGTCGTCGGTGTATCTGTAACACCAATCGCCTCACAGCTCACGGCCTCGGCAATGAGCGCACGACCGGGCATGAGAAAGCTGAAACGCTTTTTGTACGCGGTATCGAATTCGTGCCGCATCTCCCCCTGCGTACCAAAGTTGACGATCAACGCTGAATCGGTACCCTCGTAACGCAAATGGACGCTGCGTTTCAATTGAATTTTTGCTGACGCCACGCCTTGCGCTTCAACTTCAGCCGAAGCCAGCAGCCCAAGCTGGAAAAGCTCTTCGCTCAGTCTGCCGAGACTATCCTCAGTCAACGCGAGTTCGACAGCTTTCTCGCGCATGGTGACAATATCTGCAAGCCCCATGCCGTACGCCGATAGCACGCCCGCCAACGGATGTATGTAGACGCGGGTCATGCCGAGCTCATCGGCGACCAGGCAAGCATGCTGGCCGCCAGCGCCACCGAAACAGCTCAACGTGTATTCAGTCACGTCGTGACCGCGTTGCACGGAAATAAATTTGACCGCGTTTGCCATATTGGCCACGGCAATGCGAATAAAGCCTTCCGCCACGTTTGCAGGCGATTGTTTTTCACCAGTCGCCGTCTCAATCTCCATGGCGAGGGCGGCAAATTTCATCCTCACGATCTCGGCGTCCAGTGCGGCATCGCCCTTGGGCCCGAACACAGTGGGAAAATGATTCGGTTGAACTTTTCCGAGCATGACGTTGCAATCGGTCACCGTCAGTGGGCCGCCACGGCGATAGCAGGCCGGGCCTGGATTGGCCCCGGCTGAATCAGGGCCGACACGGTAGCGTTGACCATCGAAATGCAGAATAGAGCCACCACCCGCAGCAATGGTATGGATAGCCATCATCGGCGCACGCATGCGCACACCGGCAACCTGCGTTTCGAATTCACGCTCAAGCTCGCCCGCATAATGCGAAACGTCGGTCGACGTGCC
>JANOQY010000505.1:0-7696 GCA_031414995.1 Betaproteobacteria bacterium
ACTGAAACCGTCGCGCGCGCCATCGCTGATTCAAACGCATTTTCTATCGCGGGTGGTGGCGATACACTGGCTGCAGTCGCCAAATATGGTATCAGCGATAAAGTGTCTTACATCTCCACTGGCGGCGGTGCATTCCTTGAATTTCTCGAAGGAAAAATTTTGCCTGCGGTCGAAATTCTGGAACAGCGTGCCGCGCTGGAAATCAATCGTTGATCGCTGCTAACGCGCTAACGCTTTAACACTGCCGTAATCGCGGAATAGACCGCAGAAAAAGGAAAACTGTTATGTCACGCGCTACTAAAATCGTTGCCACCCTCGGCCCTGCGTCATCCTCGCCTGAAGTACTGGAGCGGCTCATCAACGCTGGCGTCGATGTGGTGCGTATGAATTTTTCGCACGGCAAAGCGGAGGATCACATTGCGCGCGCCAATCTGGTTCGCGATCTGGCAAAAAAAGCCCATCGCACTGTCGGCATTCTTGCCGATCTGCAAGGGCCCAAAATCAGGGTTGGCAAATTCAAGGACAACAAAGTGACCTTGAAAACCGGTGACACTTTCGTGCTCGATGCTGATTGCGCGCTCGGCGACGACAAACAGGTGGGCATTGACTACAAAGAGCTGGCGCGCGACGTAAAACCCAAAGACGTGCTGTTACTCAACGACGGCCTGATTGTCTTCGAAGTAATGTCGGTGCGCGGCAATCGCATCGAATGCAAAGTGCAGGTCGGTGGCGTGCTGTCGAACAACAAGGGGATCAATCGCAAAGGTGGCGGCCTGACCGCGCCACCGCTGACCTCCAAAGACATGGAGGACATCAAGACCGCAGTCGCCATTGGTGCCGACTTCCTGGCGGTGTCGTTTCCGAAGAACGGTGCAGATATGTACATGGCACGCGAACTGATGCGCGCGGCCGGTGGCCATGCACTGTTGATTGCAAAAATCGAACGCTCAGAAGCGGTGACCAACGAAGCGCTCACCGACATTATGAAAGCCTGCGACGGCATCATGGTGGCGCGTGGCGATTTGGCCGTGGAAGTAGGCGATGCGGCGGTACCTGCGTTGCAAAAACGCATGATCCGCATGGCGCGCGAAATGAACAAGCTCACTATCACCGCAACCCAAATGATGGAGTCGATGGTGACTTCACCGATTCCCACCCGTGCGGAAGTTTCCGACGTGGCCAACGCGGTGCTCGACGGCACCGATGCGGTAATGCTTTCCGCCGAATCGGCCTCGGGTTCTTATCCGGTGGAAGCCGTGGAAGCGATGGTGCGCGTCTGCAAAGAAGCTGAGAAAAGTGCTGAAAGTAAACTTGATCGCGAATTTCTTGATCGCGTGTTCACACGCGTTGACCAATCGATTGCGATGGCGGCATTGTTCACCGCGCATCATCTAAAAGTGAAATGCATCGCCGCACTCACCCAATCTGGCTCGACCGCATTGTGGATGTCGCGCCTCAATTCCGGCGTGCCGATCTACGCGCTAACACCCGAAGACGGCACCCTCACCAAGACGGCGCTGATGCGCGACGTGCGACCGTTCACCCTCGCCTACGAAGGCCACGATCGCGAGAAACTGATGAATGCTGCCGAACAAGTGTTGCTCGACAATGGCGTGGCACAGATAGGCGATATCGTGGTTATTACGATGGGTGAGCCGATTGGGCAATCGGGTGGGACGAACACGATGAAGATTGTGAAGTTGGGGGAACATCGGGGGGCTTGAGTATTCTGAACATTGATTTTTTGCACAAACTCTAGCGCTGGTGCAGCTTTCGGAGCAATAACGACGCCTGCTTCGCTCGCGCAGATCGTACGCTGTATAAGGCCAAGCGGGATGGGCGCAATCGGGTCGAGCGGGCGGCGTAGCTGCGTTATTTTTCAGCGCACAAAAGCACAAACACCAGCATTGGCGTGCCTTCCGGACTGCTTTTAACCTGAAAAGCACGCCAATGCTAGTGTTTGGTAATTTTCCATCCGCAGCCGATGACCTGCACCGGCCATCGCGGTAAAATGCGTATTGCTGCAACTATTCCATTGTCCCGCGCATCCCTGTAGCGGGCACCGGCTTCCTCAGGAGAGATTCATGCCACTCGTATCCATGCGCCAACTGCTCGACCACGCCGCTGAAAACGCCTACGGCCTGCCTGCGTTCAACGTCAATAATCTGGAGCAGGTACAGGCGATCATGGAAGCCGCCGCCGAGACCGACAGCCCGGTGATCATGCAAGCCTCCGCGGGTGCGCGCAAATACGCGGGCGAAACTTTTTTGAAATATTTGATTCAAGCCGCCGTCGATACTTATCCGAATATTCCGGTGGTGATGCATCAAGATCACGGCCAGTCGCCCGCCGTTTGTGATTCCGCCATGAAGCTGGGCTTTTCCAGCGTGATGATGGATGGTTCATTGCAGGCCGACGGCAAGACGATCGCCAGCTACGACTACAACGTGGACGTAACGCGGCGCGTGGTCGACATGGCGCACGTGATTGGTGTGTCGGTCGAGGGGGAATTGGGCTGCCTAGGCTCGCTGGAGACCATGAAAGGCGATAAAGAGGATGGCCACGGTACCGATGCCACGATGACGCGCGAACAGCTGCTGACGGACCCGAACGAAGCCGCAGACTTTGTCGGCAAAACGGGTGTGGATGCGCTTGCCATCGCCATCGGCACCTCGCACGGCGCGTACAAATTCACCCGCAAACCAACTGGCGATATTCTGGCGATTGACCGTATCAAGGAAATTCACGCGCGCATTCCCAATACGCACCTTGTTATGCATGGCTCGTCCAGCGTGCCGCAGGATCTGTTGAAAATCATTCGCGACAACGGCGGCGAGATGAAAGAAACGTATGGCGTGCCGGTTGAAGAAATTCAGGAAGGCATCAAGCACGGCGTGCGCAAGATCAATATCGATACCGATATTCGTTTGGCCATGACGGCAGCGGTACGCAAGTTCATGAATGAAAACAAATCGCACTTTGACCCGCGCGATTTTCTCAAACCCGCGCGCGCAGCGGCGAAGGAAATCTGCAAGCAACGCTACCAGCAGTTTGGTTGCGCGGGGCAGGGATCAAAAATCAAGTCTGTCAATTTGTCCGTCATGGCGGCAAAGTATGCAAACGGGGAGTTGCGCGCAGTCATCAATTAAATTTGCGCCAGTTTTGTATAGTCCATGTTTGAGTCTTCCATCACATCGCTTCCCCTCATCGCCCGCGGCAAAGTGCGCGACATCTATGCCGTGGGCGACGACAAATTGTTGCTCGTCACCAGCGATCGCTTGTCTGCCTATGACGTGATCCTGCCGACACCGATTCCACACAAGGGGGAAATCCTTGTGGCCCTTGCGAATTTTTGGTTCGCGAAGTTAAAGCACATCGTGCCCAACCAGTTGACTGGCATCGATCCGGAAACCGTCGTCGCGCTGAATGAACGTGACCAAGTGCGTGGTCGCGCGATTGTGGTGAACAAATATAAAGTGCTACCAATTGAGGCTGTGGTGCGCGGCTATCTCGAAGGCTCGGGCTGGAAGGAATATCAGGAATCGCAATCGGTGTGCGGTGTGAAATTGCCCGCAGGATTGCAGCGAGCATCAAAATTACCGCAGCCAATTTTTACGCCTGCCACCAAAGCCAAAGCCGGTGAGCATGATGAAAATATCGACTTCGCCACCTGCGAAAAAATTATTGGTGCCGCGCGTGCGAGTGAGGTGCGCGATACCGCGATTCGTCTTTATTCGGAAGCTGCTGCATTCGCGCTCACCAAGGGCATCATCATCGCCGACACCAAGTTCGAATTCGGCCTCGATGCTGAAGGCACACTGCATGTCATCGATGAAGTGTTGACGCCGGATTCTTCGCGCTTTTGGCCGCTTGAAAGCTACAAGGTCGGTGAATCGCCTGAGAGTTTCGACAAGCAATACATCCGCAACTGGCTGGACGCGATCAACTTTAATCGCAAGCCGCCCGCACCTGATGTGCCTATTGAAATTGCGCAAAAAACCAGCGACAAGTATCGCGAGGCACTGCGCCGACTCAGGACTTGAGGGTCTAGTCCTGACGCGCCGAATTCAGTAGCGGCGGACGATGTGTCGCTAGCCCCAGTAGCATGCCGACGGCTGCGCCAAAAAACTGCACCGTATGCCTGAAGAAAAAGTCGTCCGTCATATTGCGCAAAAATACGCCGGCGACTAACGCGACGCCGCACAGTCCGGCGAGCTTCGGCAACCCATTCAATCGCGCTCTAGTGAAAAACACCCAACCCAAGGCCGCGAACAAGGCAAGAATCGCGACAGCACCTGTGACGCCAAGTTGCAGCATGTAGTCGAGCACGACATTGTGCGCATGTTGAACATAATTTTTAAGCCAGGGTGTCTCAAGACGTGCAACCAATGCATCGCCAATTTCCGGATTCGCATATCCACGACCAGTCCATGGATGCTCGCCGATCATGTCGATCGCCACGCGAAAGATCGGCGCGCGATTGTCTTGCAGCATAAATGTCAGCGGCCCGGTGCCGCTCGGCGCCTGTGTTTGAGCGCGGAACTGCATCGCTGCAACCATGAACGCAATCAACACCGCGAGCAGCAACATCACCACCACAAACGATCGCGTGCCCATGTGCCAAGTAGCGCGCGAGGTAGCGCGTTGGCTCAAAGCGACCAACATCGGTAGTACCAGCATGAAGGCAAAACAAACCCAAACGGTCCGGTTTCCCGACAGCCATGCCGAGATCAGTAAGCACGGCAGCGCGATAACCAATAGCACCACCGCGCGCCGTCGCCACGGGCGCGCGGCAAACAGCAGTACCGCCAATAACGGTGCTAGCGTCACGATCCACGCGGTAAGCAATCCGACGGTGACGTAGTCGGCTTGTTGGGATGCAGCCAACGGATCAAACGGCTTACGGATGATCAGGATGGTCAACACAATCAGGCCCGCAGTGAGCACGCAACCCCAGCGCATCATGTCGGCACGCGTTCGCGTCAACGCATAAAAAACCAGAAACGCGAGCATCGGCGTGAGGATGTCGCGTTTCACGACCGATAGACTTTCCAGTGGTGACGGACTCAAAAATGACCACAGCGATGCCGACAGCAACCACGCAAGCACGGCCACGCCAAGCGCTTTATGCGGCGGCAATAGAGTTTGCAACTGGCCAGCACGCCGATAGGCAAACAGTATTGCCAAACCTGCCAGAATCAGCATCGCTCCGCGCAGGCCCGCACTGGCGCGAAATGGCGCGACGAAAATCGCGATGCCCGCGGCAATGGATGCAAACCGTATCAGGCGCGGCGTTGAAAGAAATGCGGGCAGCATGAAGATGATGATGGAGCGCAGTTTACGTGCGCCATTGTACTGGACGGGTTCGGCGCGCTCTGTTGTTATGCAGTGGAGAGAAGTCGCGCATATAATTTATAAACTCTAGCACTGTTGCGGCTCTCAGCGTGTTTTCGGCCTGAAATTCCCGTCAATGCTTATTCTACGTAAAATTTATTCATTCTTGCTGCTCGTTCGCCAACGCGTAAAGTGCATCGGCGAATTGCGTGTTGAGGTCATTGCGATCAAACAGCACGCGCTTGTTGGTGCTGATCAGCGCACGCAAATCGTGATTTAGCGTTTTATTCGACGCGACCTCAATCGCGGTTTTGACATAGCCATCAACATCGGACGCAATCAGCGTATTTGCCTCCAGCATGCGCAGCATTGCTGCCGTTTGCCTACCGCGCATAAAACGCCCGGGCCAGGTCACCACCGGCAGATCACTCGCAAAGGCATCGAGACTGGTGCCGCCACCTGACCAGTGAAACGGATCGAGCACCACATCGGCAAGTTTCAGGGCCTGACGAAATGCGTGCGCATTAAGGCGCGGTAAAAATTTGACCTGCCCGCTTGCCTTGATGGCGCGTGCGGCCAGCGCTGCGCCCAAACGATCAGCGAACGCCATGGTGATGGCACGACTATCGGCTTGAAAAAACACCAGCACCGCTTCGCTATCGCCGTCAATTATTTTCACCAGCGCTTCATCCATGTCCGGATGGATTTTGAAAAGCGATTGTGGACAAAAATACAACCGCCCTGTCGTCGGCAGGCCGAAATCGCTCCGGGTAGCCGGCGCGTCCGTCGTTGGCATGGCGATGTCCACACCGATACCATCAAGCAGCAGCACGCGCTCGGCGTAATGAGATTGATGGTCTGTGGGCTCCATTTGTCCGCAGCTGAAATAGACATCGATTGTGCTACTGCCGGTGGTGACCGGATGCCCCCAGGCCGCACACTGGATCGGTGCCAAACGCATGCTCGACAGCAGATAGGAGCCGGTACTCATGCCGACTTCCGGATGAATCAAAATGTCGAGTTCGTCGGCACGTATGCGCAACGCGTTGGTCCGCACGTCGCTTTGCAGACGCGTAAAGTGCTCGGCCGCCGTACCGATGCGTGCGGTGACGTCATCGCTGGTTTGGCCGGTGTAGTAGACAAAGCGTTCGAAACGCGCGGCATCGAGGCGCGTAATCCAGCGTTCAAAATAATTACCGGCGGTGCAGGAAAAAAACCACTTGCCGACGAACCCGACACGCAGTTTACGTTGGCCCAACGGCGGCAATGATACTGAATGCCGGGGACGGTCGCGCAAAGCTGGATCAGCCGCCCCAATCATCAACCCCACAATATTGGCATAGCGACGCTGCAACGCCAGATCGTCTTCGCCCTGATAGGCCAGCAAAAAATTGGTGCGCTCAATTTTGTAGATGCGCGCAGGATCCTGCTGCATGACCGGCAGCATTGATTCAAGCTCGGCAAGCCCGGCGTCAAAGCGGTCGCGCCGCGCACGACGATCTGCGTTGTTGGCATACACCATCGGCAACAGCAACCTGGCGTCGAACTGAAACGACAACCGATCCGGATATTGGCTTGCAGCACGCGCGGCAATGTCGCGCGCTTCATCAGAAAATCCCATTTCTTGTTTGGTAAATACCTGCAAGGCAAGCAGCGCCGGGTCGGGACCGAAGGCCGTCAATGCATGACTAATGGCAACATCGGCTCGCGCAAACAGCCACGCTTCGATCAGCATCCGCGCCAGTTTGTGCCAGGCGTCAACATCCAGTGGATGGCTCTTGACGCGAGCTTCGTAGAGTTCGATGACCGCGCCGATGTCACCTGCTTGATAGAGCGCACGTGCACGGGCGGTGATCGAAGATGGATCAGCCGCAGTGGATGGCGTAGCAGGCGTGGACGGTGGCACTGTCATTGACGGGATGGCGGCACGAAGTGCGAATGTGCGTCGCTGTTTTCCACGATCAAGGCTTGCAGTAACTCCTCCAGCGCTTTCGGTGGCGCGGCATCATCGAATAGCCTTCCTACATTGGCGAGGATTTTTTGCGATATTTCGCTGCGGTACTTCTGATCGGTGGCCACGCGTTTGGCGATGGCAAGGTAGTCGTCAGTCGATGTCGCGATCAACTCGTTGACACCGAGCAATGTCAGCATGCCCATCGTCTGCCGGCCGCGCATGAACTCGCCGGGTAACGTCACGATCGGCAGGCCCATCGCTAACGCATCAAGCGAGGTGTTGCCGCCCGACCAATGCAACGTATCGAGCATCACATCGCACAACGCATTAATGCGTTTGTAATCGTCATGGGTCAGGTAGGGCAGCATTTTTACGCGCCCCTGCGACGCAACGCCCTGCTCAGTGAAT
>JANOQY010000506.1:0-2055 GCA_031414995.1 Betaproteobacteria bacterium
TTAGGGCTGAAACGATACGAAGAAGCCAAAGAAGCGTTTCTCGCATGGGATCGCGCCATGCCGCCGAGTCCTGAACTGGTGACAGCTGGTCTCGCATTATGTCGTCCGATCGGCGACCCGGCGTTCGAGGCACGCTATCTCTCATTGGCACTGGATTGGCCATTCGCAGATTTCACACCAGAGCAATTCGTGCCGGTTCTCGGCATGATGCAATATTTCGACATCACACGTGAGCAAATGCTCGCATGCTACCGCCGTTACGATGCAGCGGTTGCCGCACAAAATCCTGCCGCGATTCCGCTTTTGCCGCGACGTGCGGCAGATACGCGACTACGTATCGGCTATGTGTCTGCGGACTTTCGTCGACACGTGATGGGACGCTGGATGCTTGAGGTTATCTCCAGACATGATCGAAGTCGTGTCAGCATCTTTCTTGTATCGACGTGCGCGCCACGAGAATACGACGCCTTTACAGATGAATTCCGTTCTCACGCCGACGGCTTCGCCGATATCAGCGAGATGGATGACCTCGCTGCCGCCAAAAGTATCGCCGAAGCCGATCTGGACATTTTGGTTGATCTTGCCGGGCACACAATGGCAGCGCGCCCCGGCATTTATGCGCACCGTCCAGCAAGAAGCATCGTCACCCATCTTGGTTACCACGGTTGTCTTGGTCTCAGTGCTGTTGACTACAAGTTGACTGACCGAATCGCCGACCGTGATGACGCAGGGCAGTTCCAGATCGAAAAGCCGTTCGCCCTTGATACCTGCGTATTCCCGTTTGTGCGCGTCGCGCCTGCTGCCGCCGAACTGGCACCAGGCGGCATTCCGGAATTACATGGCAAGTTTGTTTTTGCCGCCTTCACCAATGAGCTCAAACTCTCATCTCGCTGTCTCGCTGTTTGGCGCAGTGTGCTGGAAGCGTTACCGGAGGCGGTGTTGCTATTCTCGCCGCCATCTGCCACTCAATATGCAGGTATCGAGCGCATCCTGGCCAATGGCGGTATTGATAAATCGCGCATCGCGTTTTTACAGGTGCCAGCTGAGGAGGCGTTGTGGCGGTCGCGCTATCGTCTGGTGCACGCAGTGCTGGATACTTTTCCGTACGCTGGAGGCGACACAACGCTCGCAGCACTCGACATGGGTGTGCCGGTCGTGACACTTACCGGTCTGCGTCACAGCGAGCGTGTTGGGACCAGCATTCTTACCCATCTGGGCGTCACCGAGACGATTGCCAACAACGAGGATGAGTTCGTTGGTATTGCCGTGAAGCTGGCTCGTGATCCTGCATTCATGGCGCAAACGAGACAGCGAATCGTGACCGCCGTTGCGGCGACTGACGTGAATGCATACACCCGCGCCCTTGAAGATGCCTACGTCAAGATTGCTGCCGAAAAACCCGTAACGACGTTGATGTCGCTTTCTGCGCGACAATTTTTCCAATCATTTCGAGATGCGATACAGGGCCATCGAAGCGCCAAATCCGTTGATGAGCAAAGCGCAGTCGCCGCAATCTACGCGGCGTTACGCATAGAGCAGCCAGACTACCAGCCGCTGCTGCGCGTGCAAAGCGAGCTCGCGCAAACAATGGGCGATTTGGTACTCGCGGCAGACTGTGCGGGCGCGCTATTGCGCGAGGTCCCGGATGATCTTGAGGTGCGCTTATCGGCGGCCGGATTTTTGATCGACGATGGCTCTCCTGCAGAGGCTCTCAATGTCCTGCCACCCATCGCCGACGCTGGCGAAAATGACATACGCGTGCTCAGGTTGTACACAAGAGCACACGCCAAATTAGGCCAATGGGACGCGGCGCACAGTTACAGCAAACCTGCTGTTGCGCTGGCCCCCAGCGATGTGCAGGCGCTGTTCTGGCATGGTATGGTGCTTTCGCACACCAGTGACCCCGCAGCGGCACTGACGTTTTTCAATCGTGCCCTGATTCTCGCGCCCGACAACGTCGAGGCTGCCTATAACGCGGGCGTGATTCTTGCCGAGCAGGGCAATACCCGTGATGCAGAAACAGTTTTTCGCCGCGCACTCGGCGCACCGGCGACA
>JANOQY010000507.1:0-4309 GCA_031414995.1 Betaproteobacteria bacterium
AACTGGTCGCTGCCGCAGCGTAGAGGCGCTACTGCGCTGGACATTGCCCGAACATGGTGCGATTCCACCACCGGTTGCGATACGGGTTGCTGAAGCCAATGGCATGATTGGTGACCTTACCGAATGGGTGCTAAACACGGCATTGCGGCACCAATCGGAGTGGAAACATGCCGGGACAAGCCTCGATGTCGCCGTCAATCTTTCGACCATCACGCTAGGCAATGCCGAATTACCTGGCGTGATTGGCCAGGCGCTGGGTACATGGCAGGCAGACCCTTCGCATTTGACCCTCGAAATTACCGAGAACGCCACGATCAATGACATGGATTATTCGCTGGTGATCATGAACCAGTTGAAGAAAATGGGCGTGAAGTTGTCGGTTGACGATTTCGGCACCGGCTATTCGTCGCTCTCCTATGTGAAGCGTTTTCCGCTCGACGAACTGAAAATCGACAAACTGTTTGTGCAACACATGCGAGACAACAAAGGCGACCAGCAAATCGTGCGCTCCGTGATCGACCTTGCGCATAACTTCGATCTCACCGTCGTTGCGGAAGGAGTTGAAAACGAGGCAACGCTTAAGGAGCTGAAGCGGATGGGTTGCGATATCGCGCAAGGTTATGTCATCAGCCCCGCCGTGCCCTCGGTTGCGCTGATGGAGTGGCTGAAGCGACATAAGTAGCGTCGTCTCATTACGGATTTTGCCAATGCGGTGGCTGTGCTAACCTGTGTTTTCTTAGTGCCATTTACAGTGCCACTTGGGTTTAATTTATGTCCGGCCCAAGTGTCCCATCCGGCCAACCTTTGAGTGCGCCCATGAACCTCACCACCGAACAAGTCGCTGAACTATTAGCCGGTATCGCCAGATCGCAACAGGCGATCATTGACGCCATCGAGAGCGAAAGCGGCGGCTGGCGCAACACCCATCTGCTGCCCAAGCTCAACACAGCCTCCAATATGCGGCTCGCCACACCGCGCTTGCTGGATATTCCGTCACGGATTTTGCTGCGCTCGCAAGGCCGCATTCCAATGGATGTCGCAACCATCACGCGTGTGCTGGAAGAAGCGACCGGCGGACTTTCAGTAACGCCACCCGCGACCGCTGCGCCGATTGCGGCAGCAATCGCGCCCCCAATCGCAATGCCGGTTGCCGCCGTCGCCGCCACCGCAGCTGCGGTGGTGGTAGCCGACACAGTCGGTGATGAACTTGGCAATTTCTTCGATACTTGAGAACAACGCCGTTGATCATTGAATCCCACCCGAGTTTTTCACGCACGGAGGCAACATGATTTCCGCAAAACCATTGAACGGCTCATCTGGCTTACGCAGTAGTCTTATCGCCATGTTTATTTTTGGCACGTTAGGCGCGGGGACAGACGTACACGCAAAAGTGACCGCATTCTTTTCAGCAGGTGCGACGTGCGATGGAGGTGCATCAGCAAACTTTGTCGCTGGCGGCCCCGCCGTGAAAGTGTCGTTATGCGTCACCGCTACCACTGAGGGGCTGTGCGGACACACTACCAAACTACAAGTGGGCAACGCGGGCGAAAGCGGTCGCTTTAACGTTTCCGCCGTCACCTACTCGACCGCCCTCTCCGACCCCAACGGCGAATTAAAATTTCCCATTGCCATCACCAAACCAGCCGCAAATGCTGATTTCGGCGCAACTGGATTACAAGCCACTCCCGTCACCAAGGCGAAGCAACTGCTCGTCACTTTCGACATTGCTCCCCAAGCAAATGCAACGCAGGCAATTTATGCCGTAAGCCTTGCACCCGGATCCTCCGTTGGTGTCAGCGCCGATAGTGCCTGCCCGTTACCCGCTGATACGCCGACAACAGCCAGCTTCAAGCTAATGAAGCAGCCCGGAAAAGACGCGAAGAAATAAGGCTGCGTTTTCTGTGCGGCGCACAAACTTTAAACACAAGCACCGGCGCGGCTTTCGTGACATTTTTGCCATGAGAACCTCGCCAATAATGGTTCTATACTATTTTTTGCGGGCTTAGCCGCATCGAGAGGTACGCGCATTTCGAGCAGTCGTTGCACACCCGACACGTAATGTGCGGTTTTTCACAAATTGGCTTGCCTATAAGCGATTCTTGTTGATACTATTTCCGTGTTGTCAATACCTTAACGAAGTTGTCATAACATTCAGGTAGGGCAACTATCGCAACAAAGCGAGTCATTTCTTGGAGCTGTTGCAATGTCGAAATGGGTAGCATGAGAGTAGCGTTGGATGCATTGCGCGAACTTCGAGGTGCGGAATTTTTGCACGGTCGATCTGTACGTCAAGAACCCATGAATCAAGTGGAAGGTCTCCTCTCCGGAGCCTTGCTAGGCAGCGTCCTGTGGATCATCCTTTTGCGTTTGACTTGGTTTAGCTAAAGCACCTGCGACGACGGCATCCATGATGCGAATCGCATCGGTTGTGTTGCTGACCAAATACCCCGGCACATCCTGCGTATTGATCGGTTCGAGATTGACGATCATGTCGGCTAACGCAGCTTCGCCGGCGGCATAGCGCAGGTTGTCGACCAGCGTTGTCTCGCAGGCGCTAGCATCCGCACCCGGCGGTTGCACGCAGCCAAGGCAATTGAGTTGCCGCACGCCGATCGCCTTGGCGTATGCAACAGCCTCGGCGACGTAAAGACGAAACGTATCTTCTCTGCCCGGCAAGCCCGCAAAGCCGCGCTCACCCAGCTTGGCATCACCCCCGCGAATGTTGATCAACACCGGCACCAGTTTGTGGTCGTCAAGCGTGGCACGAACATCTTGCGGATCGAAGTCATACGGAAAATGAAATTCCACCGCGCCAAACCCGGCCGAAGCCGCCGCGCCGAAGCGCTCCAGAAACGGCAGCTCAGTAAACATGAACGAAACATTGGCGGCGAAGCGTGGCATTTTTGGCGGCGCGATCAATTAACAGGCACGAGTATGATGGATAAATATGCGCTGCTTTGCATCCAATGATTCCGACATCAGTTTCAACCGAAGCTCGTGATCCAAAAAGGAAACCCACATGGCAGGACAACCCGAAATTACCAACATGGCACTTTTTTGCGACTTTGAAAACGTCGCGATCGGCGTGCGCGATGCGAAGTATCCGGAATTCGATATCAAGAAGGTGCTTGAGCGCCTATTAGTCAAAGGCAGCATCGTCGTCAAGAAAGCCTACTGCGACTGGGATCGCTATAAAGAATTCAAAAAGACGATGCACGAAGCGGCGTTTGAGCTGATCGAAATTCCGCACGTACGCCAATCCGGAAAAAATTCAGCTGATATCCGTCTCGTCGTCGATGCGCTGGATCTCTGTTACACCAAAGCGCACGTCGATACGTTTGTAATCATCAGCGGCGATTCTGATTTCTCCCCGCTTGTATCCAAGCTCAAAGAAAACAACAAACGCGTCATTGGTGTCGGCGTGAAGGATTCAACGTCAGATCTGCTGAGTGGTGCATGCCACGAATTCATTTATTACGACGATCTCGTGCGTGCGCAGGAAGCGAAAAAACAAGCGATAAAGAAAGCGACACCGCAGCCCACAACGAACACGACAAAAAAAGCGGCGCAAAAACCCGAAGACGACAAACGCCTTGAAGTGCTTGAGTTTCTTGTCGACACCGTGGAAGACCTGATCGCCGAACGCGGCTCGGATGAAAAGCTCTGGGGCTCGATGGTGAAACCAACCATGCAGCGGCGCAGGCCAGGATTCAATGAATCCTCGTACGGCTATCGCAGCTTCAAGGAGTTGGTCGAGGACGCAGAGAAACGGAAACTTGTGGTGGTGGTGCGTGATGAGAAGTCGGGGCAGTACACGATACGGTTGCCGACAATTTAGTGAGCAACCATGGTGTTTTGAATAAGATATTGACGCAATGTCAGGTCAATTGATTAAGTGATGCGCGCCCGTGAGTGCAGCACACTCTCACTGAAAAACCTGCTGAAGCCTGCCCACAGGACAACCGGCAGGAGGCTGGGAAAAATGAAGGTGCCAAGCTGATAGCCTACGTCTATTGCTGACAGGCGCCAGCCGGACACTCCCGCCTGCCCGGACACATCAGGCCCGAGTTGCATACATTGGGCTAGCACCTCGAACGCGATGCTCCAACTCTGAAAAGGCAGCAGCACAATGGCGCCGACAAGAATTTTCCACCAACTCTCGCATTCTGCAAGCATCAATGCCAGGAATAACGCGAGGCCGTAGGTGTAGATTAGAGGATTGATTTCCGGAGTCAATACGGCGGTCTGTCCCAGCTCATGGCGCACCTTGATGGTGGTGACGAATACCAGATCCAAGCCTGACCGCTCC
>JANOQY010000508.1:0-1829 GCA_031414995.1 Betaproteobacteria bacterium
CGCAGAAGCGATGTCGAAATACGGCTCCGACAAACCTGATCTTCGCGTGAAACTTGAGCTCACCGAACTCACCGACATCGTCAAGGATTCCGGTTTCAAAGTGTTCGTCGATGCGGCCAATGCAAAAAATGGCAAGGTTGCCGCACTTTGTTTGCCTGCTGGCAACGCAATGTTTGCGAGGAAGGAACTTGATGATCTCGCCACCTTCGCGGCGATCTATGGCGCAAAAGGATTGGCGTATATCAAGATCAACGACGCGTCCAAGCTAAACGCCGAAGGTTTGCAATCGCCCATCGTCAAGTTTTTCTCCGAGGAAACGCTCGGCAAAATTCTTGCGGCGTGCAACGCCAAGACCGGCGACATCATTTTCTTCTGTGCCGATAAAACCAAAGTGGTTTACGACACCTTGGGCGCACTGCGTTCCAAGCTCGGTCACGCCAAAGGCTATGCCGAGGGCGGCTACAAACCGGTGTGGGTGGTTGATTTTCCAGCCTACGATTTTGACGAAGAAAATAATCGTTACGTCTCAGCACACCACCCGTTCACCGCACCAAAAGATGAACACATTGCGTTGATGGAGTCCGATCCGTCAAAAGTGCTCGCCAAGGCCTACGACGTGGCGATGAATGGCTGGGAGCTGGGCGGTGGCTCGGTGCGCATCCATCAACCGGCATTGCAGCAGAAACAATTCAAGACGCTCGGTATTTCAGAGGAAGATCAACGCGCCAAATTTGGCTTCCTGCTTGACGCGCTCGAATACGGCGCGCCCCCCATGGGCGGTATCGCATTCGGGCTTGATCGTTCCGTGACGCTGATGTGCGAGAAGTGGGAATCGATCCGCGATGTGATCGCTTTCCCAAAGACGCAACGTGGTCAGGATTTGATGGTCGATGCGCCATCTGCTGTGCCAGAAAAACAATTGCGGGATTTGCATATTAAGTTGCGAGGCGGCGCACAGCACACATAGTGACTCAAACAAAACTTTCGTAAGTCGTGTTTTCTGCGGGGCTGGAGGCGTCGGAAAATTTTACAATCAACATATTGTCAGAGCAAGCGGCTATTGAATAGCCATTAAATTCAATAGCTTGGGAAAGTGGTGCGGTAATTGCTCTTCTATCACAACACACTTGCACCTTTTCGCAAACTTCAGACGAAATAAAATGAAACTATTAAAAAGCACGGTTAGCGTGGGTATCCTGGCAATGCTTCTGACCGTAAGTGCGGTCGGGACTGTTCTGGCGACCCCGTTCACCGTCACCGCACAGTTGACAGGCGATCCGCGTGCAGCTAATCCTGACGGCATTATTGTCGACGTGACGATTACTGGCGACACGACCAGCAATTTCGTTACCTGGCTCGTTGACCTCAACTCGCCGCTGCATCCTGACGCGAGGTTAGGCCAGTTCGCCTTTAATATTCTGACTCCGTTTGGGACAAGTTATGCATTTTCGGGCTTTAATCCGGCGGGCTGGAGTATTACAGGCCTCGCGAACAATGTGCAGGGTAGCGGAAGTATGGATTTTAATTTTCTGTCTGCTGATCCTCCGGGTTCTCGCAATAACGTGACGAACCTCCAAAGCCTGACTTTCACAATGACGAATACTACGCCCGGTAGTTTCTTCACGAGCAGTAGTTTCTTGGGCGCATCCTGTAGCGCTAGCAGCGACGCTGCCTTGGGTTGTAGCCAGATGGGTGCTCATGTACAAAGCCTTACTGCCGGCGCAAGTGGGTTCGCTATAGGCGATTACACAACTGTCCCGGAACCAGGCAGTGTGCTTTTGCTTGGCTTAGGGCTGTTCGCACTAGGTTTCATGCGTAAAGGCAGGCAG
>JANOQY010000509.1:0-6616 GCA_031414995.1 Betaproteobacteria bacterium
GATGCGTATTCGACGTACTTGCCAACGATGCGCGGGTCGTCTTTTTTTACCTGCTGCGCTTCCGCAAATTTTGGATTCAGCGCGTCGAGCAGCATTGTCGCGGTCATGCCGCCGACCGCGTATTTTGTCGCCCGGTTGAGAAAAACACGGCGGTCGATTGCCCCGTGCACGTACTGGTCAAACAGCTTCATTACTTCGGGATCGAAATCGCTGGCAGTTTTTAGTGGCATTGGTGTCTCCGGTAAAAAACATGTGAGTTCAAGGTGGACGGAAAGTTGCATCTAGAGACGACAGACAATTCGCGTTCGACCAAGATGCTATGTCGAAGATTGGCCGCAGACGCCGGTAGCCAATTCGCGCGTGAGTTGGGCAGCTGGAATTTCCTTGCATCCGCTTGCATTCTGGCCGGACCACAGCGGCGAGAAATCGCCTGAGCCTTTGCTTTCGGCGCTGGCGCGCAACGGTGCGATGGCCGCAGTGGCGAGTGGGAAAGCGGGTGCAGCCGCGTTGATTAGTCCCAACTCTTTCATGATGCGGTTCACGATCCCGCGCGCGGGCCGACCGGTGAAGAGGTTCGTGAGTGCCGTGTGGCGGGCAGCCTCACTCTTCAATGCAGCGCGATGTACAGCGCTAGTGGTCGCCTCATTGCAAAGCAAATAAGCGGTTCCGATTTGTACGCCAGCAGCGCCGAGCGCCAACGCAGCCGCAACACCGCGCGCATCCACAATGCCGCCCGTAGCGATTACGGGGAGCTTCACCGCGCGCACTATTTGCGGCAACAGCGCCATCGTGCCAACTTGAGAAGTCAGAACATCCGACAAGAAAATTCCGCGATGTCCACCCGCCTCAAGACCTTGCGCAATGATGGCATCGACGCCACGCGCTTCGAGCCAAAGCGCCTCTTCAACGGTTGTTGCTGATGACAGAATTTTCGCGCCCCAGGCTTTTACGCGCGCCAATAATTCCGCCGATGGCAACCCAAAGTGAAAGCTCACCACTGCAGGCTTGAATTCGTCAAGCATGTCGGCGGCTTCAGCAGTGAATGGAGAGCGCCCCGGCCCAGCGGGAATACTGTCCGCATCGATGCCATGTTCGTTGTAATAGGGCGCCAGCCTCACGCGCCAAGCCGCTTCGCGCTCTTCATTTGGCGTGGGTGGCACATGGCAAAAGAAATTCACGTTGAAAGGCTTGCTTGTTTGTGCTTTGATCGCCGCCAGTTCAGCGCGCATGGCGGCTAGACCCAGCATGGCGCAGGGCAATGAGCCCAACCCGCCTGCATTTGAAACCGCCACCGCCAGCGCGCTGCCTTGCACACCCGCCATCGGTGCTTGAATGATGGGGATCTCGATTCCCAGTAATTTTTGCAGTGTCATCGTGGTTTAAGGTTTGATGGAAGGGGCAGACCGGTTACTCGGGTATCTCGTAATCGTGCCTTTTTTCACGATCCTCGGACAGGTATTGCACGAACTCCCAATCATTTCCATCAGAGTCGTAGAAGTAGACACGTTGACGATATGGGTGTGCGTTCGGCGGTGTTGAATCTTGGTAGCCCGCCGCGCTGAGGCGCTGATGTACAGCGGCGACATCATCAACCTCAAAAGCGATGTGGTTCAAACCCGGTCGGCCTTTGTAGGGCTTTCCGCGCTTCTCGGCGTCGGGTTTTGCTTCATTCAACGCAATGTATGTCTCGTCACCGCCGACGTGAACCCAACGCGAGCCGTCCGCCTCGGTCGTATCGCGGCGAATCCGGAACTCTGGGAACGCAGCCAACAGAAAGCGAACGACGCCGTCGATATCGTGAACACAAATGTTGGCATGTTCCAAACGCAGAGGCATGAGAGTACTTCCGCGTTAGCGAGGGGTTAAGGCGTTGCCGGTGTTCGGATACCGGCGTTTGACCTCTGCGACCGACCCGGCAATGAGTGCCTCAAGGACCTTGACATCAAGGTCCGCCAGGCGTTTGAAATACAGACAGGATTTACCCATCTTGTGTTTTCCGAGCTTGGCCAAGCGCTCGGCTTGTTCGGGATTCTCCACAATGAGGTAGACGACTAGTTCCTTCCCGCGGACTGCGAAGCCAGTGAGACACGCGTCGCCTGTGTGGCCACTCTCGTACGTGTAGGTGTACGAGCCATAGCCTACGATGCTTGGCCCCCACATCTTTGGCTGCTGCTTCGTCACCCGCTTGCACATGGCCATGATGGCCTTACAGTCGGTCAACTGCTCGGGACTGGCTCTGGACGCCAAGTACGCATTGATACTCGCATTCGTGGGTTTGGTCTTGGTTTCTGCCATAGGAGGCTCCGGAATAGTGGCGTGAGCAAGGCTTGTGGTGAGTGCGACGCTTAACGATCAAGGTAAAAGGCGCCGCGCTTTTGCGGCGTCCAGCGAGCGAAGGGAGCGTTTTTGACTGACGTGTTAGGCATCTTCGACTTGAATGCGGTTGAATTGAATGCACGCCGGCAACGACGCGAAGTCAAGCGGTACTCGCGCATGAGCATTTTCGTAAAGGTGAATACCAAAACCCGCTTGACCGCGGTGCAGCCAGCCGACTGCACTAAATGAATCGTTCTTGCCCTCTCGAAAGGACTTGTTTCGGCCGTGAAAGGTGCCAGCGTGCGGTACCTCTGCGGAGGCGGGATACCAAGTGAGGTCTCCATACATGCCGGCAAAAAAGTCATGTTGCTCGGTTCCGAACGCCTGTAGTGGATCGAGGTTGTTGTAGATAAGGAGCATGGTAGGCGAGCCGATTTGCGCAACGGACCGAATCTGGTCACGAGCTTGGTTGATCTTTGCCCGGATATGTGAGCCCGGTGACCGTCTGCTATGGGCCGCTGAGAAGTTCGTGTCCTCGTCAATCTGTTTGACCTCCACGTATATCGCCTGGCGGAGGCAAAGGACGTAGTCAGGTGTTGGTTCCGTGCCCTCAGAAATTCTCTCGAACTCGAGATCGTTGGCCTGGCAGAAGGCCTCGAAGGCAGCTTCACTAACCGTTCTTCGACTCACAATCGTCACCAAGATGCCTAACGAACAGCGTTTATCTGTCGCGCTACCGAACGACTGAGGTGAGCGGCGCACCGAAGGGGCGTCCGTTCTAGCGATGAGTTCTCTGGATTTGAATGCGGCAAAAATTCGACGTCGACTGCAATCATACCTAACCCCAAAAAAATTCCTTGAGTTCCATGCTCTTTATACGGGGCGCAAAGAGTGCGTCCGCTTCAACACTGCGTGTTAGGCGGCGCACTCTTTCCGCTCCGCAAAATAGCATTTTTTAAGAGCTGTATAAACATACAGTTATGTGATATGCTTATCGCGCCAAGGTCTCAAAACGTAGCATTCAAATCAAGGGAACGAAATGAAGGGAGCAAAGCATCCGCATTCCATCCCGCGTTGCTCCCTACCATTCCAGAAAAAATGCGGAAATCTCTATTGCAATCATGTGCTTCTGCACGCAAGCTGTATGCATATACAGCCATAACAGAATCGTGTTTTTCCAGCAGTCATAAAACCTCAGTTGTTGGTTCAACTTTCGCTAACAAACGACAGTCTACTCACGCTTTCCCGCGGCTGCAATCGGTAAAGATTCTGGAACAGGTGCGCGAGCGCGTGCGATATTTTTATTGCAGCATGCGAACCAAGGAGGCGTATTTAATCGATTCGCTTCTTCATTCATTAGTCGGGCACGCGACATCCAGCAAGCGTAATTTCCCTGAAATGAACGCCGACTGGCTAACATTTCCAGCCTCGGCAAGTGCAAGCACATAACTTTCGCGGGCCTTAGCAAACCGACCAAGTTCGAGTAGCCAATCCCCTTGCGCGATTAAGCCGAAAGGAAATCGTTCGGGCAGCGCCGATAGTAACGGGACGAGTAATCGCAAGCCTTCCTCAACGCCATGCACGTTGGCCACCGCAACGGCATGCCCCAGACGCGCTACCGGAGATTGATCAATCAACAAAAGCGTTTCATACAAGCTAAGTATTGCCGGCCAGTTTGTTTGTCCATAACTGGCGGCGAGGGCGTGTTCTGCGGCAATGCCTGCTTGCAAATGAGCGCTGGTCAATTGATCGGTGTCGCGCGCCAAATCCAGATGCCGCATGCCCAACGCGATCATGTCCTGATCCCAGCGTTCGCGTGGCTGCTGCGGGAGTAGCAGCATGCCGCCGACCGTATCAACACGTGCGTCGAGACGTGCGCCGTGCAGCAACAGGAGTGCGGCCAACGCATGTACATCGGCATGGGCTGACACCGGATGCGCAGACATTTCGCGCGCAAGGGTGATGGCTTCCATGCAAATTTCCCTGCGCTGCACTTCGCTGTTGCTGCCCGAGTGGTAGCCCTCGTTGAACATCAGGTAGATGGTCGCGAGAACTGCGCGCCGCCGCGCGGGTAGAGCTTCGGGCGGTGGTGTGGACAAGTCGATTTGTTGCGAAGTAATGGTTTTTCGCGCACGGGCGAGGCGTTGGGCCAATGCGGTCTCGTTGGTCAATAGACCTGCGGCGATCTCACGCAAGCTGAACCCGCATAACGCCTTCAATGCCAACGCGACTTGCGCTTCGATCGGCAATGCGGGATGGCATATCGCGAACAGCAGCCTCAATTCGTCATCATGGAGCTCGCGCGCGAACGCAGGTTCGCTGTGGCACTCGGCGAGGAAATCATCCTCGCCGAGTGCCACCTGCTTGCCTTCACGCCGCAAACCGTCAATGGCGTGATTGCGCGCGACATCAAATAGCCAACCTGCTGGATTGGCAGGTTGCCCTGCCAACGGCCATGACTTGAGTGCTTTCAGCATGGCCGCCTGCACTGCGTCCTCGGCACGCTCGAGCGATGCCAGACCTAACGTTCTGGTCAGTCGCGCGACGATGCGCCCGTACTGATGCCGAAAGAAAAATTCAAGCGATTGCATGCGACCGCACGCGATTAGTGCGACTGATGCGCCGTTAGTCGTTGAGTTTCTCTATGGCGCGAAGCTCGATCCAATTATTGCCCCACAGGTGCGGGCAGGCCTCGGCGAGCTTGTACGCTTGTTCAGCGGTGTCGGCCTTGATAATAAAAATCCCGCCAATCACGTCTTTGGCTTCGGCAAAAGGGCCGTCACTGATCAGAACCTTGTTGTTGCTTCGACGCATGATCTTGCCGCCGTCATCGGTAAGTTTTTCGCCGACGGCCAAGTGCCCTTTCGCGGCCATCTCACCCGCCCATGCGCTGTAGCGCGTGATGATCTCCTGCATCTCGGCTGGCGAGAGAGTGGCGTAATCGGACGGGTTTTCATGCAGCAGTAACAGGTATTGATTCATCTCGTTCTCCATTGTGGTCGTAAGCGGAATTGCTTTCGACAACAGTTGATCGAATAAGCAGTGCCGATTATGACGCGGACAATAAAAAAAGGATTGGCGTGACTGCGCGTAGACATTGTTGCAATCGCGCAACATCGTTGCCGAGTCTGGTTGCGACAGCCGAAATAGCCCGAGCCGATTTCCCAAACGAGGTCGTCGCCGTTTTGGCGATGATGGCATGAGATCGAACCTTCGCCGGTGTCGTGATAGAACTTGGCTTTCTTCGCGCCTGCATTCAGCGCGAGGATGGCGTTGGCCCAGAGTGCGCCAAAACTCATCGCCGAAATATTGAACACGCTGGCGGAGTACGGTTGTTTGTAATCCGGCCCGCCGATGTCGATGCGGAAATCGTGATTGGCGATCTCGGCCGGGACATCGAGCGATTTGTCCACTCGCATTGCGGCTGATAGACATTGAGTTGCGTGCCGAACGGCCGCTTGTCGGCGACCCGTTTGGCGCGCTGATAGATGATCGAACGCTGCGCGCGCGAATAGGGAAGCTCTTCGGTATTGGCCTCGATGAAGTACTGGCGGATTTCCGGGCGGATGATTTCAAAGAAAAAACGAAAGTGCGCCAGCACCGGATAGTTGCGACGAATCGCCTGCCGGTCCTGGGTGTAATCGATGAGGCCGACCAGTGCGGGCGCGGAGAATACCAGTGCCGGCCAGGTCCACCAGCTGGCGACCGCTTATAGCAAGATGCACGGCATGCACAAAATGCAACAAGTGGCCCATGCCCAATAGCGCTGCGGCACGGTGGAATCCAGCGCCTTCAGCACGGCCGTCTCCTCCTGATTATTGTGGGCAGATGATAGCAGTGTGACGCGGCCTGGGTGGTCTGCGGCGCAGGCAGGCACTCGCCCGCCTCAGCACGCAAGCCCGCGCAACGTTACGCGGAACGCCATTCCACGGGCGTTTTCAGACTCTTTTGCCCGCTTAATGGCGCCAGTGGTTGAGAAAAGTTTTGATGGCACCTGAGTATTAGCCACCAGGTCGGCCGGGTGGCGGTTTGACCGCAGGGCGTGCCGTCGCTGGAGGCGTAGTCGTCACGGTGCGGCCTGAACCTGCCGCGATGCCGAGCCAGTCCCATCTTCCTTGTGCGATGGCTTCAAGGATCGTGTTCCGGTTTTGCTGCGCGGCCAGATACACGTTTGGGGCAAGTTCATTGAACTGCAGGTAGGCTTCGAGCGAATCATAGCCACAGGCACCTTGATAGGCGCAGCCATTCAACACCCGCAATGAATCAGCACTACAGTTTGCACCGCGATCACACGCAGCCA
>JANOQY010000510.1:0-6315 GCA_031414995.1 Betaproteobacteria bacterium
TCAAACCATGCGGCTATGGGTGCGCGGCGGGTTTCCCCTGAGCTACCTCGCCGAGACGGCCGCTGATTCTCTGCGCTGGCGCGAAGATTTCATTCGCCTGTTTCTGGAGCGGGATTTGCCGCAACTCGGCATCGGCGTACCTTCCGCGCAGCTGCGGCGTTTCTGGACGATGCTGGCGCACCATCAGGGCCAAATATGGAATGCCTCCCAATTTGCGCAAGCCTTCGGCATGACCAGCATGACCATGCAACGCTATCTGGGCATCCTGGAGGGTGCGGGCGTGATGCGCGTCGTGCAACCTTTCGCGGGCAACCTCAAGAAGCGCCTCGTGAAAGCGCCGCGCACCTATATTCGCGATTCCGGATTGTTGCACGCGCTGCTTGGCCTGGATTCGCGCAATGCGGTGCTGGGCAATCCGATTGCCGGTGCCTCGTGGGAAGGATTCATCGTCGAACAGATCGCCAACCTCGCGCCGCGCGGTGCGCAGATTTGTTTCTTCAGGACTTCCGCCGGTGCGGAATTGAATCTGGTCGTTGAAAAAGGTGGGCGTCGAATAGCCTTCGAGATAAAACTTTCAACGGCACCGACCGTGAGCAAAGGGTTTTGGCTGGCGCGCGATGACGTTGCCGCCGAGCACGTTTTCGTTGTTGCACCGGTGGCATCAAGCTATCCGCTTGCCAAAGGCGTGGATATCATTCCGCCGGAGAGGATTCGCGAGTTGTTTGTTGCTGGGGGTTAGGCAAAGGGAAGCGTCTGAGCTTACCGCTTTACTAATTAGTGTCATTTCGGACGAAGTGCGAAATCTGCTTTTGCGCGACAACAAAGCAACAGCAGACTTCTAACCCGATAAAACCGGGTTCGAAATGACATGGATGGAAAGTTTCGCGGGTGGTACCGTAGCAGCACTTGTAGGTTGGCGCTGAGCTTGCGAAGCCCAACACTTTATCGTCGACCATGTTGGGCTTCACGTTGTTCAGCACCAACCTACTTCGCAGCGTGTTTAGGCTTAAGTAAGTGGCATTCAGCACTGACACCTTTTGACTGGAATAACGTTTTAGGTGACGCCGAATACTTTCTTGCGAGGCTGCATGCGTAAATAGTCTCCGCCACCTGACCCTGCGCGATGCAGCATGGCACCGAAGAATCGGATCAGCCCTTTGCGACACCGTCCAATTCCAGTCCCAAAATAGCAGCATCGCGCGTCAGTAACGTCAAACGTTCATCCTGCGCCTGAGCGATGAGCAATCTATCGAACGGATCAGCGTGTTTGCATCTCAGCTTGCGTGCGGCTTCAATGTGGCGCGGCAGGATCGGCAACAGAATGAAGCCTTGCGCTTCAAGTTGCTCGCTGATCGACCCTTCCGGCAAAGGCAATTTGCCCGTAGCGTTTTTCAACACCATCTCCCACATGCTGGCGGCACTCACGATGATTTCGGATTTGGCGATGATGCGTTGAATGGTCGGTCCCAGACGGGCATCGGCTGTCATCCACCAGTAGATTAGGTGGGTGTCGAGCAGATACCTCTTCACGGCAACTTGCCACCGATGAGTGCAGTGGCGATGGCGGCATTGGTCGCGGGTGAATCCCAATCAGCCATAGGCTTGGGCAGACTCTGCCATGCACCGGGTTTGCGAGCAGACTTCTGCGTGCCGACTTTGACCAGCCTGACCACCGGCACACCTTTGTTGGCGATCACAACATCCTCCCCGGCCAGTGCGGCTTGCACGAGCTTTGAGAGTTGATTCCTGGCTTCGAGCATATTGCATTGCATGGTTGAATCCTTGTTGCAGTTTATATGTTGGGTTAGTTTATATGTATCTGGCTAAGTTAGCCAACAAAGGCTGCTCTGTGCGCGGTCGCCGCTGAATCATTTCCGCCATGGTCGACTTGATTCCATTTCTCAATCATTGGTAATGTCATCCCCGGATCGAGTCCGGGGAAGACATTGCACTCTTGCTGCATTGGGGACCACGTCTAATTTTTGCTATCCCCGGCCGTGGCTGGTCGCGCCGCGTCCCATTCAACAACCTTCCTACAATAGTGTTGCGCACCAGCAGTTGGTAGCTCGCGAAAGAAATCACGATCGTGCCGAGAATGGAAACAATGAACTTTACTTGCCAGCCAGCTTGAACGTCCATCAATTGATACTGAATCGCGAATAGCAGAGGAAGATGAATGATGTACACCCAGTACGATGCATCAGCGAGATAACGCAAAAGGCGATTGCTACGATTGAGCCACCGCTTGCCGTACACCAAACAGCTTAGGGTGATCCAGAACCCGACATAGGCTTCCAGCACTGCCTGAAGCACATGCAGCAGTGGATTCGGTTGCAAGGGATTCTGCATTTGCATTAGCCAAAAGAATGCCGCGTAGGCGAGCATGGCGGCCAGAGTCAAGGGCATCACAGAAGGCTTGAGTTTGTCGAGCGTCGTTTGGTGATGAAACAATTGATAGCCGAATGCAAAGTAGAACCCGAAGAAGATCAGCGCCCACCAATGCGGGAAAAAACTGTCCGGTGCTGGAAACGGCGCGGCAACCCCCACCAATGCGGGAATCAAAACGAGCGGCGCAAAACTAATCAACACGCCCGGACGCATCATCGCGAACCATCGGTTCAGCCATTTCATCTCAAGCGCAGTCGCGACCCAAACCAACACGCAGAAGCACAGCAGGTACGGCAAAAACCAGAGATGCATGAGTGTTGGGGGTGCGGGAGTCCGGTTTGGCTCTGCCAGCCACTTTTTGACAACGACGAGCAGTGGCGAAAGATTTTCCACGTTGGCCGCAGCGTGTGTGATGAGCGAACCCATCACCACGTAAACAATTGGCCAGAACACGATGAGGGGCAGTAACACGCGCGCGAATCGGTTGCGCAACATGCCGCCGATGCTGCGTTTGTCCACCAATAGCGCGGCAAAGAAGCCTGCGACGACAAAAAACAACGGCATGCGAAATAGATGTGAAAACCACGCAACAACATCAACACCAATAGATTGACCCGCGTCGGCGGTCGGCCAAAAGCCATGTAACAACACGCTGTACGCCAGCCCGGCATGGAACAGCACACCCGCCAGCATCGCCAACGCGCGCAGATTGTCCATATAGTAAAGCCGCGGCTCCTCAGTGACGGCAGCAGTCATAGAAACGATGTCTTGCGACGGTGTATCCAACTAGTCACAACAATCACCAGCGCAATCACGGCGAATTCCGCCAAGAATATGCCGATTGCCGGCGGACTCCAAACGATGTTGTTGGTTTTGATATTGGTGCCGATCGCGTCAATCATGCCAACCCCCATGATGAATGGACTCACCATGGTAAAGAGCGCAATCATCACAAAGGTATTCCACCCCTCGGATTCCACTACCAAGGCAGCGCCAAGCGACACGAAATAAATCATCGCGAGAAACCCGTAGATCAACAACGACCAAACCAACAAGCCATCCGGCAAGGGTGTGAACAGCACCAAAAACGCCGTGCCGGCCACAACTAATGTGAAAGGCACCAGATAGATGGTGACATTGGCGAGTAACTTGCTCCAGTAGAACGCCATCGGCGTGACCGGCAAACTCATCACAAATGGCAAAGTGTGTTCCTTTCGCTCGTTGAGGACTGAGCTCTGGATGGCGAATACCCCCGCGCAAATCAGCAGTACGAGTAACAGCAGGGCACCCACATAAAAAGACCACGATTTGCCCATGCCCACCAACGTCAGCCCGATGAGCAGGCCCACCACATAGGCGGCCAATTGCTTTTGGTAGATTTGCCAGTCTTTGAGGACCAGTAGCTTGATCATCTGGAGATCAAACGAATGGGTATTCATGATGGCGCCCCTGCGCGAACACTGGTAACAAAAATGTCTTCGAGATTCATCGGCTCTACCGTTTTAATTGTCAAGCCCAATTGCGTGAGGCGCGACAAAAAGAGGTCGCCGCCATCGCGGACTTTGAGCTCGATGATGGAGCCGTTGTTTCGCGCGCTGACGACCTCCGGCATGGTTTTTATATGTTCTTGCCAATTGCCATGGCAAAGGATGCGACGCCAACTGGAAAGAAAGGACTCTTTATCTTGCGAAGCGACGAGCTTCCCCTGATGCAGAAAGGTTATTGAGTCCGACAACTGCTCAACATCAAGGGTGTTGTGCGAAGAGAACAACACACTGCGCGACTCGTCACGCAGTACATCGGCGAGCGCCTCCAATACTTCTGCGCGCGCCACCGGGTCCAGCCCCGTTGTCGGCTCATCGAGCAGCAGTAGCCTGGGACGCCGCGCCAACACCAGTAGTAGCAAAGCCTTCACGCGTTGGCCGTGTGAAAACCCACCTGCAGGCTGTTGCGGACGCAAATCAAAACGCTTGAGCAATTCAGACGCATACGCTTCATCCCAAGTCTGATAGATGTGCTGTACAAAGTCCATGTGCCAGCGCAGCGTTTGCGTTTTGTACAGCCGCATATCTTCAGAGGCGTAGCCGATTTCAAGCTTCGCTGCGACCTGTGCGTCTGGCAGACGGTGCCCGCATACGTCGACCTCACCAGAATCGGCGCGTATCAGGCCGATCAAAATACGCATGATGGTGGATTTACCCGCGCCATTCGCACCCACCAAGCCCATGATCTGCCCGGTCGGTAATTCCAGATCGATGTTCTGCAGCGCAAAATCTGAATACTGTTTTTGTACGCCACGCAGCGTAATTGCGGGCAATGTCTCTGTTGTCATGTTCATCTATTTTTTTGTGAGCGTGTTTTTTCCGCGTGGAAGAGCGGACATGTCAATTGACATCGCGGCGCGCACTTGTCCCACGACGTCTTTCTCTTGCATGCCAAGTTTGGTGGCCGTGTTGAGCATGCCCATCAGATGCGAATTGAATTCGTCCTGCATGAGTTGTTTGGGCATATCCTGCGTCTCAGCGACAAACGAACCTTTGCCTTGGCGGGTGACGATAACGCCGGCGCGTTCCAATTCGAGATAGGCGCGTTTCACTGTGATCACACTCACGCCGCTTGCGCTGGCCAACTCGCGGATCGAGGGGAGCGCTTGGCCGGGCCGCCAGTCTCCCGCCATGACCTTGGTCGCGATCTGGTCCATGATCTGGGTGTACATCGGCGTACTCTCGTTATTCGAGAGAAATAGTCTGTCGGTCATAGCTCGCTGTATTTAATAGTGTATATTGAGTATACACAGATAAATACAGTTGTCAAATGACGGCACCCGGGACGACAACGCCGCCGATAGCTCGCCCGTTGAAAACTATTTACTGGAATCAAAGAGGCTGCGGACCTCTACACCTAACTGCTCTCAGTCTTGCCAAGAACCCTATCCGCGTAATCGATCACCTGGCGCACATATTGCCGCTTCTCCAAATAAGTGCCCGGGAAGAAGCTCCGCTTGAAGCCGTAGATGAGCGAATCACGCACCTCGCGCGTGGTGAGATCGAACGCCTTGACCGCACGACTGATTTCGTTGGATACCGTGGTGTTCGAGACGAGACGATTGTCGGTACAGAACGTCGTCGAGAGTTTCCGTTTACGCATCTCGGCGAAAGGGTGCTTGGATAGATCCGCAAGCTCCGGAATCGTTTGCTGATTCGAGGTGAGACACACCTCGAGCGTGATTCGCTTATCGGCGATGAACTCCACCAGTGACTCGACGTAGGCTTTCTTGTCGGGGATGTGCGACTCAATCTTGTCTTCGCGAAAAAGCCACGTGCCATGGCCGATGCGGTCGGCGTGCAGATCGCCCAGCGCCTGAAAGATGGATTCAGGTCCGTAGTCTTCGCCGGCGTGAACGGTCTTGCCGAGGAAGGCTTCATGGGCAATCTGATAGGCGTGCTTGTGGTCGCCCGCGGGGTAACCCTTTTCTTGGCCTGCCAAATCGATCCCGACAACGAGGCAGCCTTCATCGCGCAGGCGCACTGCCGCGCGCGCCACCTCCACGCTCGCGGTTGAGTACAGCTCGAATCGATCAGCCTCGGGCATCGCGTCGAAGAGGCGGCCGAAGCCTTGCGACCACGTCCCTTCGAAATAGCGCATCGCGCAGAGGATCATGCCCGCCATGAACTTCGGCTCTGTGCCGTCTTTTACCTCCGGTCGCGCGTTAAATTCTTGCGCGGCGCGGCGCAAGCCGCGATCGACTGCCTTCACCACTTCCGACATGGTGAAACCGTCGCGCACCGAAAGCTGGGGCGCAAACCGTACCTCAACATAGCGCACGCCTTCGGCCTGATTATCAAGGCAAAATTCGTACGCGATGCGCTCGATGGCCTCGGCATTGCACATGACGGCCGTGGTGTAGAGGAATCCTTCGAGATACTC
>JANOQY010000511.1:0-6296 GCA_031414995.1 Betaproteobacteria bacterium
TGCGACGCGATTGCACTGGAAGACAGCGAGATTTGCAGTATTCCCTATGCGCGGCTGGAAGAGCTGTCGCGCGAAGTCAGCGGCTTGCAGCGCCATTTTCACAAGATGATGAGCCGCGAGATCGTGCGCGAGAGCGGCGTCATGATGCTGCTCGGGGTGATGCGGGCTGAAGAGAGGATTGCCGCATTCCTGCTTAATCTCTCGCAGCGCTTGAATGCGCGCGGCTATTCGCCGCTCGAGTTTCATTTACGCATGACACGCGAAGAACTGGGCAGCTACCTTGGACTTAAGCTTGAAACAGTCAGCCGCGCCTTTTCAAAATTTCACAACGACGGACTTATCGAAGTCGAGCAGAAATTCGTGCGCATCATTAACATCGAAGGCCTGAAACAGGTTTATGCGCATCACGTGAATTGACTGCTAGCGGCAAACCAGCACCGGCAACTTGCAATGCGTGAGCACTTTTGTGGTCTCGCTGCCGAGCAGGAATGCGGATAGCCCTTTGCGTCCATGCGACGCCATTACCACCAGATCGCACTTTTTGCGCTTGGCCGTATCGATAATCGCTACGTGCGGCTGATCATTCGCCGCACTCAGGAATTGCACCGCAACGGATTTCGCCTTTGCACGCTTTTCAATCACGTCGCGAACACGCGCTGTCGTTTTGGCGATGGACACATCCCACTCTTTTACCGACATCGGCGTGACCATATAGCCGTCACCACCAATCATGGTCGGGAACGTGGGCGCGACGTACAGCACAGAAACCTTTGCCCCGCTGCTATTGGCTAACCCCGCAGCCAGATCAAGGGCTTTCAACGATAATTTGCTGCCGTCGGTGGGAACCAGAATATGCTTGAACATGGTGACTCCTTCGTGGTGGAAGATGTCTCAAGCATAGCGTCCAGTGGATTGCACTATTTGATCAATATCAAACAAAAGTACAAATTTGGGAAAGCTCGCATCGCAAAAAGTGCGATGACCAAAAGCTGATAGCGCTATTTGACGCTTAGCACTGGAATTGGCGAAGTAGCGATGACGCGCATCGCGACCGAGCCCATCAGCAAATTGCCAATTGCGCTCCGACCGTGGGTACCGATGATAATCAAGTCGCAGCCGTCCTGTTGAGCGGCGTTGATGATTTCTTCCGCAGGTTGTCCGACGATCAACCGCTCGGTGACCCGGCACGGTTTTCCGGCGAGCACAGCGCGCGCTGGCGCTAACGCCTCCTCAGCATCTTCCCTGTAGTACTGCTCGATTGCTGCGCTGCCCAGCACCGCCTTGGCGCGCGCAGAAGGCACTGGCAGATGCACGTTTACCAAAACCAATTCTGGATTCGCGCTGAAAAAATCCTGATGATCAAGCACGTAGCGCAACGCACGCAATGCGTGTTCGGAACCGTCGATTGCGATAAGTGCTTTCATGGTGATTTCCTGTTTAGCGATTGAGTGAGGATGACAGCTGGATAAATTTATCCTCAGAATTACTTTGCCAACTGACGCAAATGCAGCACGAGCTGCCAAATTTGTTCATCGCTAAGTTTGCTGTGCGGGGGCATGGCGGTCTCTGGCGAGCCGAAACGGATGATCCAGAATAATTGCCCATCCGGGACATCGACCACGGTTTTGGCGCAGGCAAAATTGCGCGGTGGTGGATCGTATTGCTTGGCGAGCGGGCCTCTGCCATCACCTTTGCGGCCATGACAGATTGAACAAAATTCTGTGTCAGCACTTCCAAGATAAAGCTGCTCACCAGCTTTGAGCGCTTGTGGCGTCGCAGTCAAGGGGTTCATGCGTGCCAAATAATCTGCGGGAGCCTTTCCAGTAAAACGCGGCTGCGGGCATTCGCCTGGCGAGGGCGCGCCCTGAGCACTCGTTGAAAACAAGACTGCCCCGACAATGCCTGAGATCAGCGCAAGCGCAGCGGTCATCAATTTAAGTGGCAGCATGATATTCCTCTTCGTCCTTTTCGTCCTGCAGGCGATGTGCAGATGGCTTAAAAACACTCGATGTAGTATGCCCGAGTTATGTTACGCGAAATTGATTTACCTCAAACAACTATGCAAATTCCGCAATAGCCGCACCGCCGGCGGGCGCGGCGCAGGCGTTAAAATGCAGGGATGAACGCTGATCTCATTTCTGCATTTGTGTTGTTGTTTCTGGTGCTCGATCCACTGGGTAACCTTCCGGTCGTTGCCTCGCTACTAAAGCAGGTCGATTCAACACGCCGCGCCAGAGTCGTCATCCGCGAATGTTTTATCGCCTACGCCATCTTGCTCGCATTCATGTTCGGTGGCCGCCAGTTTCTGGATGTCATGCATCTCTCCGAAATATCGCTTTCAATCGCGGGTGGCGTCATCCTGTTCATGATCGCCATCAACATGGTGTTTAAATCCACCGAGAGCGTGTTCGGTGAATCATTGGATCACGAACCTTTTATTGTGCCGCTGGCGATTCCGTTGATTGCCGGTCCTTCGGCGCTGGCTACGGTGATGCTGATGGTATCGCGCGAACCCGCCAAGCTGGGCGTGTGGGTGGCCGCGATGACGGCAGCGGTGCTGGTGTCGGCGGTGCTGCTCGTCATGGGTGAGCGGATCGAAAAGCTACTCGGCAAACGCGCCATGGAGGCGATCGAGCGATTGATGGGCCTGATCCTCACCGCCATCGCGGTGGAGATGCTGCTGGGTGGCATCAAGCAGTTTTTGTTGCAGGTGAAGTAGAAACGCCAACCATGAGCAAAGCCTTCACCAAAGAAAGCGATCAGGACGATGACGACCTTGACGAAAGCGCGTCACCGCTACCTGCGGGCAGCAAAAATTACATCACGCCGGGCGGGCACAAAGCCCTCAAAGATGAGTTTGACTACTTGCTGAAAAAAGATCGCCCGGCCGTCACAGCAGCCGTTTCATGGGCGGCCAAGAATGGCGACCGCAGCGAGAACGCCGACTACCAGTACGGCAAAAAGCGCCTTCGCGAGATTGATAGGCGCCTGCGCTTTCTCACCAAGCGGCTCGACATCGCCGAAGTCGTTGACCCAGAAATTGTGCGCGATGAAGACTCAGCCGATCAGGTTTTCTTCGGCGCGACTGTGACTTACGCCCGCGCGAACGGCGATGAAAATACCATCACCATTGTCGGTGTCGATGAGATCGATTTGAAGCGCAATTACATCAGCTGGATTTCGCCGCTGGCACGGTCACTCATGAAAGCGCGACCAGGAGATGCGGTGATCTTGCGTGCGCCGGGCGGTGTGGAAGAATTGCATGTGATCGACGTGAAATACGTGCGCGTTGTGGGTGAACCATTTGTGCCGACGGAAGCGGTGTTTGCGGTGGATAAAAAAGCGTAGACCGCCATTTGGGGGGTGTTTGGAGGGAAAACGGCTGTAAGGCCCGCTGGGGCAGGAGCTTCCTGTTTTCTTAACGACATGCTGCCCACATTGTTAGTGATGTGATGCTTGATGTATGATGCACAACATCAGATGCTTTCGGAGTTAGATTATGCGAACCACACTAGCCATAGACGATGATGTTCTGGCCGCTGCCAAGCACTTGGCCGAGCGAGAGCGGAAAAGTGTCGGAGAAGTGGTGTCCAACTTGGCGCGGCAGGGCCTGACGAAGGGAATTCGTACGACGCGTCCCGTCCGCAATGGCGTGCCACTCTTGCCAACGCGAAAAGACAGAACCCCCGTCACTCTCGAACTAGTCAACCAGCTTCGTGACGAACAGCCGTGACGACATACCTGCTGGATGTCAACGTCTTGATCGCGCTCATCGACCCAGCGCATATGCAGCACGATCAGGCCCACGACTGGTTTGCACGCGTTGGTAAACGGGGCTTCGCTACATGCCCGATCACAGAGAACGGCCTACTCAGGATTGTCGGGCACCCCAAATATCCCAACTCGCCCGGTCCGCCAAGTTCCGTCGCCCAGTCACTTGCGGCCATGCGAGCATTACCAGAACATCATTTTTGGGCAGACAAAATCAGCATCGCCGACGATGCCTATGTTGATATGACGCGCCTATCAAGCCATTCAAGGGTCACGGACACTTATCTGCTTGCGCTCGCGCGAGCGCACGGCGGGCGACTTGCAAGTATGGACCACAGGTTGGCAGTTGATGCGGTGCGTGACGGGGCTGGGTCGCTGGAACTCATTTGAGTCGTTGCTGTTCAATAATTCACAACATAAGTGGAGGCCGCGCGGAATGCTATGCGGATGCTCTGCGCTAAATCAAGTCAGGTATCCATCGTGAACGTGGAAGTCAAGTGGCAGCGTGTCTCAGTAGTTTTACGGCTGGTCTGTGGCCTCTTCGGAGTGGGCGGAGTGCTTATCGCATGGCTACTCCTCTCGGATTTAGCGTTACTCGATAAGCAGCCTCCGACAATTGTGTTTGAGTTAGTTTTAGGCGCAGTTGGTTTTCTCATTTTCCTGTTTGTTGCGATCGCAGGGCGATTTCCGAGTATCGCAACGAGCGAGAAGCGCCCTGAATCCAAATAGCGGAATCGACGGCGGCGGCGTTATTAGTTTTTGAAATTGTAGTGTTGATTCTCATGGCTCATCATGTGTCGCGATCAATGCGTGTAACGAGATCGCCATTTCAAGTCCCCCTCCCGCCGACGCGTAAAATACGTCAGTTGACTCCACAGGAACTACCTTGACCACCATTACGATCAATCCCTCTATCAACGTCAGCAATCACGGTGCGTTCGTGTTGTTTGGCGGCATCAACGTGCTCGAATCCAAAGACCTCGCCTTGCGCGCGGCTGAGGAGTACGTGCGTGTGACGCAAAAGCTGGGTATCCCTTATGTGTTCAAAGGCAGCTTCGACAAAGCCAACCGCTCGTCCATTCATTCGTATCGCGGGCCGGGGTTGGAGGAAGGGTTGCGGATACTCGAAGTGGTGAAGTCGACGTTCGGTGTGCCCGTCATCACCGACGTGCACGAGCCGTGGCAGGCGCAGCCTGTGGCCGAGGTGGCGGACGTTTTGCAATTGCCCGCGTTCCTCGCGCGGCAGACTGATCTGGTTGTCGCGCTGGCCAAGACCGGTCGCGTGATCAACATCAAGAAGCCGCAATTTCTGAGCCCTTCGCAGGTGCTCAACATCGTCGAAAAATTTAAGGAAGCCGGAAACGCGCAGCTCATCCTCTGCGACCGTGGCACGTGTTTTGGCTACGATAATCTGGTCGTGGATATGTTGGGTTTCGGCGTGATGAAAAAAATAACTGGCGATTTGCCAGTTATCTTCGACGTGACCCACGCGCTGCAACAACGTGAGACGGGTGCTGCTGCATCTGGCGGGCGGCGCGAACAAATCGTTGAGCTTGCACGTGCCGGTATGGGCGTTGGATTGGCGGGGCTTTTTCTTGAAGCGCATCCGGAACCGTCACAGGCGAAGTGCGACGGGCCAAGTGCGCTGCGTCTTGATCAACTTGAACCATTCCTCGCGCAACTCAAGGCGCTGGATGATCTCGTGAAGTCTTTTGCGCCATTGAAGATCGATGGCTGATTGAGTGCGTCGACAGGCCAAGCACGAACGGATTTTTTGAAGCTGGCATTACACGCAGATCGCCATTTCCCAAAGCCGACAAGGATTACCTGAATGTCAGATCACTCTCTTGCGGACTGCGGTAACGCCAACTTCGGCCAGAATAACCACCGCAAAAATAGTTAGCAGCACCACAGCCACTTGATCCCAACGGAACAAGTTCATCGCTGAATCCATCGCCATGCCGATGCCGCCTGCACCCACCAGCCCCAGTACGGCTGATTCACGCACATTGATGTCCCAGCGAAATAACGCGATTGACCAGAATGCGGGTTTTACCTGTGGCCAATAGCCCTTGATGAAGATACTGCTCTTCGGTGCACCGCCAGCAGTAAGCGCCTCGATGGGACCACGCTGCGCTTCTTCCAGCGCCTCGCCGAAAAGTTTGCCGACGAAGCCGATGGAGCGAAATGCGATTGCCAGCGTGCCCGCCAGCGCACCAGGCCCAAAGACGGCGATAAACAAGAGCGCCCACACCAGCGAATTCACCGAGCGCGATGACACCAGGATCAGTTTGGCGAAATAATTGATGGGCTTGAACGGTACCAGATTGTTGGCGGCCAGCATGCCGACGGGTAACGCGATCACCAGGCAAAGGATGGTGCCGAGCGTGGCGATGTTGAGCGTTTCGATCAGCGCGGCGTGTACCGATTTGCCGTAGAAAGCCGTATCCATCGGCCACATACGGACGAAGAAATCTTTTATCTGCGCGGGCGCGTCATACAAAAATTCTGGAATGAATTCAATG
>JANOQY010000512.1:0-5275 GCA_031414995.1 Betaproteobacteria bacterium
CACGCGCAGCAAATTACGCCGCCCACGCAGGCCGAGCTCGATACCGCCATTCGCGAAGCGCTCAAAGTTGACAAAACATTGCCTACGCCGGGCGCGTTGATTGGCCGCCCGCCCAAGGCCGGGCCCCGTGTGATCGAGGCCGGTAGCATCGACGGCGTGAACCAGAAGAACGTCTCGGCGACCGGCGATGTTTCGCTCACGCAAGGCAACATGACGGTGACGGCTGAGCGCCTCGACTACGATAAAGAGACCGACACCGCTGTCGCGCTGGGCAAGATGCGCATGACCCGCGATGGCGATGTGGTGACCGGCAGCAATCTCAAGCTGAAGGTCGAGACCGAAATTGGCAGTCTGGAAGATCCGGCGTTTTTCTTTTCGAAAAATCCGGATCGTCCATCGCAGCGCTTTGAGGCGCGTGGCGCTGCCAAGCGCATGGATTTTCTGGGTGCAGATCAAGAACGCCTCTACGATGCTTTTTACACCACTTGCAGAGCCGACGAGAACGAGTGGTATCTGAAAATTTCAGAGCTTTCACTTGATCGGGCGCGCAATATCGGCTCAGGCATTAACGCTGTTGTTGAATTCAAAGGTGTGCCGATTTTGTACATGCCGTATATGACGTTCCCATTGAATAACGAACGCAAATCCGGCTTCTTGCCACCGACGATTGGTACGTCTTCAAGCAGCGGTTTCGAGCTTGCGGTGCCTTATTACTGGAACATCGCGCCGAACATGGATGCAACAATCACGCCAAAGATTTTTACCCGGCGCGGTTTGCAGGTCGGCACTGAGCTTCGCTACCTTGACCGCGGCGTTCTGGGGCAGCTTGATGCCGAATATTTGCCGCAAGACCGCGTTGCTGACCGTGACCGTTATCTGGCGTCGCTGCGCCATTATCAGAATCTCGATAAATGGCTGGCGCCGGGCTGGAGCGCATCGATCAACGCGCAAAAGGTTTCTGACGATAATTACTTTCGCGATCTTTCAACGCGCATCAGCAATACCGCGCAAACCAATCTTCCGCGTGATGTCGCCCTCACGTACGCGAGCGATTTCGGTAATCTGACCACGCGCTACTTGAGTTTTCAGACCTTGCAGGACCCCACGGCTGAAGCGATTTTGTCGCCGTATCGGCTGGCCCCGCAGGTGACATTTAATGCGACCCCAAATCGCTGGAACGGGATTGAACTCAATACGGTCGGCGAATTTACGTCGTTCGAACATCCCACGCTCGTCAGCGGGCGGCGGTGGCTGCTTTATCCGTCTGCGTCCTATCCGATCACGCGCCCCTACGGCTTTGTTACACCCAAGGTTGGTTTCCACGCGACCCGCTATGACCTCACGCGCAACACCACCGGCTTTGAAGGCGGCAACCGCGCGCTACCGATCATGAGCGTCGACAGCGGTTTGGCGTTTGAGCGCGCAGCCACTTTTTTTGGTCAGTCGATCACACAAACGCTGGAGCCACGGCTGTTTCTGCTCTACGTGCCGTTTCGGGAGCAAAGTAAACTGCCGAACTTTTCCACCACCGATACCGATTTCAGTTTCGCGCAAATTTTCAACGAGAACCTGTTTGTCGGTGGCGACCGCATTTCGGATGCGCGTCAGGTTACCGCTGCGGTCACGACGCGCTTTATCGAGAACCTCACCGGCATTGAGCGGCTGCGAGCATCCATTGGGCAGCGCTACTTTTTCGGCACGCAGCGCGTCACCCTGACGACGAACGATGCGCAGGCACTTTCCGACGTCACATCCAACAATATCAGTCGATCCGATTTTCTTGCCGCACTTTCAGGCCAGGTGTCGGATAACTGGTCGCTCGACTCGGGATTCCAGTATTCGGCCTCGACCAAACAATTCCAGAAGACCAACGTCTCCGCGCGCTACAACGCCGAAGGAGGCCGATTGTTGAATTTCAGCTACCGGTTCACCCGCGATTCATTGAAGCAAATCGACATTTCCACACAATGGCCGTTTGGCCGCGTGGCCCCGGCATGGACGCTGTTGGCGCGGGCCAACCATTCGCTGCGCGACGGGCGCCTCATCGAGGGTTTGCTCGGGGTCGAGTATAATCAAGGTTGCTGGGAATTTCGCCTTGTGGCGCACCGATTTGCCACTGCCGCCGAGAAATATTCAAACTCGATTCAGTTCCAATTGGAGCTGAAGGGTCTATCCAAACTGGGCATTAATCCGCTGGAAACGCTAAAGCAGAACATTTCCGGCTATCGACGGTCTGAGGATCGTGCCGGTGACCAGTACGGCCGCTAATCTTTGTAGAGAAATCATCATGAAACATCGTTTATTTTGCATATGTCTTTTTGTGTTTGCCGGTGCTGCTTCGGTTGCCGGTGCGCAGGCGCCGTTCGCGACACCCGCCACGCCGAACCCATTGTTTACGCCGCCAGCACCGAGGCTCGACACCAAACTCGCATCACCCGTGAAGCCCGGCGGCGTGATCGAGCTTGATCGCATCGTGGCCGTGGTGAACAACGAAGTCATTACGATGAATGACCTGAACGAACGCGTGATGACAATATCGGCGCAATTGAAAAAGCAGGGTACGCAACTGCCGCCAATGGATGTGTTGCGCAAACAATTGCTCGACCGCATGGTGCTGGATCTTGTGGAGATGCAGGAAGCGAAGGAAACGGGTATCAGGGTTGATGACGATACGCTCGACAAAACGTTGCAGCGCATCGCCGATGAAAATAGCCTGTCGATGTCCGAGTTCAGGCGGTTGACTGAGGCCGATGGCATCCGTTGGTCAAAATTTCGCGAAGAGATTCGGGGCGAAGTGATGAAAACCCGTTTGCGCGAACGCGAGGTCGGTGGGAACGTGAATGTGACGGACGCCGAAATTGATACGCAATTGCTGCTCGAAGCACGCGAGGCAAGCACCGATCAGGAATTCCGGCTGGCCCATATCCTGGTGCTGGTGCCGGAGCAGGCGACCTCTGCGCAGATTGAAACACGTCGTAAACGTGCGCTGCAGGCGTTGTCGGAATTGCGCAAAGGTGCCGAATTCGCGCAGATCTCAGCGCAATTTTCTGATGCGCCTGATGCGTTGCAAGGTGGCAATCTCGGCTGGCGTCCATCGGGCCGTCTGCCGGCGATTTTCCTGGAAGCACTCTCAGCATTGAAGGCCGGTGAGATCACCGACATTATGCGCAGCGCCAACGGCTTTCATATCGTTAAATTGCTCGACAAGCGTGGCCGCAGCAATCAGCCAACGATTCAACAAACGCGCGCGCGGCACATTCTGATCAAGCAGAAGGAAGGCGTCACCGACGACGACGCACGCGAGCGCTTGTCCAGATTGCGTGAGCGCATCGTTGGCGGAGCTGATTTCGCTGAATTGGCGAAGGTGCACTCGGATGATCCTTCGGCAACCAAAGGCGGTGAATTAGGCTGGCTATCGCCGGGCGATACCGTGCCGGAATTTGAACGCACGATGAACCAACTGCGCGACAACGAAATCTCCGCGCCGATACAAACCCAGTTCGGCTGGCATTTGCTGCAGGTGGAAGAGCGCCGCACCGAAGGCGTCACCGAAGAGCGTCGCCGGGCCGCTGCACGCAACGTTATCCGGTTACGCAAGACCGACGAGGCAGTGGAAGACTGGTTAAGACAGGCGCGGGATCGGGCTTTTGTTGAGTTGAAGCTCGAAGAGAAATAGCGATCTCCACCTCTGCTTCGCTTCAAGTGTGCCTTGTCCGTCGATTGGAGAGCGAAGCAGTAATCCAATGACCGCATCCAGTACCAGCATTGCAATTACCTCCGGCGAACCAGCCGGTATTGGCCCCGATTTATGCGTGCTGCTCGCCGCCGAACTCGCGACTAAAGCGGATTCCGAATACGTTCTACTTGCCGATAAAAATCTGCTCGCCGCGCGCGCCGATTTACTCGGGGTCAACTGGCCCATCAGCGCCGCTAACCTGCATCTTGAACACATACCGCTTGCGGTCAGCGCCAAGGCCGGTGTGCTTGATCGCGCAAATAGCGAATACGTCCTGCATTTAATTGATCGTGCAATCGGCGGTTGCCTCAGCGGCAAATTCGCGGCCATGGTAACAGCGCCGGTGCATAAGGGCAGCATCAACGACGCGGGGATCGGCTTCACAGGTCACACCGAATATCTTGCCGAAAATACCGGCACACCGCAGGTTGTGATGATGCTGGTCGGTCGCGAAACGCCGCACCTCCGCGTCGCACTTGCGACGACACATTTGGCACTCAAGGATGTGCCCGCCGCGATCACTCGTGAATCGCTGACGCTAACATTGCGTATTTTGCACACCGACCTCAAAACAAAATTTGGTATCGCGCAACCGCGCATCCTCGTGGCTGGCTTGAACCCGCACGCGGGTGAAGGCGGCTATCTGGGGCGTGAAGAAATCGACGTGATTATTCCAGTAGTGGAGATGTTGAAAGCAGAAGGAATGCTGCTCGACGGCCCGCTGCCAGCCGACACACTGTTCACGCCACGCCATCTTCAACATGCCGACGCGGTACTCGCGATGTATCACGATCAGGGATTGCCGGTTCTCAAATACGCAAGCTTTGGCGAGGGTGTGAATGTCACGCTGGGGTTGCCGATCATTCGTACGTCGGTTGATCACGGTACCGCACTGGATTTGGCGGGCACGGGAAGAATCGACACCGGCAGCATGAAGGCCGCCATCAATCTGGCCGTACAGCTGGCGCGACTTCGCTAACGATGTTGCCACGCGCGAAGAAACGGTTTGGTCAGCACTTTCTGACGGATCGTCATTACATCGACCGCATCATCAGCGCCATCGCGCCGCAACGCGATGATGTGCTGGTTGAAATCGGCCCAGGGCCCGGGGCCATTACCGAGCCGCTCAGCGCCAGACTGAATCATTTGCACGCGGTAGAAGTTGATCGCGATCTCGCGGCGGCACTGCGGTTGCGGTTTCCGGCAGACATCTTCACCTTGTTTGAGGCCGATGTGCTGTCGTTTGATTTTTCGATTTTTGGCGCGCATTTTCGCGCAGTCGGTAATCTGCCCTACAACATCTCGACGCCATTTCTGTTTCATCTTGCGACCTTCGCCGATGCGCTCATCGATGGCACATTCATGCTGCAAAAGGAGGTCGTGGACCGCATGGTGGCCGCACCCGACAGCGCAGCGTATGGGCGCCTGTCGGTGATGTTGCAATATCGCTTCGAGATGAAGCGCATGTTCGATGTGCCGCCCGGTGCGTTCACGCCGCCGCCCAAAGTGGATTCAGCTATCGTCCGCATGGTGCCGTTG
>JANOQY010000513.1:0-5789 GCA_031414995.1 Betaproteobacteria bacterium
CTCGGCGCGAAGCATCGGACCGGCGGAAGTTCCGGACACCAGGAGGCAGCAAAGGGTTTTACTGACTCTGTGGCGCGTGCGCAGGCATGGCAGGATTTTCGGTTGGTCCTGTCAGCTCGCCCTTTCCTTACGGGTGCATCCTGGTCTATTCTACGCCGCAGCTCACATGGATGTTGCTTAGTTCATCGAGAAATGGCGTGCTTCCGGTTCATCGGAACGCGCGAACAAGGAATTGTTCGTGCTCGATCCCTGCGACGTGCTTGGCGTCCCGCGGCCCGCGCCGACAACCGGCGACCCTTCCCAGGATCGGTACGTGTTCGAGAAGCGAATCCCACTGCCCGTACCGGGCGGCAAGTCTCAGGCGCAATGCGCCTCTGCGGGCATTTCAGACCGCTCGGCTTTTGCAGGCCGCCATCACAGTCTTGGCAGCGTTCGCGGTCCCCTTCTTCACTCGGCCCGACCCGGGCGAGGATGACATCGTTTAGGTCATCCCCGAGGCGTCTGATCCTCCTCGCCCGCACGGCGTTCTTGCTGTCGCCACGGCGCTCGGGCGACGTCTCCGCGGTGCTCGCTACGAACGGCGACGCGTCGTCGGGCTTCTTCGCCGTCCGCTTCTTCTTCCTGGCGCGCGGCAACGTCGGCGTCGCAAAGGCTCTCGCCGGCTCGCGCGGGACCACCGAAGCACGAAACGGGGAGCGCGATACGGTAAGTGGAGATACGCAAACGGAGGCGGGGCGAACGCGCCGGAGGCGGTTAGAAGCCAGGGGCGAACGCGCCGGGGTCGAAATTGGCTTGTTGGTTGCCCTTAGCGCGCTAATGGAAGGCGCAGCAAACGGCATGCAAGAAACGGAAGACGCTGTCGATGCACTGAACGCGCTTCTACCCGAAACGATGCCCGCAGAAAATTACTGGTAAAAAATATGACACTTGAAAACAAAGTAGACCAATTCATAGCGGACGCTGGCATCGCTAATCAGGTCGTTCACGGCGGGCCAACTGTATCTGTCGATACCGATGGCGGGTCTGTGCGCTCGTTCGCAAAACCGATCGCTGACAGCGCTGCAAGCATTGCGGCGGAGGCTGCACTGACAATCTCTCTGGGCGATTACCCTACACCAGAGCAGGCGATGGCCGCTGGCTACGCATCACACGCGACGATGCGTGTTGAGCGCGGGGAGACAGCAAAGCTTATCTGCGACCCTACTGCTGGCGATGATCTGAAGTTGATGGCCGAATGGCTGGCTAGCTCGCACTACGTTGAAGAGTCGGGCGCGCTGTACTTGGAAATTGCCGATGGACTGCACGATGTCAGCACGTACATCGACGTGACCAATAACCGAACACTGGATATCCGTGCCACGGCAACGCCGAGTTTGCTGACGATTACCGCTCTCGCAATCACCGGAATCACAGACCAGTACGAGCTCGCTGGCAAGGTGTATTCGGTCGGCATCACAGTTTCTACCGCGATCCCGGAGCGTGTCGTCGCTGGCTACGCCGTCGGCGGGCAGAACGTACAGGGCGACAACGGCGCGGACGCATTGAATTGCGCAATGATTGTTGATTCTGTCGCAGTCGACCGCATGTCGCTGACGTGCCGAATCCGCTCACACGGGGTTGTTCTTACGTCGCCAACAACGCTTGACGCAACGGCATCGCTCGGCCTGACGCCGAATATTTTGGTGATCCCGTATTGCACAATCCGCGCGGATGAGGCCGGGTGGGACGGCGCTGCCAGGGAGGGTTTCATCAATGCTTTGACCGGCGCGCGAATAAATCTGAAGTATATCGGCCTCAGCTACAACGGGCTAAACGGCGATAACGATATGCTGTTCGCCAAAGGAGAGGGGAGCAGCATCAATCTCGTCGATTACTGTGTTGTCGCGGGGGCCGGTGAAATGGTGACGCGCGCGTTTGCGTATGCCGCAATAGAGACAAATCGGTCGTACCTCGGCGGCGGCATCACCGGCGTCGAATGTTTCCAAGGGTCGGGCGGCGGCGCGGCATCATTTACGCGCACGATGATGGGTAGCGTTTCCGGCACGGCCATAACGGCATCGTCGGGTAGCGCGGTGCAGATTGGTAATTCCGTCATAACTGGGGCCAACATTGGCCTGCGTCCGACAATTTCAGATTCCTCAATCGTCGCCACAGCATGTCGTGTGAGCCGAGCGGCATGTGGATGCACCGCGACAAAGGGAAATCTTTCGATCGACACCAATAGCTCGATCAAATACTGCACGTCATCAATTTCGCTCGCCGGCGGATTTGTGCACGGGCTGCCTGTCACCGCGAGCAACACAAACGCGAACCCGGCAGCGGACGTGTTGTCTTCCAACGGCGGCGGCTGGTATTCGACTGCGACGAAACTTGTTGACGGCGCATGGTACAAGGTCGGCCGATTTTCTGGAGCGCTCGATTTCCCTTCAATCGCCGCAAATTCTTATGAGGACCTAACCATCGCGGCGACTGGCGTTGCGTTCAACGATTTTTGCCAATTCGCGCGCTCCGGATCGACTCAGCCTGCAAGTGGTATTGTATATTCCGCATTTGTGAGCGCTGTAAATGTACTCACAGTCCGCGCATTTAACGTCACGACGGGCGCAATAAACCCGACGGCATTTACCGCGCTTGTGCTGGTTACGCGGGCGACATAATCAAAATTATCCGGGCAATAAATGACATGCCAAACCATTCACACCACGTACGATGGCCGAGCCGTATTGCGGGTGTTCGACCATGATTCACACGTCGAACACACGAATGCAACAAGGGCGGCGGCATGAGCCCCTATGGCTTCTTGATAAATACTCTTATGCTCGTAAAGGCACTGGAAGAGGAAATGTCCACCAAGATGCTACTGAATGGCATCGAGGTACACGACGGCCCCGCTAGACCGTATCTGGGGGCCCTCTCAGAAAACGGAAAATAAAGCACGTACCGGCCTGAATTTGAGCGTGATCGAGAGACTTGAGGGACCGGCACTTAGTCCAAACAACCGCGATTTTCGAACGTTGCGCGGTGGCCCTGTTGGCGGCATCGTCGAGTTCCGGTATCCTCGAACACTCCACCGTATCGCTGAGTTTGCGTTTCTATGGGCAAGTGCGTGTTGAGCCCAACAGCCGACTTCCGTGACGTCTTCGTCCCGATAAAGCCGCTCGTACACGCTGCTGGCATCAGCGAGCACATAACCCTTGAATCCTCGCAAAAATTCTTTTGGTCCATCTTGCACGTGCCGCGGAGTAAATCGAAAAAGCACGTGGTCTTGGTCGGCAAGGCGAGCGCGGGGGTAGAGGCGAAACAGAGGCCGCCCGAGGGCTCGTCCGTCGCCGTCGCCCCAGCTCTCGCCGGCCCGCGCGGCATCGCAGCCGCGCGAAACGGGGAGCGCGGCCCGAACACACCCGACAAGCGCTGCAATGGAAACCGACGAAGAAGCTGCGGATTGCCCGGATGGTTGCCGGGAGTACCGCGATTGTGTTTACGATTACGAAGACGATACCAAGGATGGCCGCCCACTCAGAAAGATGGCCCCCCACTCAGACAGGTTTAAGCCGAGATACAGCACTCCCAGCGACTACGGTTTTAGCGTGTTGCGCTAAGAGGTCTGTACTATCCATGCTATTCCTTGTTAAGTGAGGGCCAGTACGTGCGAGCGGGTAATGCCATCGGTACCACGTACCTTGATGGTCAACGATGTATCGCTGGTCAGCTCAAATGTCATAGTCCTGTTGACGCTAAGGGCTGCTGCAGACGCGTTAACGTTCAGCGACGTGTCGCCAGCGGCGTTGATCCGCATGCGCTCGACGTTGTTGGTAATGAACGAGGTGTTCATCGTAATGCCGCCCCAGAAGACAAGACGGTTCCATGTGCCACCAGTACGGGATTGCGCTGCAATCTGGCAGAGAGCGTTACCTACGTTGGCACCACTGCGCAGGATCATGGAGCTACCTACGTATGCCTGCCCGTCGGTGGCCGCCAAGTTGACAGCCGTAACGTCCTTGCTGACCAGATCAAGATACGATGCCGTGGTGCCCAGAGGCTGCACAGTCAGCACCTTGAAGCCTGCACCGTTGGCTACTGTCACGGAGCCGGGCGTATCTGGCAGGTCGGTAACGCGGGCGCCAACCACAGTACAACTATCCGAAGTGAGGATCCCGTTGTTCGCGGCCTGCTTGCCCACGTACGTGCAATAATCGCCGGAGGTTTGGCCGTATCCAGCCTCGTTGCCCAGCAGCGTGTTATAGTCGCCTGTAGTCCACGCGAAGCCAGCACGGCGGCCAAGCACTGCATTGCCAGAACCGTCAAGGTTGTGGTAGAGCGCCGCCGTGCCAAGCACCGCGTTGTAGTTACCAGACACACCCAGTTGACCACAGGTGAAGCCGAAGTAGGTGTTCTCATGTCCGGTCTTGAGGTTATGCCCGGAATCCCGACCAACTGCCGTGTTACCATGACCGGACGTGAGGAAGCGCAGGGCATTGACACCAAGGCCGTGATTCTTGTAACCGATGGTCAGGTGACTCAGAGACTGCGCACCAAGGCCAAGGTTGTGCGAACACTGCAGCTTTCTGTCGGTGCCAGCAGGAGGCACATCCAGTGGGGCCATCGTGAAGTTACCCGCGCCGGGGCCGATGAACAGGTTACAACCGTCCGTGCTAAATGGTGCAGTGCCTCCCTCCGCAATCCCAAGCGGCCGGTAGTCGTGCAGGAAGGGGCGGTTCTCCGGGCTGGACTTGGTACCGGCATCCTCATAGTTAGTACCCGTTCGGTACATGACACCAGAGGTGGACGAACCAAACGGGGCGACGAGCGGATCGGACATGTATGCTCCTTGTTGTTGTGCTATGGTGTACCAATTCGCTTACGCCCGTAGGCGTAAGCATTGGCTCCATCGGCCCCGAGAGTATTAATCAAGGGGAGCGCTAAGGGCAAATAAACTGCTATTTTCGACCCCGACGTGTCAAGGCGGTCTCGGAAAGGTCCCCGTTTCCGTATCTCCACCCACATTTTGATGCCTCGCATTGTCGTCATTAGAACGGGCTGCACGCGCCGTCGTCGTTTTTCCTCGAGAGCAGGAGCCACGTGGGAATCACCTGTTCCGTCAGCCATACCGCAGTGTCGCTCATCCACCGCCCCCAACGCGACGGTCAAAAACCTCGGCGCTTGCACGAATAGCCCACCAATCGCTCGAATCCGCAATCGGTACATTTTACCCGGATAAACCCATGCTCGAACAATCCGCAACGTAAATACTCGTGTTTTCTTGATGGTTTTCCGGGGCGACCCCTGGCGGCCGCCAGCTCGGAACCTGGAGGCCGTCAGCCCGCCGCTAGGTGAACCTTCCTATATGTATCAACGCACACCTCAAAATGATGCGCCCTCAAATACCTCGGCACGCCCGTCTTGAACTGTCTCGCCGTCACGCTTATCCTTCCCCCACACCCACACGCGCACATGTGCCCCATCGCATCTTCCTTCGCCACCCACGCCTTCGCTTCCCCACGTTGCGCACCGGATCCCTTCTGAAACACGAGCGTTCCTTCGATGTGCACTTTTTGGTGAGAGGTAAGCGGAGCCGACGAAAAACTCGTCAACAATGCCACGATGGTGGTCTTGATGCGCGAAGGTACGCGAACCGTGCTTTCGATGCAGAACAACTACCAAGGCCCACCGGAAAACTTCGCGATGGTCGTTCCGGTGCCGGTCGTGTTGCAAGAAGAAAACGTCAAGACGTTGCCAATGGAGATCTTCGATAAGATCGACAAACTCGCGTCGCCGAGGCTGGTCGAATA
>JANOQY010000514.1:0-1798 GCA_031414995.1 Betaproteobacteria bacterium
TTGCAGGGGATCGGGTTGGCGATTGAAGCGGTGTTGGCCGGGATTGGCCCCTAGCCGTTAAAACCCGCGATTCTTGCGTTTGGTTTCTTCCGCCTCTTTCATATCAGCCGCCATTTTTTTCTCGGCCATTTTCTTGTCCCAGCCTATCATCGGCGTAATCACATTCCACCACAGCATGAGCAGGGCAAACGGTGTGAGCACCCAGAGCCAACTCCAGTTACCGACCGGGGGAATATCGAGAATCTTCAGCAAGAAGATGATCACGAAAATAATGGCGAGTGGCATTACGAACTCCTGAACGAAACAATATGACCAACAAATTAGCACAAAGTACGTCCCCTTACCTGCAACAGCACGCAGACAATCCGGTTCACTGGCAGGAATGGGGGCTGGAAGCGCTGCAATTAGCCAAAACAACCGGCAAGCCGATTCTGCTTTCGGTCGGCTATTCGGCGTGCCACTGGTGCCATGTGATGGCGCACGAGTCGTTCGAAGACGAAGGCGTCGCGGCGGTCATGAACGAGTTATTTATCAATATCAAGGTGGATCGCGAAGAGCGGCCCGACATCGATCAGATTTACCAATCGGCGCACGCGCTGCTGACGCAGCGCGGCGGCGGCTGGCCGCTGACCATGTTTCTGACCCCTGAAACCAAGCCGTTTTTCGGTGGCACTTATTTTCCGAAAACAGCGCGCTACGGTCTGCCGGGCTTCGGCGATTTACTGGGCCGCGTGGCCAAATACTATCGCGACCATCAAAACGATATCAGCGCGCAAAACGAGCAACTCATTGCGGCGCTCAACCGACCAGAAACGCGCAAAACCGGCGACGAGGCAACAACAGGCGAAGACTTGACCCGTGAACCCATCGAGGCCGGCCTTCAGCAGATGCAGCGTTCGTTTGATGCCAAACGCGGCGGCTTCGGCGCGGCACCAAAATTTCCGCATCCAGAAATGATCGAATTTTGCCTGCGACAATTTGCCGCAACTGGGAAAACGGCGCAGCAAAATCAGGCGCGGCATATCGCCTGTTTCACACTTGAACGCATGTGCAAAGGCGGCATCTTTGACCAATTGGGCGGCGGCTTTGCGCGTTATTCCGTCGACGCCGATTGGGCGATCCCGCATTTTGAAAAAATGCTTTACGACAATGGCCCGCTTTTGCGACTCCTGGCAGACGCGTGGCTGGTTGCCGAGGATCCGGCGCAAGCGGCATTATTCAAACGCGCAGCCGAGCAAACGGCAGCCTGGGTGATGCGCGAAATGCAGTCACCCGTTGAGCAGGCGTCAGGAGGTTATTTCTCAACCCTTGATGCGGATTCCGAGGGCCACGAGGGCAAGTTTTATGTTTGGACGCTACATCAGGTGGCGCATTTGCTCACGCCTGATGAGTATCGCGTCGTCGCATGCCACTACGGCCTCGATCAGCCCGCCAATTTTGAAGTGCACTTCTGGAATTTGGTTGTCAACGCACCAATCGGTCAGGTGACAGATACATTGGCCATGCCCGTTACGCAATGCGAGGCACTATTGGCGTCGGCGCAACTGAAGCTGTTCACTGAACGCGAAACCCGCATCCGCCCCGGCCGCGACGAAAAAATCCTCACTAGCTGGAACGCGTTGATGATCGAGGGATTGGCGCACGCTGGCAGGGTGTTCGGTCGCCCGGATTGGGTGGCATCTGCGCGTCGCGCTCTCAATTTTGTGCGGCACATCATGTGGAATCCTGACACGCAAAGATTGTTTGCGACCCACAAAGGCGGTAAGACGCATTTGAATGCATATCTCGACGACTACGC
>JANOQY010000515.1:0-1610 GCA_031414995.1 Betaproteobacteria bacterium
TCGGCGGCAGCGATTCGCACAACATGATCATCCCGCTTAATCCCGGGGCAGGCGGTGAATATGAAAAATATGCGGCCGGTCGTGGCAACCTCGCAATACCTGCCGCAAATGTGATTCCCGTGAGCGCCGGTATTTCCGGTCGTACGTTTGGTTTCCACCCAAGTATGCCGGGCCTGGCCAATATTTTTAACACCGACAGGAACCTTGCGGCGATCCCCAACACTGGTGTGCTGTTGCAGCCAACAACACTCGCACAGTACCGCGCCAAGACAAACAATCCACCACAATTGTTTTCGCACTCGGATATGCAAAGCCATTGGCAGACCGGTCGCGCTGATTATCCGGCACTCACCGGTTGGGGCGGCCGTATGGCAGATTTGATTGAAGCAGCCAACGGTAACAGTCAGGTGTCGATATCAATTTCAGCCGCCGGGCAGAATCTTTTCCAAAAGGGCGACAGCGCCGTGGCGTACTCGATTTCCGGCTGGAGCAATACCAGAAGCACCATCGTCAAACGGCTGCGCTCGTATCGCGATTGGGACAACTACTCCGCGACCCGCCCGAATCCGCAGGCAACGTTTGAGAACCAACTCAATATCCTGCGCGCCAATGCACTCGAGGATCAATGGGGCGACCAAAGTGCACGCGCGCTGACCACCGGGGAATTCGTTAACGCGTCGCTTTATAACCTCGATGCAACGGGCGCGCCGATAAAAGATGCATCCGGCAATGTGTCGGAAAAATTCGCCGTCAGTCCTGCGCCGCCGAGCACGTTCGTCAACTCATCTGGCGCCTCGCAAAGCAATCGTCTCGCCGGGCAATTGCGCTCGGTCGCAAACATGATCGCCGCGCGCGACACGCTGGGCGTGAAGCGGCAGATTTTCTTTGTCTCGCTTGGTGGCTTCGATACTCACGGCGACCAATTCAAAAACTCCAATACACCCACCACGCCGATCCTGAGCGGCGCGCATGCGGATTTATTCAAGCAACTCGATCAGGCCATGACCTGGTTTTACAACTGGTCGGTGTCGCAGGGGATTGCCAACAACGTGACGTCGTTCACGATGTCGGACTTTGGTCGCACCCAAACGTCCAATGGTGCCGGCAGCGATCACGGCTGGGGTACGCACTGTCTGGCGCTCGGTGGCGCGGTCAACGGCGGCACGTTCTACGGCGGCACGGCAGCAGGCTCCGAGTTCCCTACCGTTGCATTGCTTGGCCCGAACGACGTTGGTCAGGGGCGTCTGCTACCGGTGACATCGGTCGATGAATACGGTGCTACGTTTGCGAAATGGATGGGGGCCTCGACCGGAGAGCTCAGCACGGTATTCCCGAATCTTGGCCGCTTTGCGCGTACCAACGGGATGGGCTTTCTCGCTTAGCGGGAGCCGGGCACCACCCTTCCCTCGCCGCTTGTCTTTGGGCGAGGGACTTCAGGAAAACACTGTCGGCTGCGACAATTCGCGCCACTTTCCTGTGCAAGTCATGACAACGAGTCACACCTCATGCGCGTTAAAATTAGCGTATGACACAGCGCGCGTTTAAGCGCGGAAACCACTCTGGAGGATAAGTGATGAACTGGAAATTGAAAGCAGCAATGGCTGCAACGA
>JANOQY010000516.1:0-10703 GCA_031414995.1 Betaproteobacteria bacterium
GGCGTGGCAATCGCGCGGAACCGTGAATTTTGACAACGGTCCGGGGGATGACGCCCGTAACCGGCAGACGCTGACGGGTGTGGGTGTTTCCTCGGTGAACCAAATCATGACCAACTGGACATCGCGGTTGAATATCGGCCGAACGACCGATGACAGCCGCGTCACGTCGTCGTTTCCAGGGACGTTTAAGACCGAACAAAATCAGGCGGTGTGGATCAATGAATTCAAGACCGCCAGCGGCAGCACCAGCGCCGGTGCTGAGTGGCGCGAAGAAGATGTTGCGTCGACCACCAGCTACGATAAAAAGAAACGCAAAACCGGATCGTTGTTCGGCGGCTATCTTGAGCGCTTCGGATCGTCGGGCGAACAGCAACTGGATTTTTCCTTGCGTCGTGACGAGGAAGATCAATTTGGTCGCCGCAATACTGGCAGCGTTGCCTACGGCGTGCAATTGATGTCGACCATGCTCGTGTACGCGCGCGCCGGTCGCGCGTTCCGCGCGCCATCGTTCAATGATCTTTACTTCCCCGGTTTTTCAAACCCTGACTTAAAGCCTGAACGTAGCGAGCAAGCCGAAATAGGTGCGCGTTGGAATAGCGCGGCAGTGCGCGCATCACTGGTGCGTTTCGACAATCGCATTGAAGACCTGATCGCGTTCGATTTCGTCACCTTCACGCCAATGAACATTCGCAAGGCGCGCATCAAGGGTTGGGAATTGTCGGGCGATTCATCGCTTGCGGGTGTCGGCATCAAAGCATCATTGACATCGCAAAAGCCCATCGATGCGGACACCGGGCTGCAATTGCGTTCGCGCGCAAAACTGTTCGGTAGCCTTGCCCTTGAACGCACCATCGGCCAATGGCAAATCGGCGGTGATGTTGTCGGCAGTGGAAGACGTTACGATTCGGCCACCGAGTCGAGAAGTTCGCGAATGAGCGGCTACGCGGTAGTGAATGCACGGCTCAGCTACAAGGTGAACAAGCTCTGGGCCGTGGAACTCAACGCAAACAATATCGCAGACCGGCAATATGAATCAGCACGCGGCTATAACCCGCCAGACCGGTCGGTATTTTTGAATGTGAAGCTGGTTGGGTTTTAATCTATATAGTTAAAAGTACGCAGATCGAATATAGGTGAGGCTTCTCGGGCATTATTGCTCGGGAAGCCGCGCCAGTATTAGAGTTTGAGTTTTTTCCGGCGCGTTGCGCGTCGACGGAAAACTAGAACGGCACCATCGTTAACGTGCCTACCGTGAACTGCCTGATTCGCGCAGCCGCTTGTGCGCGACCAGCAACGAGAACAGACCCGCGCCGCACTACCGCAGCGGCGAACCGTGTGGCAGCTACGCGAGTGGGCAGCAGTTCAAGCTCCCATTGTTGCCCGACCTCCACTTCGTTATGTGTGAAGTATCGTTTAAAGTCAGAAATGCCACCCAGCGGATCGTCGCCATTCTGATGGCCTGCCGTGATCCCGCCAAAATCAAAACTTCGTGCACCGCTGCGGCGTGCCCAGCACATCAAATCCCACACGAGTGGATAAGTCATCGGAATTTTGATCTCGTCTACGCGCGTCGAGGCTGCTGCTGCGTAGTGCGCGACATCGCCATGCAGGCAGGCCCAGGAAAACGCAATGATTGACTCTGGTCCAACACGATCATTGCGCCTGAGCACATTAATTCTCGACAGGTGCGGCGCCTCGCTCGATAGTTTTATGCGCGCGGCCCAGTCATCACTTTTGGCAATAGCGCTGGTACGCCGCCATGTTTCTTGGTCCAGTTGTTGAAGGCGGCCGGCCAAGGACACATCGGTTACGCATTCCACTGTCACAGTCCGTTTGGCGGCGACACGAATATTTTGTCGTGCCGTCTTACCGAGCTTGGAAAAGATCGTGGCCTCGTCCGGCTCGAGATTCACAAACAGCGTTCGCTCGTAGGTGCGCTCTGTCGGCACCCGATGAAACCCGTGTTCGCGCAGGCACTCCCCGGTACGTTGCCGTGCGTCTGCGTTGGGCGCAAAAACCTCCACGAGAATACGCAGCACCCGACCATCATTGCGGGCGTGTGATTTTGCTTTGGCCAATACATCATGTAGACCCGCTGCATCCAGCCCGGCGGTGCCAATACCAAGGCGGGCGATAGACCACCAGCGGTGTCCAGGCAACGAACGACTAGGTCGGCTCTCGACGGCGAGCCCGCCCTGACATGACCCTGCTGCGTCCTTCAATGAAATAAAAAAGGAACGTGCGCCAGAGGCAGCAGCGGCTTTTGCCCAGCAAAGGCGGTAAGGGAGTGGTAGTGAGATGCCTCGCGCGTCGAGCAACGCCTCGTTTGCAGCCCGCGCCAAATCGTTGTTTTCGATGATCGTGGGGACACATCGCCTGCCGCTCACCGGGAAGGTTGCCGCACTATTTACCGACATGGGGTCCACCGAACGAGTGACGCACAAACAGTCATAGGGCAGGGCGGTGAGATGTGATGTAGATCACAAATTCTACAACACCATCAGAAACTTGGTAACTGATTCTCGGGCGGCAAGTTTTATTGGCAGCGATCGATATTAAGCGTGGGCGCGCACCTCAGAGCAATAATGCGCCAGAAGCGAGGCCCACACTAGAGTTTCGCCTTCACAGGAAACGCGGGCATCACCGGAATTTTGAGCGGCTCTTTCGTCATCTTGTCCATCAAATAACCAATAGCGGCATCAAGTTGCGCGTCTTCACCCTTGAACGTCGCGTGCGGCGGGTTATCGACTTCCATATCCGGTTTTACGCCGGTGCCTTCGGTGATCCAGTTGTGTTCCCCTTTCGAGCCCGGACCATCCTGAACGAATACGCCTAATTCGGCGGCGCGCGCGATACCGTTGTCGCGCAGACGATTTTGATCCGAGAGCCAAATACCGGCGCCTGCCGTGGTGGTGCCGATCAACGGCGCAATGCCAAGACGCTTCAGGCCCTGCGCCATGGTTTCGCCATCGGAATAGGTATCGGCGTCGATGAGGGCGACGACGTGGCCGCGAAACGCCAGTTGCTGATTCCATGATAGCGCATCGGATTGGCGTGATTGCCAGAAATGCCAGGCGCGACGCTGCAATTTTTCGATGATCCATGAATCAATATTGCCGCCACGATTGTGGCGCAGATCGATGATCAATCCTTCGCGCTGGAATACCGGATAAAACTCGCGCGCCCAACGGGCAATGTCGTTCGGCCCCATCGCCTGCAAATGCACATAGCCGATGCGATTGCCGCTGGCTTTCTCGGCGCGAAGCATGCGCTCACGCTCCCACGCCAGATAGCGGAGATCGCGATCCGCACGTGCCGTGATCGGTGTAACGATAGTCTCGCGTGACATTCCAGCCGCATCGCTCACACCAAGCAACACTTGCTTGGCCGCCTGATTGCGCAGTAGCTCGCCGACGCTCATCACAGAGGCCGCGCTTAAGCCGTTCACGGCCGTGATGATGTCGCCCACCTTCACGTTTACTTCCGGTCTGTTAAGCGGGCTGCGCTCTTCGAGTAATTCTGGATCACCACCGTAAATGCGTGCAACGCGAAATCCAAGTGCAGTTTTCACCAAATCCGCACCCAGCCCGGCCACATCAATCGTGTCCTCGCCTCTGCGTAAATCGGTGCCGCCGACCTGACTGTGCAAGGCCACCGCCTCAGCCGACATTTGCGCCAGCACATCATTGACTTCCGAGCGGTCCGTCACGCGCGCCATCAGAGGCTCATATTTCGCGCGCACCTTCACCCAGTCCGCGCCGTGCATGTTCTTGTCGTAGAAAAAATCGCGGTGCATGCGCCAGGCATCGACAAACATCTGCTTCCATTCCTCGCGTGGATCGACTTTGATCGTCCAGTCGCGCAGATTCACCGCAAATTTCGCCTGTTCTGGTGCCGGTGGCGCGGATTTGCCAACATCGAACATAAACAGATCGTTGGCTTTTCGCACCAGCAATTTCTTCCGATCCTGCGTAAGTTCATAGCTGCGGATCTCATCAAAAAATAGTTCGATAGTCGGTGGCAGCGGGTTCGGCGCTTCAATCGCTATCGAGCGCAGCGACAACTTCCGATCCACCGTCGTTTCAGTGACCACAAAATAAAGCCGTTTGCCGTCGGTCGAAAGGCCGCTGATATTGCCGGCTGGCATCGGCACTTCGTACAAGCGTTCACTCAGGCCCGCAAGAACGAGAGCGGATGGCTTGGGCGGTGGCTTGTTGGTTTCTTTGTTGTCGCTCTTGTCGTCGACCTTGACATCGGGTTTCGCGTCTGTCTTTGCGTCTACCGGCGTTGCACTTTTGGGCGGCTCGGGTTTCTTTTCCGGCTCAGGTTTCTGCAATTCATCCTTCGGCAGAAAGGGCCACCGCGCGGCGGGGTCGAGCGCGAAGGCATAGATTTTTGTCTGCCGATCAAAAAATGGTTCGGGATTGCGCTGCCCCCACGGGTTTGCCACGACACTGCGCAAATTACGATTGCCGAGAAAGAACAGCCACTTTCCGTCGGGACTGAACGCAGCCGCGCGTGCGTCGTAACGGTCGCTCGTGAGCTGGGTCATTTTGCCCGTTGATATTTCTATCAGTTGCAGCGTTTCGAATAAGTTGTCGGCACTTTTGTTGAATGCGATCCAGCGGCTATCGGGCGACCAGTTGATCGTTTCATATGCATCCACCTTGTTGCGGTCGATTTGCTTGTCCTCACCGCTGGCCAGATTGAGTAGTGACAGCCGCCTGTCTTTGTCGAAATGCGCAACCCACTTGCCGTCCGGTGAGGGAAATGCTTTTTGACGCAAGACAGTCGCACCTTTGGTGAGTTGCTTTGATTCACCCACGCCGTTGGCGGGAAAACGCCACAATTCCACTTCGCCGGATTTGTCAGTGAACGTGAAAACAGCTTTGCCGTCGTGCGCAAAAACGCCGTCACGCGCACGGAAATCGGATGCACGGGTCGCTTCGACGCGACGGCCATTGCCCACCGGCATCACAATAACCTGGCCGCGTGCAGTGATGGCCACGCGGTCGCCGGTGGGTGACGGCGCAATTGAAGTGACAAAGTCCCAGGGGTTTTTTACCCAGCGGGTGCGGGTGTGTTCGAAATCAGATTGCAGATTCAGCGTGAGTTTGGCGTCAGCATTGTTGGCCGTATCGAGCACATGAATATCAGCTCCACGCTGATAGGCAATGCGCTTGCCGTCTGCCGAAATCGACGCGCCGCGAATGTCAAATTCTGTATAACGCGTGTGTTGTTTCAGGTCGCGGCCATCAGTGTTCATCGACCATATGTTCAGGGTCCCGTCGCGATCCGAGATGAAATACACGCGGCCATTCCCACAGAGCGGCTGGCGGCTGGTGCCGACATGATCCCCGGTCATCAATACCGCCTCTTTGCCAGTATCGAATCGCCATATTTTCTGTACCAGACCACCCTCGTAGCGTTTGACGTTGTCACTAATCAACGCCTTTCTGGTGAAGAACAGGCTGCCGCCGAGATAACATCCTTCCGCGGCTTCATGCAGCGGGATTGGTGTCGCGGTGCGACTGGCGGGGTCAATGGTGTAGAGCCTCGCATCGGGTTTACCTGAGTACCGTGGCGTGGAATAAAGCACCTTGCCGTCTGACGTCCAGCCTTGCACCGATGCGGTATCGCCATCAAACGTCAGCCGCGCCGGCGCGCCGCCGCTGGTCGGCATGACGTAAACCTCGGCAGGGCCTTCATAACGGGCGGTAAACGCGATCCACTTGCCGTCGGGCGAGATGGCAGGGTTTGATTCCGCGGCGAGATTGGTGGTCAGTCGCTGTGCGGCACCGCCAGCAAGACTGGCGCGCCAGAGGTCGCCCTCGGCAACAAAAACGACGCTCTCGTTCGAGATGGCCGGTTGTCGGTAGTAGCCCTCGGCTGCATGAACAATCGCGGTCGTTCCAAACGCGGCAGACGCCGCAACAAACGCCTGAAAACTGCGGGCAAAGCGATTCATTGAGCGGGGCTCCACATTGACCAACCAAGGCAAAATACTAACCTTTAATTGGTGCCCCGAAAGTAGCAGTTTGTTGCAGGTAGTTGGCTGGCATTTGCCAATGAAACTTGGAATAACCCAACTCCCCGGCTATCGTCGGTCCCCGGCAGTTGCAATGATTGCGGCCGCTAGAATTGCGATTTCTGCCGCCGCCGTTTCAGCGCGGCATCGATCAGTTGCTGACCAGCTTTAAAAACGACTGGTTGAGTTTCGCTTGCGCATCAATCAGCTTCGCATTTCGCTCGTCGAGCCATGCTTTATCAGCTGCCAATGCTTCACTCGCAAGGCCGAGCATGCGTCTGACTTCTGTAGGCTGTGGGCCGCCGATACCGACCCGGGTCAGCACCATGTTTTCAGCAGACAGTGTTGCCTTGAACGTTTTTTCGTCCAGTGGAAACTTCGATGGCGCAATGCCGAATTTGCTCAGTGCCGCGTTGTAAAGTTGAACTGCCTGTGAATACGGAAACTCGCCGGGCTTCAAGTTGTTTGCCTTTGCGTAAGTGACAACTTCGCTTGCAAAGTGGTGTCCGACACGAAAGGGAATCTGGTTTACCCGCTGCAATGTATCGGCCAGCTCGCTTGACGTGGTCCAGTCGCCGTTCAATTCTTCCAATGCCCGCTTTGGATTTATCTGCAATGCTTTGAGGACCGATGCAAATTGATTGAGCATTTCAACTGTCAGCACAAAGGTGCGTGGTGATTCCCACGCATTCTTGTAGTCGACCATACCGGGCGACACATTGTGCGCGCGCATGGTCACCCAGTTTGCCGCCGCAACGACATCGGACGCTTTGCTGCGCACCCCCATGATTACGCCGGGATTCTGTTTTTGCGGCATCGCACTGCTGGTGTAGGTAGTGCCGGCACCCAGAAGCAACCACGGCCGGGTCTGATGGTACTGGGTGTGCACATCCACCATCATCGCGCCGACGCGAATGGCCATGGAGCTGGCGATGCCGGCTGCCTCGATCGGAACATCGTAAGTGATGATTTGCCCGGCGTCATACGAATTGACAACGAGTCGGTCAAAGCCGAGAAGATCGGAAAGGCGATTTCGATTTAATGGCCATGCGGAATTGGCCAGCACCGAGGTACCCATTGGGCTCAGGTTCAATCGGGGATACAGATCCCGAATTCGCTGGCTATCGCGGGCAAATGAATCCGCAAAAGCGAGCAGGTAGTGCGCGTAGGTGATGGGCTGGGCCTGAACGCCGTTTGTATAGGCGGGAATGAAGGTCTCGATATTTTGGGAGGCGATTTCAAGCATGTCTTTCCGCACCGCCAGCAGGGCACCGGCCGTGTCGAGCACTTCATCGCGCAACCGCATCGCGCGTACCGACGCGAGCATGTCCTGACGGCTCCGTCCCGCGTGGATCAGGGTCGCTTCCGGTCCGGCCTTGTCAGAAATGATTTTCTCGATCTGCAAAACATCGGTGGGACGTTTCCCTCCGGGTTGCTCAGCCTGTGCGATGGAATGCGCTACCCCCTCGGCGATCTGCCGGGCGAGCTGCCGTGGTACGACGCCCTCTTCAACCGTCATCACCGTCGTTGCCATGTTGATACGGCCAAGCCAGTAAAACTGGTCGTGCGCTTTTGCCCGCGCACTGGTCGCATCCTTCGCCGAGCCGCCCCGTAACTTGTCGGCTTCCGCCTGACATTCCGCAGTCGTGCGGCATGCCGTGTCTTTGATATCAGCGGCATGCGCCACGACGCTTAACGAAAAAATGCACAGCAGTCCAAAGCGACTCGTTTTCATGACTGACTTATCTCCAATGGTTACAGGACTGAAAGAAACAGCCTAGAACGTGTGCCGCAGACCAGCACCGAAGCCTTTCGGGTCATTGTTCACCGCAAATGTTGGCAGGTCGGAGCCGCTCAGCGAGGCGCTTGACGCTGCGTTGTTCTTCAACGAGGCGTAGCGCATCATGAATGTCGTTCTCTTGGAGAATTCATAGTTATAGCCAACCGCAGCAAGCTTGCTTTCCGGTTGAAGCGCCGTTGATACCGCGCCATTTTTATTTTGCCCAATGTTCACGAAGAAACGATTCTTACCTGCGGTATAGGTAACCGCCGCCTCATACGCCTTGCGGTCAGTACGACCGGTTGATTTGAATTTCTGGGTCAACAAACCAATCTTTACCGGGCCGATCACAAAGGTGCCCGCGAGGTTTTGTCCTTTTTCAGTCACGCCAGCCGTTACTGTCGCGCCACGCTGGTCTTTGTGTTTTTCGTTCGCGTAATTGATTCTGAAAGGGCCTTGGGCGTAGTCGATGCTGACGCTCACGTTTGACGGGTTTGCCGTTGCCGTTCTGGCCTCGTTCGCACCGTACATCACACGCGCAGAAAAGCCACTGAGGGTCGGCGACCAATACTGAATTGTGTTGTTTTCGCGTCGATTGAAATTACCGGCATTAATTACCGATAATTGGTTGGCGATCGTCACCTGGGCTGCAGGATCCACAAAAATAGCCGAGAGTTTGAACGGGCTATCCCATCTCCCCAGCATGACCGTGCCAAAACTGCCGCTCAGCCCGACCCCACTATTGCGACTGCCAAAGGTGCCACCACCCTCATCGGGATTCACCGCGGACTCAAGCTGAAAGAATGCCTTCAGCCCGCCGCCCAGGTCCTCGGTTCCGCGAAAACCGATCAAAGATGAGCCGTCGTTGACCGTGGTCCGCTTCGATAGTGGCGTCGCGCCGCCGTCGGCCTTTACGCTGTTGACCATCAGCCAGACGCGGCCGTAAATCGTGACGGGGTTGGCAGTTTGTGCGATGACGGCGGGCGCAAAAGTTGCGCTGGCGATGGTCAGTGCGATTAGTTTCTTTTTCATTGAGCAGTTCTCCGTTGACTGAATTCGCGCAACACTAATCGCGTAATTTTTATAGATTTGCGTGTTGCAGGGAGACTACCAACGGATAAACCGCTTGTAAAATATATTAAAATGGCACTATCCATACTTTATTGATATGGCAAAATCGGGAGAGCAGAGTGGAATTGCGACACTTGCGTTACTTCATCGCGGTTGCCGAAGCCAAAACATTTACCCGGGCCGCAGGGCAACTGGGCATTCAACAGCCGCCTCTCAGTCAGCAGATCAAGGCGCTGGAGCACGAGATCGGATTCAGCTTGTTTCGGCGAATACCGAAAGGGGTCGAACTGACGGTAGGTGGCAAAGTGTTCTTCAATGAGGCACATGCCATTCTGGCCAGTGTCGAACGCGCGAGTCAGCGCGCGAGCAGTGCCGCGCACGGCAGGACCGGCAAACTCTCCCTCGGATTCACCACTTCGACCATCACCCATGAGCTGGCGCCCCGCTTGATCAGTGGCTTTCGGCGGGCTTATCCGGATATTGAGCTTGAATTTCAGGAGGGCAGTGCCGCCAGATTGATTGAGTCGGTGGCGAGTAGCGCGCTCGATGTGGGCATATTGCGCACGCCCGTGTATCGACCGGACGGCGTCAGCTTTAAGCTCCTCTTGCTGGAGCAAATGTTGCTGGCGTTGCCCGCGATCCATCCGCTTGCCCGCGCTAGCCATAAGCGAAGAAGCGAAAAACTAGCGTCGCTATCGCTGCTGGCGCTGAAAGATGAACCGTTTATCCTGACGCGGCGTCACGGTGCTGCGGGCATGTATGCAGACTTGATCGCAGCGTGTCATCGCGCCGGGTTCACACCACAAATCGCGGCCGAGGTTGAAAACATGCTGTCGAATGTCGCCCTCGTTGCCGCAGGGGTCGGTGTGTCTGCAGTACCTGAATCGATGCGCGGCATACATTCGGAAAGCGTCACGTACTTTCGACCCATGGAAGCGCCGCAACTTGCGGCACCCCTGAATCTGGCATATCTCTCCAACGTGCCCAATCCTACTACCGCGCGTTTCCTTGCTTTTGCGGGTGACTTGAAATGCGAGAAACCACAGTAGTGTCGGATGTTCGGCGTGGCCGCCATGCTCACCAGACATGCTAATTCTGCTATCTTCAATACATGGTCCCTGACGCAATTGATTTGAAACAAGTTCGGCGCGCGCTGGTGGTGAAGCTGCGCCACCACGGCGATGTGTTGCTCACTTCCCCCGTGATTCAAGTGCTGAAAAATCACGCGCCGCATATCGACGTTGATGTGCTGGTTTATCAGGACACGCGTGAAATGCTCAGCGAGCATCCGGCGATCAGCGAAGTGCATTGCATCGACCGCGAATGGAAACGACAGGGCGTGTTCCGGCAGGCTGCTGCAGAATTGAAATTATTACGCGCGTTGCGGGCAAGGCATTACGACCTGTTGATTCATCTCACCGAACACCCGCGCGGCGCTTGGCTCACACGCCTGCTCGGGCCGCGCTACTCGGTCGCGCAACGTGCGCAAGGCATCAACGAGGGCCGCGATTCGTATTTGTGGAAGAGCAGCTTCACCCATACATTTCCGTCGCCGCGCGCAACATTTCGTCATACCGTCGAATCCAACCTTGATGCGTTGCGCCGCCTTGGCATTTATCCCAACGAATCTGAAAAGAAACTGGTGCTGATTCCCGGCGAGGCGGCAGAAAAGAAGGTGCAGGCATTGATGGCGCTGCACGGCATCGAGCACAAACGCTTTATTCATATTCATCCCACGTCGCGCTGGTTTTTCAAAACATGGCCACCAAAAAATTTCGCCGAGCTGATTCTTGAGCTGGGCAAAAACGGCGAACGCGTGGTGCT
>JANOQY010000517.1:0-2941 GCA_031414995.1 Betaproteobacteria bacterium
TTCGCGACGTTCATGCTCAAAATCGACATCGATATCCGGCGGCTCGTTGCGCTCCCGCGACATAAAACGCTCAAACAGTACCTGCATATGTTCAGGGTCCACCTCGGTGATGCCCAGGCAATAACAAACGGCAGAATTGGCTGCCGATCCGCGTCCCTGACATAGAATTTTTTCGTCTTGCGCAAATTTAACGATGTCGTAAATCGTTAAAAAATATGGCTCGTATTGCAAATCGGCAATGATCAGAAGCTCGTGCTTGATGAGGGCACGCACTTTTTCCGGCATGCCGCGCGGGTAGCGTCGCGTGCCACCCTGCATCGTGAGCCTTCGCAAATAAGCCGCCGGTGTTTCACCATCGGGCACAATTTCGCGCGGATATTCGTAGCGAAGTTCATCGAGCGAAAACTTGCACTGCGCAGCAATGACCAATGTCTGCGTGATCATTGCAGCCGAATGGCGGCGCGCAAGATGGCTGATCGGCTTCAAGTGGTTTTCAGCATGGGCGTTAAGCGCTGCCCCCAATTCGGCAACCGGCTTTTTGAGGCGCACGGCAGTCAATACGTCTTGAAGCGCCTTATCTTCGCGCCGGGCAAACTGAATGTGGTCGCACGCGGTCAGCGGTAACTTGCAGGTTTCGGCAAGCGCTTCCAGCGCCTCACACTTACCCTTATCGTCTGGCCCGTAGTCGAGTGCTGCACCCAGCCAGCAAGCGGCAACAAAGTGTTTCGCGACGGCGGAACTGTTGATCGCAACATCAACATGCCGCGTATGCGGGACGATGATCGCGATGCAGTCAGTGGCGCGCAAGAGGTCGCTGATGAACAATTGGTATTCGCCTTTGGGCGAACGTGAACGCGCCAGCGTAATGAGTTCGCAAAGATTGCCATATCCCGCACGGTTTTTTGCGAGCAGGATCAGGCGATCTATGGCCGGTGCATCGTGCAATGCGAACTCAGCACCAATGATCAGCTTGATCGTGTGTTCTTTCGCCTCCACGTGAGCGCGCACCACGCCCGAGACTGAGCATTCATCGGTGATCGCGATTGCGCTGTAGGCTAGTTCCGACGCGCGGGCGACCAGCACTTCGGCGTGCGAAGCACCGCGCAGAAAGCTGAAGTTGGAAAGGCAATGGAGGATGGCGCAGGAGAGTTTCATTCCGCCGCCTCACGAAAAATACCCATGCAAATACCATTTCTTGCCATGCCGATAATCGCGAAAAATCCAGCAGATTTCTTTCTGAGGATTTTTGGCAACGAAATAATCACGGGCCACCGGTCGTCCATCCCACCAGCCGGTATCGATGCGCTCGGGACCGGCCAATAGCGCCAGCGCGCCATGATGCTGCGGGGCACCGCTGATCGTCACCAGTGCGCGCGGCTCGGTCAGCAGCATGAGCGGTCGCGGTTTGCGTTGAGCAATGTGTATCGCACGCGCTGTTTTTTTTCGGCTGCGGTCAATATCCGCCTGCCACGCGTATTCCGGGCGATGGTCACTAATTTCGCTGATGCTAAAAACACTTTTGTCGCCGAGTCTTGAGGCTACGCGCTCGATCAGTGATTGCCATTTCTCCTGATGCGCATCCGCCGTGGGCAGCCAGCTTTCATTCAATTGCTGAAAGGCAACCAGACGCAAAGCGGAAAGCTTCAGCGCCACGACCGCCTCCGGAAACGGCTGTGCCGTCAGGCGTTCGCGTATCAGTCGCAGCCATTCTTCGGCATTACGCAACGGATGGCGCGAGCCGAATTCATGGCGCGTGTTCAGTCTGTTGTTGTGCTTCAAATCCAGCACAATTTCATTCACCGCAGCACCTCGTGCGCGCAGAAAACCTTCCATTTGGTGTAGTAACATACTGATGGGAATAAAAAGCCGCTCCGCATCGATGATGTCAAACAACAGATCGGTGTGGCTCGAAAAATCTTCCGGCACCCGATGCGGCTCGCGCGGGTCGGCCGATTGGCCGAGTGCGCGATCCAGATCCGCCAATACCTGATCACCAAAACGCCGCCGCAGACCGGAACGCGGCTGCAACAATAAATCTTTCACCCGCACCAGCCCCAAAGCAGAAAGCGGTTGCACGATATCGTGCGGCCAATCGAACAGCACCAATGGAATATCGGCCAGCCGTTCCCGCAATTGCGCGGGCTCGCGACACATGCGAACGCCCGTCATCACATGCGAAGCGCGTGCCAGCAGATAAGCTGCCAGCGGCGTGGGAGCGATGCCGATGATCCCCTGAAGCCCCAGCGATTTAATGCCGCCACGGACGCGGTTGGCGAGCACGCCAATGCCGCCGAACAAACGCAGCGTGGCCGAAATCTCCAACGACGCGCCCGATTTTTCGGGGCAAACCATTGGTGAGAATTGTGAAAGCCAGGTGGCGATTTCGTACAGCGTTTGTTGTTCTTTAGCCGTTTCGCGCGGCACCACGATCAATGCTGCGACACGCGCCTGCGCTGCAGCGACTGGCATCAAATTGGTGATGCCAGCCTTGTGCGCGCAAGCGTTGGCGGCGTGCACATGCGGGCGCGACGACACCCCATCGCTGATCACCAACGATACCTCCTGTATGTGGCCCAGCGCGCCGCGCGCATGCGCTTGCAGGGACAACTCGGGCAGGTAAACAGCGATCCACAGCATCATCGACCATCACTTACCCGCGCTCACGCGTGAAGGAACGTTGACGAATGCGGATGCTGGCTGGACTCTCTGTGGTGGTCGAGTCGCTGCTTGCCAGAATCTGATCCAGCCAGCCGGTGGATTTTGTATTCGCTGGCGTCCGCACGACTCGCGGCTCGCGCGCGAGGCACGCGAGCGTGCGGGTGACGAGCCGAATCGATTTTCCTGCCGGCAGTCCACGGCGCTTTTGTAAATCCAGACGAAGCACTCCTGATTCCTCCGGTTGCAACACAATCCGTGTTCCAGCCGGAGAGGGTGAACTGGC
>JANOQY010000518.1:0-5343 GCA_031414995.1 Betaproteobacteria bacterium
CATCGGAATTGTCGATGCGCTTGTCGACAGCGAATGCCGCCGCTTCGATTTGTTTGCAAAGCTCGATTGCCTCGTCTACCGGCAGCACCCACGGGTGATGAATATCGCAATCGGCGAACGGCGGATGCGCGTGGCGGGCGGGATCCGGCAGTCCGGAAAATTCGTCGGGCGCAGTGTATTTGGCAATGGCCAGTGCCGCCGCAACGGTGCGCTCGATCGCCTCACGCGATAAATCCGTGGTGGACGCATTGCCGCGCTGCTGGCCGAGATAGACGGTGATGCCCAAGCCTTTGTCGCGATTGTGTTCGATGGTTTCTACTTCGCCCAACCTCACCGTGACATCCTGTCCGAGCGAGGTGGAAATTTCAACTTCGGCGGCGGTGGCACCTAGCAATTTGGCGCGTTCGAGCGAAAACTGTGCGAGATCGGCAAGGCTGCCGGGGACGAATGGGGCAAATGAAGCGGATGAGGACACGTTGGCTTTTTGGTTTGGGTGGTAAGAAATGCCGCAAACGGGCAGGCGAAACTGGAACGATGCGGTATCAGCAGAAGCTGTGCGGTATCATCAGCGCTTACGCAGAGAATCACGAAGCCAAGAACAAAATGACAGACACAGAAGATGAAAATTCTATCAGCAAAAGCCAGAAAAAGCGGGACATGCTGGCATTGCAGGACATCGGTGAAGAGTTAGTCGGACTGTCGCCGGAGACCATCAACAAGCTCGATCTGCCCGATGATTTGCGCACTGCCGTGGTAGATGCAAAACGCATCCCTAAAAGTAAATATGGTGGCATGAAGCGGCAAATGCAATATATCGGTCGGTTGATGCGCGAAATTGATCCAGCACCGATTATCGAGCAGCTCAATTCGTTAAAAGCACCGAACAAAAAACAAACCGCCTTGCACCATCTGGCCGAACGCTGGCGCGAACGATTGTTGTCGGATGAATCTGCGCTCATCGCGTTCGCCAATGAATTCACGGCCGCAGATCGTGCGCTTTTGGATAAATACATTCAGGCATCGAAAGACGACAAGGCGAAGAACAGGCCGCCAAAGCATTATCGACTTTTGTATACGCAGATTCACGATCTCGTCGTGGCGCAATCCCGTTCACCCGAATAAGCAGAATCGCCGCACATGAATCCTGATGCCGTCAAAATCGGCCTGCTTTCAATCTCTGACCGAGCATCACAGGGAATTTATCGCGACGAGGGCCTGCCCGCGCTGGAGGCGTGGCTAACGTCGGCATTGAAAAATCCAATTACGTTTGTTTCGACCGTCATTCCCGATGAGCAACCGTTAATCGAAGCAAATATCAAACGGCTCGTTGATGTCGAACATTGCGCACTGGTATTGACCACAGGCGGCACCGGCCCCGCGCCGCGCGACGTGACGCCCGACGCGACGCTCGCGATTGCCGACCGCGTGATGGACGGCTTCGGTGAACGGATGCGGCAAATTTCACTCAGGTTCGTGCCGACTGCAATCCTATCCCGCCAGCTTGCCGTGATTCGCAAACAATCCCTCATCATCAATCTGCCAGGCCAGCCAAAAGCGATTCGGGAAACACTGGAAGGCTTAAAAGACGCAGAGGGAAAGCCGGTTGAGGTGGGGATATTTGCCGCAGTGCCCTATTGTGTGGACCTGATCGGCGGGCCGTATCTGGAAACCAACGACGCCGTGATCGCGGCGTTCAGGCCGAAGTCGGCCATTCGTCAAAATACTTAAGCCCTAGCATTGGCGAGGGTTTCCAAGGCTTTATTGCTTGCAAACCCCGTCAATGCTAGAGCTTCGCGGGATCGTCAGGAATCAATTTTCCCTGCAATGAACCGCTTGACCGCGCCTGCATCAATATCCATCACGTCAAATCGTTGCGGCAGATTCTCAATGCCCTCGAACGCAGCGGGTCGTGCGGGTTTTCTACCGAGTGCTTCAGCCATGCTGGCTTCAAACTTGGCGGGCAAGGCCGTCTCAAGGCAAATCACCGCGATGCCGGGCTCACGATTGTCAAGCGCAACTTTCAATCCGTCCGCCGTATGCGTATCGATTTCGATTTGATATTTCTCCCAGACCGATCGGATGGTGGCGATGCGGTCGGCATGCGTGCTACGGCCAGAAATAAATCCGAACGCCGGCATGCGCTTCCAGACATCCGCGCACTCAGATACATCGAAGCCACCCTCGTGATCAACTTTCCGCATCAGCTCTCTTACAGCGGCTGGATCGCGCCAGACTAGATCGTAGAGGAAGCGTTCAAAATTTGAAGCCTTGGAAATATCCATCGACGGACTGGAGGTTTGCTGCGTTTCGGCGGAGCGACGCGGACGATAGCGACCGGAGCGAAAAAATTCATCGAGCACGTCGTTTTCATTGGTGGCAACGATGAGCCTGCGAATCGGCAAACCCATCATGCGGGCAATGTGGCCTGCGAGCACGTTGCCAAAATTGCCCGATGGCACCGCGAACGAAACTTTCTCATCATTCGTTGAGGTGACTGCGAAGTAGCCCTTGAAGTAGTAAACCACTTGGGCAACGATGCGGCCCCAGTTGATCGAATTGACCGCACCGATTTTGTATTTTGTTTTGAACGCGAGATCGTTCGAGACAGCTTTGACGACATCCTGACAATCGTCAAATACGCCACGCACGGCGATATTGAAGATATTGTCGTTTTGCAGCGAAAACATCTGAGCGCATTGGAACGGTGACATTTTTTCATGCGGGCTCAACATAAAAACACGCACGCCATGTTTACCTTTCATTGCGTGTTCTGCGCTCGAGCCGGTATCGCCGGAAGTGGCACCGAGGATATTGATTTCGGCGTTCCGCTTGGTCAGCACGTATTCAAACAGATTGCCCAGAAATTGCATCGCCATGTCTTTGAACGCGAGCGTGGGCCCGTTCGACAACTGAAGGATATGCAAGCCCGGTTCAAGTGTCGTCAGCGGCGTAATCTCCTCGCTGCCGAAAATCTGCGGCGTGTAGGTCTTATCGATGATCGTTTTCAGATCACCCGGCGGAATGTCGTCTGCATAGCGGCTGATGATGGCGAATGCGAGGTCGGCATAGCTGAGCGTTCGCATCGCGGCCAACTCGTCGGCACTTAGGACTGGGTAAGATTGCGGCAAGAATAGCCCGCCGTCGGGTGCCAAACCTTCAAGCAGGATGTCGCAGAATGATTTCGCTGGCTCCTCGGCAGCGGACCCTGCACCACGGGTGCTGATGTATCGCATGCTCATGACAATGTCGCCTGCAAGCGCCAGGGCGGATTCAACCGATTGTCACCCGCCCGAAACAGGCAAACCGGGTTGCCGCTGGGATCGCGCAAGCGTGCTTCCCGCCACAGCCATCGTTGATCACCCGGGTCAGAATCAAATTGCACGCCAGACGCTTTCAATCGGGTGACCAATGTATCAAGTTCGTCGTGCTCAAAATAAACGACCGTTGACGGTTTGGCTGAAACATCGCCAACATGCACTGAAAACGTGCTATCGCCCTCCGGACACAGAAAGCGCGCGTAGTGCGGGCTTTCAACGATCAGCTTCAAGCCGAGCCTGGTGTAGAACGTGACCGCTGCATCAATATCGTCAACAGCTACCGTTACCTGATTGAGTCGCATATCAGTTCAACTCCTCAAGTCGAATGCGAATCACCTTTGCAGCAATCGTCGGCAGCGCTTCGATTCGGGCGATGGCCGTATTCACATTGGCCTCGACCGAGCGGTGCGTGAGGATAATCACATCGACCAAATCTTCGCCCTCCTCTGCTTCCTTCTGCAAAATGGCATCAATCGAAATGGAGCCATCGGCGAGGATGCGGGTGACATCTGCCATAACGCCGGGTTTATCAAAGGCACGCAGTCGCAGATAGCAACCGGTTTCGACCTGCTCCATGCGCAGAATTGGTGTGTCACGTAACTGATCCGGCTGGAACGACAAATGTGGCACACGATGCTCAGGGTCCGCCGTCATCATCCGCGCAACGTCCACCAAATCAGCCACCACGGCGCTCGCTGTTGGTTCACCACCGGCACCGCGCCCGTAGTAAAGCGTTGCGCCGACTGCATCACCTTTTACGAGGATGGCATTCATCACGCCTTCGACATTAGCGATCAAACGTTTTTCAGGGATCAGCGTGGGGTGCACGCGCAGCTCAATTCCTTCGCTGGCAAGCCTTGTGATGCCGAGTAGCTTGATGCGATAGCCCAATTGCTCGGCGTATTTGATGTCTTTGTCGGTGAGCTTGGAAATACCCTCGGTATAGGCCTTGTCGAACTGCGGCGGCACGCCAAATGCGATCGCCGACAGGATAGTCAATTTGTGCGCTGCGTCGATGCCTTCAATATCAAACGTCGGATCGGCCTCGGCATAACCTTTGGCCTGCGCTTCTGCCAACACGCTATCGAAGCTGGCGCCGCGCGAGCGCATTTCCGACAAAATAAAATTAGACGTGCCGTTGATGATGCCCGCGATCCATTCGATGCGGTTAGCCGTCAAGCCTTCGCGCAGCGCCTTGATAATCGGCACGCCACCCGCCACAGCCGCCTCAAATGCAACCGTCACGCGGTTCTTCAACGCGGCGGCAAAAATTTCGGTGCCGTGCTTGGCCAGCAGTGCTTTGTTGGCCGTGACGACATGCTTGCCATTGGCGATTGCCTTTAGCACCAGCGCTTTGGTGAAGGTATCGCCGCCAATCAATTCGCAAACGATGTCGATGTCTGGATGCGTGACCAATGCATCTGCATTCGTGAGTAGCTCGATGCCGTCGAGCGAAAAATTGCGTGCCTTGGTCAGATCGCGTGCGGTGGCGTGTGAGATGCGAATTTCACGGCCAGCACGGCGGGCGATCTCTTCCTTGTTCCTGCGCAATACCTCTACCGTGCCCGCACCGACGGTACCGAGTCCCAGCAGCCCTACGTTGATTGGTTTCATTTCTTGAGCGGCTTTGAAAAGTGAAAAGCGGGGACGGTAAATCCCTCGCGAAAATAGAATTTGTGTGCCTGCTGGCGTTGTGTTCCCGAGTCGAGCGCGAGGCAATCGCAGCCTTTCTCCGCCGCGACCATTTCCATGTATCGAATGAGCGCACGCCCCACACCCGTGGAACGCAACGCCTCATAGGTAATCAGATCGTCGCAATAGAGCTCGCGTCCGCTAAATGTCTTTTCGACGATGCGAAACACCGTGATGCCACAGACTTTTTCGTCATGCACGCAGACGGCCATGTCTGCGCCGGAGGCGAATACGGCGCGCATGCGGCCCACGTAATCGATGGGTAGCAAAGGGCGCAGTTGCCGGTGCACGGCTTCCGATTGCTTCAACCATTCGAGTTCGACAATGTCGTGAA
>JANOQY010000519.1:0-8826 GCA_031414995.1 Betaproteobacteria bacterium
GTTGCCGACATCACGCCGAAAAACCCAGTGTCGCCATGTGTGTGATCCGAAGGCGTGTCCCTCGTCGGCGCGTGCTTTCCAAAATGCGGTCCATGACGGGTCTAGCGATGTGTCGCCGCGTTTGGTTTTTTCGTTGGCCAGAAAAAACGTGGCTTTGATGTCATGCTTTTTCAATACCGCCGCCATCGCTTCTGCGGGCTGCATATTGCCGGTATCGAGCGTGAGGTAAACGGTGCCTCGGCAACTCGCCGCCATCACCGAGCCCGCTGACAAGAGAATCAAAACGCCTGCAACCCAATGCCTCATCTGGCGTTTCGCTTATTTGCGCGCAGCGTGATTGAAAAAATAAATGCCATGTGGAGACTTGCCTACAGGAATCTGCTTGACGATTTGCTTGGTCGCCATATCGATGACCGTCACCTTCTTGATCCAGCGCGAGGTCACCCACAATTGTTTGCCGTCTTTGGTCAGCTCCATACAGTCTGGCCCGCCGGGGACGTTAATCGTGTCGATCACCGCAAGTGTGAATTGGTCGATGATATTGACCGTGTTCGAGACCCGATTGCTGACCAACAATCGTTTGCCATCACCCATCGCAAGGAAATTATGAGCACCCTTGCCGGTGATGATTTTCTTGATCGTTTTTTGCGTACGCCAGTCGATGACCTGCACGTAATCTTCACCGGTCATGCCAATGAGCGCGTGCTTGTCGTCCGGCGTCAACCAGACGCCGGCGGGCATTTTCCCGACCGGGATTTTCCACTTCATGCTGTGCGATTTGAGATCAAACGCTGCAAGCTCATTGGAATCCTGTAGCGTCACGAAAGCCAGTGAGCTATCGGCATTGAACGCCACGTGGCTGGGGGCTTTGGGCGCTGGCAGGCGCTTAACCAAGCTGAAATCGGAACCGTTGTAAATATCGACGCGATCAAGCCGCAAACTGACCGAGACAAACCATTTTTTATCTGGGCTGAAGCCAATTTGGTAGGGGTCTGAAATTTTATCCAGCCGACGTTTGACTTCACCAGTCAGAGGGTTGAGGAACACCAAATCATTGGAGGTCGCGTTGGCGACGATCAAAAACTGATCGTCAGGAGTCGCCATGAGGTGGTGTGGCTCTTTGCCAACCGTGATGCGTTTGGTTTCGACCATGGTTGCCTTGTCGATCAGGCTGACCGTACCCTCGCCTGAATTGAGTACCACCACCACCTCGGCGCGGGCAGCAGCCGCACACGCACACAACATGCTGGCGACGCACAAAAGAAATCCGGATTTCAGCCTTCTAACGTTCACAAAATGCCCTTCGAATCACAAAGTTTCAAGTCGATTTCGAGACGAAAAAGACAGTGAGCATGCTAACATGGCACGCTATAAATAACGCCTTCGCACACGCCGCCGCCGACCTGATTTCACGCCAGATGACGATTAAATTTTGCACCCAATGCGGCGCCGGAAAAATTGAAAAACGCATCCCGCCGGGCGATGATCGTGAACGCGAAATTTGCGCCGATTGCGGACACATTCACTATGTCAATCCGAAAATCGTGGTCGGCAGTATTCCTGTTTGGGGAGAGCAAATTCTGCTCTGCAAGCGTGCCATTGAGCCACGCTACGGCAAATGGACGTTGCCGGCAGGATTTATGGAAGAAGGCGAAACACTGGCTGAAGGTGCCGCACGCGAAACGCTGGAAGAGGCTGGTGCGCGCATCACGGTAGAGCAGTTGTATGCCAGTTACTCACTGCCCGGCATCAGTCAGGTTTACGTTTTGTTTCTCGCCAAGCTTGACGACCTCAATTATTCGGCTGGCATCGAAAGCCTGGAAGTGGCACTTTTCCATGAGCACGAAATTCCCTGGGATGAGCTTGCCTTCGCAGCTATTCGGGAGGGGTTAAAGCGTTATTTTGCTGATCGATTGCATGGCAAATTTATGCCGCACTTCGCTGACCTGCGGCATTCTGCAAAAAAGTGAAACTCTAGCACTGGCGTGCCTTTCAGGCGGTTTTAAGCCGGGGACACCCGTAAAATGGCGTTCTACGTGTTTTTACGGTATTCCTCCACCCCTATTTGCGCCGCCATTCCGTCACGCCGCCGGGCTTGTCCTCAAGCACAATGCCCGCGTCATCAAGCTGCTTCCGAATAGCATCAGCCCGCGCGAAATCTTTGCCTTTTTTTGCGGCATTGCGCGCATTCACTAGCGCGTCCACATCAAGGTCGGCGCTATTGGCCGCACCCTGCACGAACGCGACTGGTGAATCCTGAAAAAATCCCAGCGTCGCCCCCAAAGCTAACAATAAACCTGCCGTCTCAGCAGACTTGTTGCGATTTAGTTCGCGACGTAATTCATGGAGCACAGCAAACGCGGCGGGCGTATCGAAGTCATCTTCCATGGCGCTGCGAAATTTCTGCGCGTATTCATTCGACCAGTCCAATTTTATGGGGGCAGGCGGCGTTTCCTTCAGCGCGATATAAAAACCCAGTAGCGACTGCCGCGCATCTTCAAGCATGTCCCATGAATAATTTATTTCGCTGCGGTAGTGGCCCCGTAGCAGGAAATACCTGACAGTCTCGCCTCCCTGCACCGCGTCGAGCTTGTTGAGTACTTCACGCAAGGTGAAAAAATTGCCCAGCGACTTGGACATTTTTTCATGATCAATATTCAGAAACGCCGCGTGCATCCAGTATTTTGCAAATTGCTTACCCGAATTTTTGTCGAACACACCCTCGGTCTGCGCAATCTCATTTTCGTGATGCGGAAACTGCAAATCCAGCCCGCCACCATGGATGTCAATTTCATCACCAAGAGTAGCCCTGCACATTGCCGAGCATTCAATATGCCAGCCGGGTCGCCCACCGCCAAAGATGGATGGCCATTGCGGCTCGTTCACTTTTGCTGATTTCCAAAGCGCGAAATCGAGCGGATCGCGCTTGGCGGAATCAGTCGCCACGCGTTCACCGGCACGCAGGTCATCAAGATTTTTCCCTGACAATTGGCCGTAGCCTTCAAACTCCCGCACCGCGTAATACACGTCTCCATTGGCGGCGCGATACGCCATGCCCTTTTCTTCAAGCTGCTTGATGATCTCCAGCATGTGCTCAATGTGGTGCGTGGCGCGCGGGCTGTGCGTAGGCCGAATCAATTTCAGGCGATCAGTGTCTTCGAAATACGCCGCCGTCATTCGCGCGGTGAGCGCTTCCATGGTTTCGTTGTTGGTGTTCGCACGCTCGATGATCTTGTCATCGATATCGGTGATATTGCGCACGAAATTCACTTCATAGCCAATGGTACTCAGCCAGCGATAAACCATATCAAACGCCGTAAAGGTGCGGGCGTTGCCGATATGGAAAAAATCGTAGACCGTTGGGCCACAAACGTACATGCTCAGCTTGCCCGGCTCCAGCGTCGTCAAAGGTTGTTTTTTTCTACCGAGCGTGTTGTAAATAACTTGCATATGAAAAACTTCTCCGTGCAGAGTATCTGCGGCGACATGCAACGACACTTCAGCGCATGGAAACTTGCCGCCACAAGCGCTGCCTTAAACATTGGATAACTGGAATGACAATCGGGCAACCGCCGCCGGCGGGCCGGAAAGACTCAGGATGACCGTGCGGGACTTACCAACATCGGTCGCACGGTGAACAAAACGGGGCAGGAAACGACGCGCTTGACATCGTATCGATGAACGACGCTTGCGGCAGGCTCGGAAGCCCGTTCGAAAGCGGCGGGATTGTAAAGTACAAAGGCATTCTTGGTAGAATAGACATCTTGTGTGCAACAATGATTTTTAACTAATAAATTGAATTATAGCAAAATGATTAATGCCCCTTTAAGCCACAAACTGCGTGTTGGCGCAATCGTCTGTGCGCTGTGTTTTTCCGGTGCCAATTTTGCCGGCCCCGCAGAAGACACGAAGGACGCGACGAAGCTGTACCAGCAGGGCAAGCTTGATCAGGCACTTGCTAAAGTAAATGGTGCGCTGGCGCAGCAACCAAAAGACGCGCAAGGCCGGTTTTTGAAAGGCCTAATACTGACAGAGCAAAAAAAGGGTGCGGATGCCATTCAAGTATTCACCGGCCTGACTGAGGACTATCCCGAGCTGCCAGAGCCATACAATAATCTCGCTGTGCTGTACGCGAATCAGGGCAATTACGACAAAGCCAAAGCGGCACTTGAACTTGCCATCCATACCCATCCCAGCTATGCAACCGCTTACGAAAACCTTGGCGACATCTACGCACAATTAGCGCGCCGCTCGTACGACAAAGCCCTGCAGTTGGACAAGGCGAACTTGACGGCGCAGGGCAAGTTGTCAATGGTAAAAGACATTTTCAATCTGCCCAAGCTGGCGTCGTCTGAACCTGCCAAAACGACGCCGGTGCAGATCGCGACGGCTTCCAAAGCAGAGCCCAAAGTTGAACCCAAGGGCGAACCCGCAAAAACATCTACAGCCGCTGCGGCAACTACCGCCACAAAAGCGGCAACTGTGCCGCTTTCGGGCAACGCAGGCAACGACGTGAAAGCGACCGTTTCCGCATGGGCCAAGGCATGGGCGGCAAAAGATACTGCTGCTTACCTCGCGTTTTATGCGCCTGATTTCGAGACGCCGGCTGGCATGACGCGGGCCGCATGGGAAGCACAGCGCAAGGAGCGCATCGAGCCGAAAAAATCCATTTCAGTCGATGTCAAAATTATCAAGACATCCCTTCAAGGCAATGTTGCCACGGTGGTGTTCCGCCAGCTTTACCGGGCAGACGCCGTTAAAAGCGATAACACCAAGACCTTGCGGTTGGTCAAAACAGGCGACCGGTGGCTAATCAACGCCGAGCGTTCCGGCGCTTGACCGGATTGATGCGCTTCAACAACCGACGGTGGGTCCCGTCAATCAAATATGGCCTTTGTTTGGCTAATGCCGTTACTTGCCTGTTTGCCGCCCCCATTGCAACAGCACAGCCAGCGCCACTTGCATCGATTGCATTCAGCAACGAAGTAGAGGCCTCGCTGGTGCGCGCGCTTGAATCGCTAAAAACAGACGGCATCAAACCCGCCTTACGCGAACTTGACGCAACGCTGGCAAAAAATCCGAATTTCCGTTTGGGCCACCTCATCAAGGGTGACCTTTTAATGGCCAAGGCAGGCACGCCGACTGCGTTTACGGGCATGAAATCGCAGCCGGAGCTGGTCGCCAGTCTCAGGCACGAAGCCAAGGCAAGGTTTTCGCGCTATTTTGATGGGCCACCCAGCGATAGCCTGCCTACAGCCCTCTTGCAGCTATCACCAGACCAGCATCACGTGCTGCTGGTGGATAGCGAAAACTCCCGGCTTTATGTGTACAAAAACGTCGACGGCTCACCGCAGCATGTCGCTGATTTTTATGTTTCAGTCGGTAAAAACGGATTGGAAAAGGAGCGCCAGGGGGACCAACGCACGCCGCTAGGCGTTTATCAGGTAACTTCCAGTGTTGCCCGCGAAAAACTGATCGACTTTTATGGTCCGGGCGCATTCCCGATCAACTATCCCAATGAGTGGGATAAACGGACCGCCAAAACGGGATCAGGCATCTGGATCCATGGCACCCCGTCAACCACCTACAGCCGCCCCCCACGCGCGAGCGATGGCTGTGTGGTGCTCACCAATGACGACTTCGCCCGCATCGCGCAATTCGTCACGCCGGGTGTCACACCGGTCGTCATTGCATCGAGCGTGAAATGGCAATCACCGGTTGACTGGCTCGCAACGCGGGCGACGCTATCGGCATCATTGTCCGGCTGGAAGCAGGATTGGGAGAGTCTGGACATGGAAAAATATCTCGCGCATTATTCACAAAAATTTGATGCGGACGGAAAGAATTTCGGCAATTGGGCGGATACCAAGCGCCGCGTCAATGCAAGCAAGAATTTCGTTAAAGTCGATATCAGCAATCTCTCGGTATTCGAGTATCCGCTGGCACCGGACGCACCGCCAATGGTCATGGTTACGTTCGATCAGGATTACAAAAGTAGCAATAACAGCAGCAAAATGAAAAAACGCCAGTATTGGCAGCGCGACGGCGAGCGCTGGAAAATTATCTATGAAGGCGCCGTTTAGTCGCCCGCGCCCGGCCCCGGGCCTATATCCGAACCAATTCGCATTTCCTTTTTTCAGGAGTATTTATATGTTCAACCAATCCCTCATTTCCAAGTCCGCCGTCTTGTGCGCAGCGTTGTCAGTATCATTCGCGTTCGCTCAAAAACCAGTGGATACCGCAAAAGCGCCAGTCAAGGCGCCAGCGGCAAAGTCTTCAACTTGCAAACTCGATAACAAAGGAACCCCCGTGAAAGTCAAACTCACCACCTCAATGGGCGCGATTACGCTCGAACTCAACAGCGAAAAAGCCCCCATCTCCACAGAGAATTTTGTAAGGTACGTGGAGAGCGGCCATTACAACGGCACCATCTTCCATCGCGTGATTGGCACCTTCATGATTCAGGGTGGCGGATTCACCAAAGACCTCGTACAGAAACCGACCAACGCGGCAATCAAGAACGAAGCCGCCAATGGCCTCAAGAATGACAACTACACCGTCGCCATGGCGCGCACGGGCGTGGTCGATTCAGCCACCACGCAATTCTTCATTAACGTCAACAACAATGATTTCCTGAATCACCAGGGCGCGTCCAATTTTGGCTATGCGGTGTTCGGTAAAGTCGTCGAAGGCATGGACGTCATCGACAAGATCAAAGCGGTCAAAACCGGCGGCAAAGGCATGTTTCCAACCGATGTGCCACAGGAAACGATCACGATTGAAAAGGCGGAATGCATCTAGCATTCAGTCAAATTGCGGCGCGGGCGCACTGAGTTAATTCGTGCGCCCTACCCTCTTCATATCCGATCTGCACCTCTGCGCGGAACGGCCGCAGATCACACAGATTTTCAACCGTTTCATCGCTGAAACTGCGCCGGCTGCAGAGTCGCTCTACATATTGGGTGACCTGTTCGAGTTCTGGATCGGTGACGATCAACTCGATCATGATGCGTTGGCTGTGGACGTTGTAAAGAGGCTGAGCGTCCTCGCGGCCACTGGTACACGGATCTTTTTCATGCATGGTAATCGCGATTTTTTGATCGGCGAGCGCTTTGCGCGCGAAGCCAATCTGAGCATTCTTGCCGACCCCACCTTGATCAACGAACACAATTCGCCAGTGCTATTGATGCACGGCGATACACTCTGTACCGACGATGCGAACTATCAATCGTTTCGGCAACAGGTGCGAAGTGCCGATTGGCAAAACACGATTCTTGCCAAACCATACACTGAGCGTATCGCGCTTGCAAAATCCATTCGTTCGCAAAGCGACATCGAAAAATCGATGAAGCCTGAAGCGATCATGGATGTGAGCGCCGGTGCGGTTTCAACTGCATTTCAGGACTATGGATATCCGGTTATGGTGCATGGCCATACGCATCGTCCGGCGAGGCACGTGCAATTGCTTGATGGCAGGCCCTGCGTACGTTGGGTATTGCAGGACTGGCACAATGTTGGCGGCTATCTTTCCAATCTGGGCACAGAGTGGCGCGCAGTTATCTTGGAGGCTTGAGTTTCAACAAGACTAGTTGTTACTTGCCACCCAGACCGCGCTGCAAATCCTGACAAATATCGTCAATAGTTTCCAACCCAACCGCGACTCGTAACAAGCCTTCTGAAATACCGGATGCGTCGCGTTCTGCCTGACTCACGCGCGCGTGGGTGGTCGTTGCGGGATGGGTGATAGTGGTTTTGGTATCACCCAGATTGGCAGTGATGGAAATCATTTCCACTGCATCGATCACACGCCACGCGGCCTCGCGTCCACCCTTGACTTCAAACGAGACCACTGCGCCCTGTGCCGTCGCTTGCCGTTGCGCCAGTTCGTACTGCGGATGCGACGGCAGCCCTGCATAGTGCACGTGAAGCACGTCTGGGTTGGCTGCCAGCCAATGTGCCAGCTTCATCGCCGATGCTGATTGCGCGTCCATGCGAATGCGCAAGGTCTCCATGCCTTTCAGGCATATCCAGGCATTAAAGGGTGATATCGCCGGACCGGCGGTTCGCACAAAGCCGTAAATCGGCTCGATCAGTTTTTTTGATCCGCACACCGCACCGGCAAGGACGCGGCCCTGCCCGTCGAGATACTTGGTAGCCGAGTGAATAACCAAATCCGCCCCCTGTTCTATCGGTCTCTGCAATGCTGGCGTCAACAGACAATTATCGACCGCAAACACAGCATTAGCCTTGCGGGCGACATCGGCAAGAGCGGCAATATCGCAAATCTCGGCGAGCGGGTTCGACGGCGTTTCGCAAAACAGTAACCGCGTATTTGGCTGTACTGCGTGTCGCCATTCATCAACGTTAGCCGCTGAAACCCAGGTTGTGTCGACACCAAATTTCTTGCAGATTTGATCGAACAGCGGCACCACGGTCCCAAACACGCTGCGTGAGGAAATCATGTGGTCGCCGCTCTTGAGCAACCCCATGACGGTACTCGCGATTGCCGCCATACCGGTGGCAGTTGCGATACATGCTTCAGCACCCTCCAGCGCGGCGAGTCGATCCTGAAACATCGTCACCGTCGGGTTGGTAAAACGCGAATATATGTATCCGGGTTCTTCGAGGGCAAACTTGCGCGCCGCTTCTGCCGCGTTTTTATAAACGAAGCTCGACGTCAGGAACAGTGTTTCGGAATTTTCCTGAAAATCGCTACGCAGTTGGCCAGCACGCACGGCGAGCGTATCGAATCCGGATTTTATCGGCTCGTTTGCCATTAGTTGACCGTCGAAAAACCGAGGTCAAGCTGATTTGACTCCTGACCCG
>JANOQY010000520.1:0-2186 GCA_031414995.1 Betaproteobacteria bacterium
ACGAGATGCGTGTGGCAATCGATCAAACCCGGTGTCAGCAATGCTCCCGCGCAATCGTGCACGATCTCCGCATCTGCCATCGGCGCATCGGCTGCCTTGCCAATCCAGGTAATCCGGTCGTTTTGCGATGCAATTGCGCCAACCTCAATCAGCCCCAAACCTTCGCCCTGCATCGTGGCGATGCGCGCATTCGTCCAAAGCTGATCGAAGGGCGGTCGTTGCATCGGCGATGTTCAGCTCAGCAGGCGTTTCAACGTCGCACGGTAGCGCGCCAACGCAGCCCCCTCATGTGCGTGTCGGCCCTCGCGCACCACCCATACGCCACCCACCATCACATCGCGCACGGGTTGCCGCGACGGCCCAAAGATCGCACCGTCGAGCAGCGCATCGCCCGTGTGTTCCGCGAGCGCAACATCATCGCAATTTAAAACTACCAAATCAGCGCGGCAGTTTGCCGCAATCGATCCCACATTTTGACCAAGCGCTCTGGCACCTCCTGCCAGCGCCTGCCGGTATAAACCACCGCCGATTGAATCGATGCCGGGCGTATGCAGGATGTTGCGTCTGGCGCTTTTGAGCCGCTGCGCGTATTCAACAATGGCAAGTTCGCGGAAGGGGTCAACACCGACGTGGCTGTCACCGCCTATCCCCCAACTGCCCTCCTGCAAAAAATAATCCGGCGCGTTGAAAATGCCGTCACCCAGATTTGCCTCGGTACTCGGACACAACCCCGCCACCGCATCACTTTCAGCAAGACGAAATGTTTCGTCATCGTTCAAATGGGTGGCGTGAACCAGACACCAGCGTGCGTCAATGTTGGCGTTGGCCAGCAACCATGCGACCGGACGCTTGTGGCTCCATGTCAGGCAATCATCGACTTCCTTCAATTGCTCAGCGGCATGGATATGAATCGGCGCGCTACGGTCATGCGAATCGAGATGCGTGACGATGGCGTTCAATTCCTGCGGCGTGACCGCACGCAACGAGTGTGGCGCAACGCCGATTCGTCGTATCGATGCTTTATGCTTAACGATGCCATCAAGCAATTCATTGAACGAATCCACATTGTGAATGAAGCGTTTTTGTCCTGGATTGGGTGGCGTGCCGCCAAAAGTTGCGTGTGCATAAAACACCGGCAACATCGTCAGACCAATTCCCGCCGTCACCGTGGCCGCGATGATGCGCTCTGCCATTTCGGTGGGATTGGCGTAGGCATTGCCGCGTTCGTCGTGGTGCAAATAGTGAAACTCAGCAACGCTGGTGTAGCCTGCCTTTAGCATCTCGATGTAGAGCTGCGTGGCGATGACTTCATTTTCTTCCGGCGTGATGCGCTCCAGAAACCGGTACATTAGTTCGCGCCACGCCCAAAAATTATCACCGCTCGGCCCTGAGCGCTCAGTGAGTCCCGCCATGGCGCGCTGGAAAGCATGTGAATGCAGATTGGGCATGCCGGGAATGACTGCACCGGAAGCGATTTCTGCGCCATTCGCGACCGTGTTGGGCGTGACCCGTTTGATCAGATCGCCTTCGATTTCAATCAGCACATCGCGCTGCCAGCCATCGGCAAGCAATGCTTCTTTGGCAAAAATATTACCGACGGTCATCGATCAGACGAACACAACAAACCACCGACCATATCGTTGAATGCGCCGCGACGAATGAGCGCTGTCGCTGCCTCGATATCGGGGCTGAGCAATCGGTCATGATCGTAATGCGGCACTTTCGCGCGCACGAGTGCGTGAGCGGTTTGTAAAGCAGGCGATGTTTTTAACGGCGACCTTAGATCGATACCTTGCGTGGCCGCAAGTAACTCAATCGCAACGATACCTGCCGTGTTCTCGGCCATCTCGCCCAACCGCCTCGCGGCAAAAGTCGCCATGCTCACATGGTCTTCCTGATTGGCCGACGTTGGCAGCGAATCCACTGACGCCGGGTGCGCCATCGATTTATTCTCCGAGGCCAACGCTGCCGCGGTAACCTGCGCCATCATGTAGCCAGAATTCAACCCGCTGTCTTTGACTAAAAACGGCGGCAATCCCGACAGGCCCGGATCGACCAGCAGCGCCATGCGCCGCTCTGAAAGTGCGCCGATTTCGGCTACAGCAATGGCCAGCAGATCGGCAGCCATCGCGACCGGCTCGGCGTGGAAATTGCCACCCGACAGCACATCACCAACACTGTCGCCA
>JANOQY010000521.1:0-28671 GCA_031414995.1 Betaproteobacteria bacterium
CCGCAGCCGATGACGAGCACCTCGCATTGGTGTTCTGCTACGGTTGTGTTCGCGATATTTAATCTTGGCATGGGTTGTATTTTCTTGGTGGTTGCGATTACAGCCGCGGCGCGGCGAATCGTTGTGCATGGTCAGGTCATCGCGCCATCGACGCTGATAATTTGGCCGGAGATGTAGCCAGCCCGTTCCGAGCAAAGGAAACTCACCGTGGCGGCCACTTCTTCCGGCTGCCCGACCCGCCCCAATGGCACAAGTTGCTTGACACGCTCAGGCGGAAACGATGCCGCCAGCATCGGCGATTCAATTAATCCCGGTGCCACTGCATTGACGGTGATGCCGCGCGAGGCGACCTCAAGTGCCAGCGCCTTGGTGGCGCCGTGCAAACCGGCCTTGGCTGCCGAATAGTTCACCTGACCGCGATTGCCGATCAATCCGGCGACCGAGCTGATAGAGACTATTCGTCCCCAGCGCGTGCGTATCATCGGCATCAGCAGTGGCTGCGTGACGTTGTAAAAGCCATTCAGGCTCACGTCGATCACCGCCCGCCATCGCGACTCACTCATCGCCGGCATCAACACGTCGTCGTGGATGCCGGCATTGTTGACCAGCACCTGCACAGGCCCAGCTCCGAGGATCGCCGTCAGCGCTGCAAGGGTGGCTGCGTTATCGCATACGTCGAACGCCACGGCTTCAGCACTGCCGCCCGCTTCGTGCAATGCGGTGGCGAGCGATTCAGCTTCGCCCAATCGCCGGTGTGCGTGCACGATGACGTGAAAGCCATTTGCCGAAAGTTCGCGGCAAATGGCAGCGCCGATACTTCCACTGCCGCCCGTCACCAGTGCGCGCTTCATGCTTGGTGCTCCTGCAAATGATCGACTGCGTCTATGTACATAAGAGTGAATTGCCCGTTCAACACCTGCGCATCGCCAGCAAATATCGCGAACGCGAAAATGCCACCTGCCGGATCGCGGTGAAGGAGATTGGCTTCGACCACAATGTCGCCTGCAATCTCGTGCAGCCATTGCTGCATTGCCGTAACGTTTTTGAGAGCCGCCAAAACGCCACTGCGCGGCGTGGTCTCGTTTAGCAACAGCGCGCCGTGCACGGCGGCGGCCTGCGCGGCATATTCGATACCGGCAAACGTCGCCAAACCACCAGCTTCACGCAATGGATTGTCGTGGTCGCGATGCGAGGTCGCGCTGCAACGGATGCCGTGCGCGTCCCAGTACAGCACGCGATCCAGCAGGCACATACGTCCGGTGTGCGGGATGCGGGTAGCGATGGCGGCGTGGTCTAGTTGCATTGAATAGTCCCCAAAACTCCATATCTGGCGCGACACTCAGGCCGATAATGCTTGTCAAGCCTCACCAAATGGCGATCTGCGATCCGGTATCGCTGTATGGGCGTCAATTCTTTGCAAATTAGCATCGCGTCACCGCCAGATCGAGTTCAGGCGAAAGTGGCAATGAAACCGCTGTGCACGCAGTATTTGCCAGCGTTTCAAGCGCAGCTAAACCACGTGCGCAGGCATTGGCGTGCCATGCCGATGGAATCCACTCGTGCCAGATTGCAGCGCCGCGCTTTGGCGCAATGGCCAGTTCCCAAGTCGCCATCGAAGCCGTACCAGTATTTGGCGTGAGCACCAGTGCAATCGCCGTTGCCTCGACCACCGGCATGACCTCGCGCATCGGCGATGGCAGCGGGCTGTCGTAACAAACGTACAGCACCGGCAACTGGTCTGCGACGGCTTGGGCTGCAGCGTTGAGCAAGCCCGCCGCAAAGCTCCATTCGCCGCGACAGATGCTGCTGGCGGCACGCCGCGCGTTCATCGCAATGCTGTAATAACCACTGGGGGCGTTGTGCACGGAATTGTGGAACTGCGTGGGCGAGACTTCCCGCGTGCCGGCGAGCACTTCGCATAACTGGTGCGTGATCACGCCCGCTGCCTCGTATGACGAGAACACCATCGCCATATCCTGTGGTGCCAGCGCAGTCTGTCGCAACGCCTGCTCCGCCACCGCGATGGCGAGGCGCACGGTTGGGCTGCTGCGTCGCCGCTCAGCTGGCGCCAGGCAATTCGGCAATGGCACTTCCAGTGGCGACGAAACGAACGCGCACCGCGACGAAAATACCTCGCGCAACGTTTCCCAGTCAGGCAATCCCGGTGCGAGTACGCCGACAGCGCCTACAGAAACGCGCATCAAGCCGCCCTCCCAAAAAGTAGCGCGCAGTTACTGCCGCCAAAGCCGAAGTTATTGCTCATTACACGTTCGAGGTGCGCATCCCGCCCCTCGATGACAACTGTACTATGCAGTTCCGGGTCGACGGTATTGGTGGTCGGACTGCCGGGAATGAAATTATTCTCAATGGAGAGCAGCGCAATCACAGCCTCGGTGATGCCCGCCGCGCCGAGGGTGTGGCCGGTGAAACCTTTAGTGGATGAACACGCAACGCCGGAGCCGAACACACTTTGCATCGCGCGATCTTCGGCACGATCGTTGGCAGGTGTGGCGGTACCGTGAAGATTAACGTAATCGATATCGGCTGGCGCGAGACCGGCGCGATGCAGCGCTTCCTGCATGGCGCGGCGGGCGCCATCTCCGTCCGGGTGCGGTGTTGACATGTGATGTGCATCGCTGGTTTCGCCATGCCCCAGCAGACGCAAACTAGCGTCGGCCGATTCGCTACGTTCGAGTAACGCGAACCCGGCTGCCTCACCAATCGAAATTCCACGCCGCGCGACATCGAACGGGCGGCAGGCATCCGGGGCTACCAGTTGCAGCGCGCTAAAACCATACAGCGTAGTGTGGCAAAGGCTGTCGACGCCTCCGACGACGGCCGCATCGATCAAGCCCAGACGGATAAATCTCTCCGCGAGGCAAAACACTTTTGCGCTCGATGAACACGCGGTCGATATCGTCATTGCCGGGCCGGTCAGCGCCAGCACGCGGCGGACGAATTCGGTCGTGGCATCGAGGTTGTGGGTGGTCTCGTAGCGATAGTCAAGGGGCAATTGTCCACTTTGTGGATCGCGGTGCTGGTAGGCAATCTCTGTCGAGAGTATTCCAGAGGTACTGGTGCCGATAAACACACCAACGCGCCCGGCCCCATACCGCAGGCGCGCAGCCGAGGCCTTCGCCGTGAAATTGTCCTGCGCCAGCCCCAGCAATGCGAGGCGGTTGTTGCGGCAATCGAAGTCGCGCAGCGGGTCGGGAAGTTTCACCGCATCATCGCCGTCCAGTGCTGCGACGCGACCTATCCAGCATGGCAATGGTGCCCAGTCGAGATCATTGGGGGCAAGCCCGCTATCGCCCTCGCACAAGGCTCGCGCAGTCGCGACGTTGCCAATGCCGGCGGCGCTGGTGGTGGTATAGGCGGCAATGGCGAGCGGGGTCACGTTGTCTGCGCCAATCGTGTGGGGTGCAAGTCAGAACGCCGTGGCCGCATGTCGGAACGCCGCGCCCACATCGCAGACATAAGCAGTGCCAGTAACGCCCCCAGCGCGACGGTGGTGCCAATAGCATGCAACACCGGCGTCGATGACATGGCTAGAAGACCAAACGTGATAATCGTGGATGTACTGCAGACGGCCAGCGCCAGCCGGGTACGTGCTCGTTCGTTGTCAACTTCTGCGACACGCTCGAAGAACAGCGCGTAGTTGAGGCCGATGCCCAGCACCAGCAGCAGCGCAACCAGATGGAACACGCTGAGGCGTTCACCAATGGCCACCAGCGAGGCAACCGTGAGGATCAACGCCGCGGCCACCGGCAGCGCGACGTGAAATGCGCGTGAAGCCGAACGCAAACCCAACGCCAGCATGATGACGATCAAGACAGCACCCCAACCTGCCTGCGCCAGCGCTTCGCGACGGAATCCATCGACCATGTCGGACGAGACCTGCTTCAGGTCCACCAGTTGGCTATTGGTTTGTGGTGTGGCGGCCAAATCCTGCATCAGCATTGCGGCATCGACGACACCGCCCAATGGTGTCAATACCAACCACTGCCCATCGAGTTCAACGACCAGTGCGTTCAATTTCGCGCCCAGCGGCGTGCCGACATACGAGGCTATCGTCACCGGTGCTATCGCCTGCGTCGCGGCGCGACGTGCGGCACCGGCCTCCTCGACAAACGGCTGGAACGCTCCAGCCCGAAATGGCAGACCAGTCAATGCCTGCGCAAGGTTGCGTTCCAAATCAACGGATTCGGGCAACGCGCGCAAACGGGCACGCTGTGTGTTGGGGGTAGGCAGGAACTTGGCGGGCGAATCAAAACTGCGAATCCATTTTTCACTCTGCCACCGTTGCAGCACCGGCAGCTCATTCTCGGCTGCCTGCAACGCCGCAGCCTGGCTGCTACCGCGACTGGCGAGAAATATGCTGACCTCCGGCGCGCCCATTTCGCGACGCAGTTGTGCATCCAGTGCGCGCAAGTCCGGCGGCACCGGACTGATTCCGGCAAGATCGCGCTGCCACCACGCGGGGTGCAGGTAAGCAAGCCACGCGCCGGCACAGACGACCACAAGTGCGGCAACCGCGCCCGGCCAACGCGCGCGGCTGAGAAATCCGGCGGAGGGCAGGTTGAACCGGGCAAAGGTCAGAGCGCGGTCGCCGAGCAACCAGGGAATCAGGTATTGGGTGGTGAGGCCAGCAACAAGCACGCCCACCATGGTAAGCACCCCGAGTTGCGCCAGACCCTTGAAACTCGATAACGTGAGCGCCAGCGCACTCACCACCGTCGATAGCACCGCCAACGCAAGCGTGACCCGGAGCCGTCTTGCCGCGCTGCGGGCAGCCTCACCGGGCGCGGTATTGAGCAGCAGATAACTTGGGTAATCGACCGCTTCGCCAATAAGCGTCGCCGCAAACCCCAGCGTAATGGCATGCACCGAGCCAAACATGACGTTGACCACCAGCACGCCAATCAGCAGGCCAAATGCGACGGGAATGGTCACCAATACCACGGCGAGCGCCGAGCGATAGACCAAGATCAGCATCGCCAATATCACCACCGCAGAAAGCGTACTCAGGCGCTCGGCATCGCTGCGAATCAGGCGTCTTGATTCAGACGCAAACACGCCAGGTCCAGTGAGAGTTGCATCGACCTTTGGATTCACCTCAAATAGCGCGCGCCTGACCGTGGCCATCGCCTGTTCCTGTTGCTCACTATCGAAGCCGGGTGCGCGCGTCTGCGCAATCAGGAACGCGCGTTTGCCATCTTCGCTAAACCAGACGCCATGTCGCAACGTCGGCATCGCACCGGACTCAAACTGGCGCACGACGGCGAGAAATTCGCCCGTCGGATCCCGCGCCATGATGGTTCTGGACAGCGCCCCGAATGGCGACGCCATCTGCGCCAATTGTTCCTCAAGCGCCACGCGCAAGCCCGACACCGAGAATCTGTCTGCATCGATGGCGGGACTCAGCGCGTAACGGTGGCGCATCAGCACCTCGCCCTGTGCGACGAATTGGTCGAGACTGCCGTTGGCGGCATATTCGAACTCTGGTGCGCGGCCCAGTCGCTCGGCCAGTTTGCGGCTGGCATGCGCGAGGGTTTTTTCATCAGCGCCCTGCAAGGCGACCAGCATCAGACGCGATACCAGGCCGTCGCGCAGTTGCGCAATCAGCAATCGCTCCTCAGGTGTCGTCGAAGGCGGCAGGAAGGCCGTGAAATCGCTCTCGATACGCAGGCTCTTGCTGGCAAACAGCGCGAGTGCCGCAAAGGCAATCAGCGCCGCGGCGTAACGCAATACAGCATGCGACGACAGCTTCAACATGACCGTACTTCGCCCATCAGCTAGCGAACCTGCAGCACCGAATGATCGCCGCTGGATTCGCGCACTTCGATCTGTGCCACGCGACCGGCGCGACCGGAAACCGTCACCCGCTGCACGTACCGAAGTGTCTGCTCATCGATGGGCGTCATGTCGAGGCGCCAGGAAGGTTCATCACCTTGCAAAGACAATTCATAGTGCTTTCGCAGCAAAACAATATCGCCGCCGAGCACGCCGCGCAGACTGGCCGCGAATGCGGCAAGCAATGGCTGGCTGGACAGTGGAATACGTCGCTCTTTGCCGTCACGCATCATCACAAGCTCCTCTCCGGCGAAACGGTAACTTTCCTTGCGCGGCGACTCGATATTTTTCTCCACGACGTCTGGTCGGCGATACACCAGCTTTCCCGAACTCACTACCGGCGTCGAGAGGAGGCTCGAAAACTTCTTTTCGGTAAACGACACTTCAGCGGCAGGCGACGCATTGAGCAATTGCATCAATCGCGGCAGGTCGAGACTTTGGGCGCGTCCAGCCCCCATCGCAGTTAGCAGAAACAATGCCGCGATCCATCGCCATTCGTTTCGTGCCCAACGGGGTTCATTCATCTAGGCGTTCCAGTAATCGTAAAAATTGAACCAGTTGTAGGGGTGCGTGCGGGCGTGACGCTCGAGAATGTTCACGTACTCTGCAAGGCAGCGTTGTGATGACATCGTACCGCCGACCACCTCGACATCAGCGGCACGCTCATCTTCAACACGGGTGGCCAGCGATTCGAACACGATCTCGTACCGGCGGCCACCGCTGAACAAGCCAAACACCGTGACCACGGGCGCGTCGGTAAGCCGGGCGAGGCGTATCGGGCTCATTGAAAAGCGTGCCGGACTGCCAAGAAACGGCAGGCTTTGGGTTGCTTCGTTTGCGTAAATACGATCAGCGAGAATGCCAACAACTTCGCCGCGTTCCAGACACTCCTTGACGCGCAACATTGATCCCGGCTCCCCGAGCGGAATGATCTTGTAGGGTAGCGATGCGTGCCCGCCCAAGATCAGGCCGCCCAGGCGAGCGGAGTCGTTCACATGCATCACCATGTTGATCGTCAATTTTTTCTCCACACTGCCGACGATGCCAAGCATTTCAAAACTTCCAAGGTGCGAACCCAACAGCAGACACCCGCGCCCGGCGGCGAGCGAATCCCAGAACAGGGCTTCGTTGGTGACAGCGATGTTGAGTTCGCGCTGACGGCCATGGAGCAGGTAGACGCGATCAAGTAACGTCGTCGAGAAAACGAATAAATGCATAAAGGTATCGCGCCAGGTAGCAACACGCCCAAGCGCGCGACCCAGAAAATTCCGCGAGGCGCGTCGCGACTGCGGCGCAGTTACAAAAAAATACGCGCAGATCGGCACCAGTAATACCCTGCACAAGCCACGCCCGACATGGATCGCGAGCCAGATAATGAGGCGAATCGCGCTGTTGCTGCCGCGCTCGCGTTGATCACGCCATGGACCGTCCATCAACTTGCAGCCACGCGAACGTCGACACGTGCAGCCCACTGCCCTGCAGCAATCAACTTGCATTGCACGGGCGGTTCACAATGCTCGCGAACTTCGACATGCACGCGCGCCGTGTGATCATTGCCGCGCGCTTCGGCGAGAACGGTGAACGCTTGGTCGGGCCGCAGTGGTGCGTGAAATCGCATCGATAAAAGATTACCGAGTACGACCTCTGGCAAATGCTGCGCGATAGCGTTTTTCACGTGAGAAAGGAGAACCACGCCGGGTACGATCGGATTACCCGGAAAGTGTCCGGCAATAGCAGGATGGTGTGTTGGCACGCGGCGCGGCAAAGTCATCGAAGCGAATGCTACCCGCGCTGTTCGTTCGGTCTGCTGGCACTGCGAAAAAAGTTCCGCCAACGCCGCTTGTGGAAGCTTGCCGGTTGCGTTGCGTGGCAATTGGGACACCCGCAGCAAAGGGCGCGGCACGAACACCGGATCGACGCGCGCGCGTAGCGCTGCTCGAACTTCTTCCGGCGAGAGCGTCGCCGACACAAAGAATGCGACTAGCCGCTTCGTGGGGTGCGCATCGTCGTGCGACGCGGCATCACCAGCGGCATCCGGCACGAAGTAAACGCCGTCATCGACGCCGGGAATTTCACTGAGCCATTGATTTAGCGCAGACAATGAAGCGCGCTTGCCCGCGATCTTGAGCATATCTGCGCTTCGCCCCAGCCACAGGAATCGCCCATCGGCACCGAGACGCAGCTCATCGGCAAGCAGCACCGCAACATCGATGTGCGATCCTGCGGCAAGGACTTGCTGTCCTTCACCTTCCGATTGTTTTGTGAGTTCAACGCCGGGCAGAGGCGTCCACCATTCGTCAGTGGCAGTACTGCGTGTTGCGACCGCACCTGTTTCGGTCGAGCCATAGATTTCCACGACAGGTACCTGCCATTTTGCTTCTGCGGCGACAGCGAGTGAAGGCGGCAAGCTCATGGTCGATGCGACGATGCCCGCGAGGCCGTTAAGCGACGCTGCCGCCTGCAGTGGCGGGCGAATATGAACTGGCGTCGTCATCCACCAGCATGGCCGCGCACATTGCACGAGCGCGGCTTCGATATCTGCGGGCAGCAACGGCTTGTGGGCATACACCGGAATGCCAGCGTGCCATGGCAGCATCACCGTCGATTCGAGCCCAAACATGTGCTGCGGCGGTACGCTACCAATAACAGCGCAAGTCATCGAGTGCGGCCACCCGAGTGCTGCGCTGAGATTCGCTGCACCGCTGCACAACTGGCCCCAGCTTTTGGCGTGCGCCGTTGGCTGGCCGGTACTGCCCGAGGTAAAAAGTATCGCTGCCATGAAGTCGGCAGGAATTTCAAGTATCCGCACGCCTTCGGGTTCCCGGGACGCAAGAGGCACAGCTATCGCATCCATCGCCAGCCAGGGCCGCAAATTAAACGCATGTGGAACGTCCATTGTGCGATCACTGATGACGGAGGCTTGCGGATATTGGCGGGCAAGTTGCTCCCAGTCGCCTCGTCCCTGACCCGACGGAAACAGCGAGGTCTGTCTGCGCACCAGCGCTGCGGCAAAACTGAGCATGAAGCCTGTGCGACTTTCCGACAAATTGATCACGAACGGTGCTTCGGGCAGTGCGTGGGCAAGCTCACGCACCCTCTCAAAGAATACGCCAGCGCTGATTTCACCATCCGGACCCAGCAACACCGCATCACTGTCCGCGCGATAGCCCGCCAGCGGCAACATCATTGTCGGGTGCCCCGGTCGCCGCGGTCGGGCGAGATCGCCGCGTCTCTGCTTACCTTCACGATGTTCGGAACCAGCACCAGCAGGGAGCCGTGTTGTCGCTCGCGAAAGCGCACATGCCGGTATACGTATTCGCCAAGAAAAAGCGCGCCTGGAACGATGTAACCCAAGACATGTACCCATCGTGACCACATGTCGAGTTTGAGCAGTGGCGCGAGTACCAGGGCGACAATGAGCAGCAGCACGAAACAGAGTGCCCAAGCCCAAGTGAGTATGCGTGCGTACCGTGCCATATCCGGCGGCAAGTCTGGGTGCTCCATACACGCCACGCGCGTGATGAGCGGCACCGAACCTGGACGAAGCGTGCGGTAGAAAAAGAACGCTACAAAAGCGAATGCGGCAAGAGGCGGTGCGTACGCGATGAACCCGACCGTTTCTGCAAAGTAATAGCAAGTGGCCACCAGCGCGGCACCGACTAGCAATCCGCGAATGTAGTGACCAGACGCCGCGAGCAACACGCCAACCATCGTGGCCACAACGGCCATGGCAACCACCTGCATGCCGGTCATCGTGGCAATCATGTAGCCGGCACCAAGCAGCAGCCATGTCGCGAACAGGCCGGGTTTTTTCAGATTAATCCACCGACGCGGTGTTACAGGTCCCCGCTCATCGGACAACGACTGGCAGTTTTGTTGCGCGTCAGTCGGCAATCGGTTCAAGGCGTCGACCGTCAGGCGGTTCTATGCAACTGAATATGCTGTGACAAACTTCGCAGTGAGCCGAAGATATTCTTGTTTTCAGGGTCATCTGAGCGCAGCTTGACGCCGTATTTTTGTTCCACGGCCATCGAGAGTTCGAGCATGTCGAGAGAATCGAGCCCGAGACCTTCGCCAAACAGGTGCGCTTCGGGATCAATCGCGTCGGGTGCGGTGTTCTCAAGATTGAGTGATTCCACGATCAGGGCGGCGAGTTCCGACTCGTTGTGATGACCATTCTTCATATCGACCTTCTGTATTTAGTTGCGGCGCGCGACGCTACTATCGTCACCAGTTGTTTGGCTACTTGTGTAGGACGACTGTACGCGCGTATTGGCGAATCCCGTGTAGGACAAACGCGCAAACTGACGTCGCCAAATGTAGGTGCGTCGCAGGATGCGAATTACGCAAGCGCATGATTACAAAAAACAAAAGGTTGCGTGTAGACGTCGCGTTGTGTCACGCGCCGGTTGGATAAACCGTGTGTGAGCCAGAATCAAAAAAGCCGGGGATCACCCGGCTTTTTTGCTACTGCTTTGTAAGACAGAATCTACTTCTTCGGCGGTTCCGCCGGTTTGGCGTCAGCTGGTTTCGCTGTTGCAGGTGCAGGTGCAGGTGCAGGTGGCGCTGCTGCTGCTGGCGCTGCGGCCGGGAGGGCAACCGGTGCTACCGCCGGTGCGGCGGCTGGTGCCGCAACAGGAACAACTGGCGCTGCTGCTGGTGCTAGTGTTGCCTTCTGCTCGATCTTCATCGGTGCAACAACGGCCTTCGGTGCCTGATCAGCACCACCAGCGATCAACGGCACAATCAGCAGCGCCACGATGTTGATGATCTTGATCAGCGGATTGATCGCCGGACCAGCCGTGTCTTTGTAAGGGTCGCCCACGGTGTCGCCGGTCACGGCGGCTTTATGCGCATCCGAACCTTTGCCACCGAAATGACCGTCTTCAATATATTTCTTGGCGTTGTCCCATGCGCCGCCACCGGTACACATCGAGATCGCGACGAACAGGCCCGTCACAATAGTGCCCATCAACATACCGCCGAGCGCCTGAATACCAGCCTCACGACCCATCAGCAGGCCAACGACCAAGACCACTGCAATCGGTGCCAATACCGGCAGCAACGAAGGAACGATCATTTCCTTGATCGCACCACGGGTCAGCATATCGACCGCGCGGGAGTAATCTGGCTTGGCAGTACCTTCCATGATGCCTTTGATTTCGCGGAACTGGCGGCGAACTTCTTCGACCACACTTCCAGCGCAACGACCGACCGCTTCCATCGCCATCGCGGCAAACAGATACGGAATCAACCCACCGACAAACAAACCGATGATGACCGCAGGGTTGGAAAGATCGAATGTGACATGACGACCAGCTTCTGCAAGCTTGTGCGTGTAATCGGCGAACAGCACCAATGCCGCAAGACCGGCCGAACCAATCGCATAGCCTTTGGTGACGGCTTTGGTGGTGTTGCCAACCGCGTCAAGCGGATCGGTAACGTCGCGTACTGATTTCGGCAGGCCGGACATTTCTGCAATGCCGCCCGCGTTATCGGTGATCGGACCGTATGCGTCAAGGGCGACGACGATACCTGCCATTGACAACATCGATGTTGCAGCGACTGCGATGCCATACAAACCAGCCAGCGCGTAGGCTGCATAGATTGCCAAACAGACCGACAGCACCGGCCATGCGGTGGAACGCATCGACACGCCCAAGCCTGCGATCATGTTGGTCGCGTGACCTTTGGTGGAGGCTTCAGCGACGTGCTGCACAGGCTTGAATTCGGTGCCGGTATAGTACTCGGTGATGTAGACCATCAAGGCTGTCAACACCAGACCGACCACACAGCAGAGCCAGAGATTCATGACTGTCAGCTTCGGGTCTTGCAGATAAACGTCGCCCATCATGTAAGCGGTAATTGGGTAGAACGCCGCCACCGCCAAAATGCCTGAAATCGCCAGGCCGCGATACAGCGCGTTCATGATTTTCCCGCCTTCACGCGCGGTCACGAATGAACAGCCGACGATGGAGGCAATGATCGCAAATGCGCCGAGCACCAGCGGATACACCACCACGTTTGCAACCGTCGCGGTACCGGGCAACAACAATGCGCCCAAGACCATCGTTGCGATGATGGTCACCGCATAGGTTTCAAACAAGTCAGCGGCCATACCAGCGCAATCGCCAACGTTGTCGCCGACGTTATCGGCAATCACAGCAGGGTTGCGTGGGTCATCTTCCGGAATACCGGCTTCGACTTTACCGACCAGATCGGCACCGACGTCAGCACCTTTGGTGAAAATACCGCCGCCAAGACGCGCGAAAATCGAAATCAGCGATGAGCCGAATGCCAAGCCAATCATCGGCTTGATGACGTCGCTCAATTTGGTGCCGTATGTTGCGGAACCTTGCAAGTAGTAAAAGAACACCACTACGCTCAACAGGCCCAAGCCCACCACCAGCAAACCGGTGATCGCGCCGCCTTTGAAGGCCACATTCAGCGCAGGATTGATGCCGTGACGCGCCGCTTCGGCAGTACGCACGTTTGCGCGCACTGATACGTTCATGCCGATGTAGCCCGCCGCGCCAGAAGCAATCGCGCCGAGCGCAAAGCCCATCGCGGTGTCACCACCCAAGCCAGGAATCGCCCAGATCGCGACAAACAACACCGCGCCGACGAGTCCGATCGTCATGTACTGACGATTCAAATAGGCCTTAGCACCTGCTTGAATTGCCGCCGCGATTTCGCGCATCCGGTCATTGCCGTCTGGTTGCGAAAGAATCCATTTGGTTTGCCACGCGCCATAAGCAAGCGCCAACAACGCGCATACCAAGGCAAAAAGAAGACCTGCTGAAACGGTAGCCATTTACCCACTCCCTGAGAGATTGAAACCAGACCTGCTATTTTATGAACAGCTAATGCCGTGAAAAAACACGCAATTTTAACAGAGGAAGACTAGATCAGCGACTGGTGATTGCGCCTAGTCGCAGTGAAAGCGGCCGTAGCGTCAAACACTTAAAAATCATAAACACTAGCACTGGCGAGTCTTTACAGGCATTTTGTGCCTGCGAACCGCACCAGTGCTAGTGTTTTAACTAGGAGTCCAAGGGCCGGACGAAATTCCTGTTTTCGCCTACCTGCGGATCGATCAAGACTCTTATCCTTACCCGCTCAGAGGAGTCTGCGTTCGATGACTGTCCTCGCGCATTCTTCGCTCCCGCTGTCGGACGGCATGAAAGACTTTCCGCATCGCTTCCTACAGTAATTTAAGCGCGCTTCCGGTACTGCTGTTACACGGACTCCGCAATCATGGGCCATCATCAATCGACATGGACCTGATCATGAAACACTCCCTCATCGTTTTGGTTGTCGGCCTGCTCGTGACGTCGGTGTCTCATGCGGAAGCTGTCATTAAATGTACAACGGAAACCGGCGTCAGCTACCAGACACTACCGTGCCCGGACGGATCAAGTGCAATGTTAGGGGTGGCGTCACAACCAGAATCACAGACAAATGCTGACTCAATGTCTGCAATACCAGGCACGTTGAAAGCGAAGCCTTCTGGTCAACGCTTCCGTTCCACACAAGGGGAACTCCAATTGGGTACGTCTGACATGCAAGTACTCAACAATCGCTCCTGGGGCAAACCGCAACGCATCTCCCGCAATCGCGAACCACGTGCCTGGCACGAATACTGGAACTACGAGACCGGTGCCAATAGTGGCAAGCAGCTGCACTTCGTCAACAGCAAGCTCGCGGGCATCAAGGATCTTGAGCCACCGGCCGATGTGATCGACACAACGCCTGTGGTGGTTGTAGAGCGTTAATCCGTGCGGATCGCCGCCAAGGCAGCAAGTCCTGGGAAGATAACGACTCTCCGCTTGACCACATCATAGCCCGACAGATATCCGTTAATTACGCAAGGCCCATCTCGGTCGCACCGCCCGCCAAGATTGAAATTATGGCAAACACTAGCACTGGTGGGGATTCACAAGCAATTTGTGCCTGAAAACCGCGCCAGTGCTAGTGCTAGTGTTTATCAAAAATATTGCGGAACGGCACAAAGCCAGAGTCGCCGTGCGCGTCTACAGTGCGAACGCCGCCAGCTTTTTCTTCACGGCCACATTCTTCAACATGACATAGCGCGGCAACCCGCCCTCGTACGGTGGATACGCTTCGCCTTCGATGAGCGGTTGCAAATAATTGCGACATTTTTGTGTGATGTGAAAGCCGTCTGCCGTAATGAAATCGCGCGGCATTTTCTTTTCCTGATTCGCCACATCCGTGAGCGGCGCAGGAACGATTTCCCATTGGTAGGGCTTGGATTTAGTGCGCTTGATCGCGGGCATTACGCCATTCATGCCTTTGACGGCATATTCCACTGCGGCTTTGCCGACGGCGTAGCTTTGCAATACATCTGTCTTTGAGGCGATATGGCGCGCTGCGCGTTGCAGATAATCGGCCACGGCCCAGTGATTTTTCAATTTCAGTTCGCGCCTGACCATGTCGGCGATGAACGGCGCCACACCACCCAACTGCGCGTGCCCGAACGCATCCACCAAGCCCGACTCGGAAACGAATTTCCCATCAGCATTGCGGATGCCTTCGGATACGCCGACGGCGCAAAAGCCGTGCTTCTTCACGCATGCATCCACACGCGCGAGAAATTTCTGCGGCTCAAAGGCAATTTCAGGAAACAATAAAATCTGTGGCGCGTCACCTGCTTTTTCTGCGGCCAGTCCGCACGCCGCCGTAATCCAGCCCGCGTGTCGGCCCATCACTTCGAGCACAAAAACTTTGGTGGAAGTTCTGGCCATCGAGACCACGTCCAGCCCGGCCTCGCGCATGCTCACCGCGACATATTTGGCAACAGAGCCGAACCCCGGCGAGCAATCAGTAATCGGCAAATCGTTATCCACCGTTTTGGGCACGTGTACGGCGGTGAGCGGATAACCCATTGATTCACTGAGTTGCGAAATTTTCAGACAGGTGTCGGCAGAGTCGCCACCGCCGTTGTAGAAAAAATAGCCGATGTTGTGCGCCTTGAACACTTCAATCAGGCGTTCGTATTCGCGCCGATTGGTATCGAGGCTTTTAAGTTTGTAGCGGCACGAACCGAACGCGCCTGCCGGGGTGTGGCCGAGTGCTTTGATATTGGCGAGCGGCTCTTTGCTGGTGTCGATCAGGTCTTCGGTGAGCGCACCGATGATGCCGTTGCGGCCTGCGTATACCTTGCCGATTTTCTTGGGGTATTTGCGGGCGGTTTCGATCACGCCTTGCGCTGAAATGTTGATGACGGCAGTAACGCCACCGGATTGGGCGTAGAAGGCGTTGCGGGGAGAGGATGTGGTCATGTCGATAGCGCAGCAAAAATCCTGTCACGAATTTCTTCCACCTTGCCAACACCCGCGATGCGGACGTAGCGCGGTGCGCCTTGCACGCCTGACGATGCCCAGTCGCCGTAGTAAGCAATAAGCGGTTTGGTTTGTTCGTGATAAACGGCAAGGCGTTTCTTGATCGTTTCTTCCTTGTCGTCATCACGCTGGATTAAATCCTCGCCGGTCACATCGTCTTTGCCGGTGACTTTCGGGGGATTGAATTTCACGTGATAGGTGCGCCCGGAACCAGGGTGGGTGCGGCGTCCCGAGATACGCTCGACAATTTCGCTGTCGTCAACAGCGATCTCAACCACCACATCGAGCTCCACGCCAGCCGTCTTCATCGCATCGGCTTGGGGAATCGTGCGCGGAAAGCCATCGAACAGGAAACCTTTCGCGCAATCGCTTTCCTTGATGCGCTCTTTGACGAGGCCGATGATAATTTCATCCGACACCAGCGCGCCGGAATCCATCACCTTCTTCGCTGCGATGCCCATCGGCGAGCCCGCCTTCACAGCTGCGCGCAACATATCGCCAGTTGAAATTTGCGGGATGCCGAATTTCTCTTTGATGAAGGTGGCTTGCGTGCCTTTGCCGGCACCCGGACCTCCTAGCAGAATCAGCCGCATGTCTTCTCCCCGTCGTTGTTATTTTGAATATGTATTTTAACGGGAATTGCTGAACAAGCCCCGCACCCTTGCCAAGTCTTCAGGCGTATCCACACCAGGCGCCAGCGCGCCGTCCCAAATGTGTACCGCAATGGCAAAACCGTGATACATCGCGCGCAATTGCTCGAGTGCTTCAATCTGCTCGGTCGGCGCGGGAGGAAGTGCCGCAAAACGCTTCAGAAACGATGCGCGATAAGCATAAATGCCAATGTGGCGCAGCGCGGGAAAGCCGTTTGGCAACGCGGCTTTCGATTGAGCAAATGCGTCGCGCGCATACGGAATTGGCGCACGGCTGAAATAATGGGCAAAACCAACAGCATTGCAGACAACTTTCACCACGTTGGGACTGAAAAATTCATTTGCGTCGGTGATTACGTGCGCCGCAGTGGCCATTGCTGCATCGGGCTTGTTGGCCAGCGTTTGGGCGACCTTGGCAATCAATTGAGGATCGATCAGCGGCTCGTCGCCCTGTACATTGACCACAATGGCGTCATCGGCAAGGGCGAGATGCGCAACCACTTCTGCAATGCGATCTGTGCCCTGCGCATGATCGGCCCGCGTCAGCAATGCAAAATGTCCATGTTGCTCGGCGGCGGCTTTTACATCCAGATGATCTGTCGCAATCACGACGCGTTGCGCGCCGGATTTTTTCGCCTGATCCGCCACCCGCACCACCATCGGCTTACCTGCGATATCGGCCAACGGCTTTCCCGGCAAACGGGTCGATGCGAATCGCGCGGGAATGACGGCAATAAATTCCATCGTCACAACTTTCCCTCGATACGACTGCCGACGCTACCAACGCGCACTCGTTTAGCCACGCACTTCTTCAGCCTTTAATTCGCGCGCCTCATCAGCCAGCATCACGGGAATCCCGTCACGAATCGGGTAGGCCAATCGCGCCGAATAGGAAATTAGTTCGGATTTATCAGTCGACATGGTCAGCGGCCCTTTGGTGACCGGGCAAACAAGAATTTCAAGCAGCTTTGGATCAAGTGACATGGTCGGCTTTCCAGTGGGAAATTTTCTTCAATACGAGATCGGTAAAGTCATTCGGCAGCACTGCATCAACGCGAATAAACCACATGCGCTCATCTGCGAACGTGCCACATTTTACCGCGTCCTTTTCAGTCATCAGAATAATCTCGGCATCACTTCCCGGCATATCGGCGGCCAGATAATGGTGGTGATCCGGAAACGGCTGGGTCGCGGCCAGCACAAATCCCAAATCCGTTAAATGCGTAAAGAATTTTTGCGGGTTGCCAATTCCTGCGAGCGCATGAAGCCGCGAGCGCTGAAAAGTATCGAGTGCAACGCGTACATCGAGTCGTTGATCTGTTTTCAGGTTTATGAAAAGCGTGTTCGCAAGTGTCATCTCAAATGTGGGCGTTGTGGATGAATAGCGCGTTAGATTGGCATCAGGACCGCTACCACCAGCATTGACGACGATGGCATCAACAGTATGCAAACGCGAAGCAGGTTCGCGCAATGGCCCCGCTGGCAAAAGTGCACCGTTGCCGAGACCGCGCGAGCCATCGATGACGCAAACTTCGATGTCGCGACGCAATGCATAGTGCTGCATGCCGTCATCACTGAGAATGACATTAACTTCTTTGTGATTACGCAGCAGTGTTTTCGCGGCTGCGACGCGGTCCGCCCCCGCATACACCGGCACACCGGACCGGCGTGCGAGTAAGGTTGCCTCATCGCTTACAACCTCGCCATCTGCGGTCGATGGCAATACGTGGATCACATTGTCGATGGTGTTTTTTGAGCGCTGGTAACCGCGCGTCACAATGCCGCAATGCATGCCTTTTTTTGCCAGCGCATCTGCCAGCGCCAACACCAACGGCGTTTTGCCGGTTCCGCCGACACTGATGTTGCCGACAATGGCGACAGGCACGGCAACAGAATGTGATTTCAGCAATCCTACGCGAAAGGCCGCGCGACGAATCGTCACCACCAACAGGAACATCCAGGAAATGGGCCGCAGTAAAAGCTGCCAAAGACTATTACGTTGCCACTCTCCGGTCAGCCACGCTTCCATCTTGGGGGCGGATAAACGCGGGCAAACCGCTATTTACCGGCGGCTTTTGCCTGAGTGGTGAAGGAGATTTTTGTGAATCCCACCAGACGCGCAGCTTCCATAATATTGACCACGGCCTGATGCGTAGCGCCTGCATCTGCGCCGATGGCCACGACCGGATCCTTCATGCTTCCCGCAGCGGCGGTGTCCCGCAGTACATTTGAAAATGCTTCAACGCTATTGAATACGACTGGCGAATTGTTAACAATATATTTGCCATTGTTGTCGACGCCGATATTGATCACCTGTGGTCGATCTGGCGCTTTTTCGGCGCTCGCTTCAGGCAGATTGATTTGCAGTTCAGCGTATTTGGAATAGGTGGTTGTCACCATCAAAAAGATGAGGATGACCAGCAGGAGATCGATCAGCGGGATGAAGTTGATCTCTGGCTCTTCGCGTTTTCTGCCCTTCTTGAAATTCACGCACGCTCCCCGTGCAATGTTTCAACCAGTCGAATGCCCTGCTGCTCCATATCGACCACCATCACATCGACCTTGCTACGAAAATGCCGGTAAAAAATCAGCGCCGGGATCGCCACTGCAATACCGCCGGCGGTGTTGTAGAGAGCTACCGAAATACCGTGCGCCAACTGCGCAGGATTGGCGCCCTGCGTGCCAGACGCGCCGAAAATATCGATCATGCCGATCACGGTGCCGAACAAACCTAGCAGCGGCGCGACGGTGGCGATAGTGCCCAAGCCATTCAGGAAGCGCTCCATTTCCACCATCACCGCGCGACCGGCTTCTTCCATGGACTCCTTCATGACCTCGCGAGAACTTTTCACGTTGGCAATCCCGGCAGCGAAAATCCTACCCAATTGTGAATTCTCGTTCAGCTTGGATACGAGTTCCGGCGTGGGACCAGCCGCACGAAACGCCTGCACGGTGTCTTGGAATAGCGAAGGTGGCAACACCGAACTGCGCCGTAACGTCCAAAAACGTTCACCGATAATGGCCACGCAAATAACGGAACAGAAAATAATGAACCAGATGGGCCAACCCGCGGCCTGAATAATTGAAAGCAAGCGGAACTCCGTGATTTGTCGTTAATGGTTCGTCGTTGGCGCGGCTTCATACGGTCCGCAACACTGCACCCGATGTGCCGCACTTTAGCGCAACCGGTGTGGGTTTCACAAGCATCGTTCGCAGTCTACACCACGCAAAACACAGCAGCATGGAAGCGATGCCGGCAGAGACGCAAGTGCACCAGATTGCAGACCGAGCTTGCGAGCCTGTTCAGTTTTATTAGCAGGGCGTCTTTTGATTCGTCAAATCAGCTTGATTAAATTCGCCTGTGGCCCATTATTGACGCGGTGTTTGAAGAAAGGCCCGCGCCCGCAAACGCCTTTGGGCTGATTTCAATATTTCATCCACAAAGGTTGTGGATAACTCTGTGGGTTCGCGCCGACGAATGACGCTAAGTCATGAAACTGTAACGGTTTTTTCTCTGACGCTCAAAAATTGAACGTTGATAACTTTGTTTATTTTCAGCCACTTACGTATTCCCTGCCCGTGCAGACCTGCCACTGCCTAATCGCGCTTCACCCAGTCAGGTTTAGAAGCAACCGTTAACAATCTTGACCATCAAACTTTCCACCATATGGAGTGGTAGCATCGCGCCATGCCAGTCAACCCGCCCAACCAAACGCCATTCGACTTTGACGGTGACGATTCGTCTCCTGCGCCATCTCAGTTGGCTCCTAGTGGTCCCAAGCGCGCCGATACATTGCCGATTTCCGTCAGCGAACTCAATCGACGTGCGCGTAATCTGATCGAAGCAAAATTCGAATTGTTGTGGGTCTCAGGCGAGCTTTCCAACGTAACGCGCGCGGCCAGCGGGCATTGTTATTTTGTATTGAAAGATAACGCCGCACAGGTGCGCTGCGTAATGTTTCGCAACCGCGCCGCCGCACTCGCTTTCAAGCCCGAAAATGGCTTGCAGGTGGATGTTCGCGCGCTGCCTTCGTTGTATGAGGCGCGCGGCGAGTTCCAGCTAGGTGTTGAAACGATGCGCCGCGCCGGACTCGGCGCGCTTTTTGAGGCCTATGAGCGCCTTAAGGCCAAGCTCACCGATGAGGGGCTATTCGATGGCGCACGCAAACGCGCCTTGCCCGCCTTTCCGCACACGTTGGGCATTGTGACGTCGCTACAGGCTGCTGCGATGCAGGACGTGCTCACCACTCTCAAGCGCCGTGCGCCGATGATATCGATCGTCATTTACCCGACCGCGGTGCAAGGCGCCAATGCAGTACAGGAAATTGTTTCGGCCATCGATGCCGCCCGCGCCCGCCGCGAGGTAGAAGCGCTCATCGTCTGTCGCGGTGGCGGCAGCATCGAGGATTTATGGTCTTTCAATGCCGAGAGTGTGGCGCGCGCCATCGCCCGCTTTCAGGATGAAACTGGCATTGCGGTCGTGTCTGGTGTCGGCCACGAGACCGATTTCACCATTTGTGATTTTGTCGCCGATCAGCGCGCACCAACACCGACAGCAGCGGCGGAAATGATTTCGCCTGACGTCGGACAATTGCGCGACGACGTGGCGACCGTCCGCGCAGCTTTTGCGCGCGCGATGCGCCGCGCACTCGATAATGCCAGTCAGCGGGTGGATCGTGCGCAACGCAGCTTGATGTCACCTCAGGATCGCCTCGATCGCGAACGCGAGCGGCTGGCGCAGTCATCAGCGAGCTTGCGCCATGCACTGGTCGCACGGTTTGATCGCGCAAAATTTGAAACGACCTTGCTCAGGCAGCGCCTGATTGCGCAACGCCCCAACTTGACGGTGAGGCAGTCGGCGTTACAGCAACGCCGATCAAACCTTGCCCGCGCGACACGAAACGCCACTGTTACCCGCGCAGTAGGTCTTCAAAAATTCGCCCAGGCATTGCAGCTACTTGCCCCCGAAAGGGTGCTGGAACGCGGCTACAGCATCGTCGAACATGAGGGAGCGATTCTTCGTGACAGCGCCCGTGTGCAACCGGGTGACCGTGTCGCGGTGAGGCTGGCGCGCGGCGGGCTGAGCGCAGAGGTGAAGGCCATCGATGGTGGCGTCAAACTTGCCAGCACCGAAAGGTAAGCGTAGATTTGTCGGTCCGACCAACAATAAATCTCCGGAGGACACCATGGCAAAAAAAGCAAAAGACGAGAGCTCGCTATACAAAGTAATCGAACTCGTCGGCACCAGCAGCGTCTCGTGGGCTGAAGCGGCGAAGAATGCCGTCAAGTCTGCATCCAAAACATTGCGCGATGTACGTGTCGCAGAAGTGACAAAGCTCGACGTCAAAGTCGGCAAGGATGGCGCGATGACTTTTCGGGCAAAAATGAAACTGTCATTCAAGTATCAGGGCTGAGGCCGCAACGCAGAAACGCACCAAGGCAGTAAGATTCGCTCATTGCAATTGCAACGCCACAACCACGTGGCGTTGCAGTTTGCTTTTAGGCCTGCGCCAGAAATTTTTCGATGCGCGCGACGATCATGTTCTGCAACTCCGCATGCAGGCAATCCATTGGCTCCGCATTCGGCATCGACCTGAGCCACGTTAACTGGCGCTTGGCGAGCTGACGGGTAGCGGCAATACCGGTATCGCGCAACGTTTTTTCGTCAATTTCCCCGTCGAGAAACGCCCACGCCTGACGGTAACCCACGCAGCGCATCGATGGCATTTCTGCCGAGAGCTCATAGCGCGCGCGCAACGTCTGCATTTCCTCGATCACACCTGCTTTGAGCATTGCATCGAAGCGCGTCGCGATACGTTCGTGCAAAAGTGAGCGCTGCTCGGCGACCAAGCCAATCTGAAGTGTGCGGTAAGGAAAATCATTGGCAGTGGTCGCACGCGTTTGCAGTGCGGACAACGGCGTCCCGGTGATTGTAAAAACTTCCAGCGCGCGCTGGATGCGTTGCGCGTCGGTCGGTTTAAGACGCGCTGCGGTGATCGGGTCAATGCGACTTAGCTCGGCGTGCATCGCGGGCCAGCCCACCTGATGCGCACGTGCTGCGAGTGTCTCGCGAACGCCTGCGTCGGCAGCAGGGAGCGTCGAGAGGCCATCGAGCAGCGCCTTGACGTACAACATCGTGCCGCCAACCAACAGCGGGATGTTGCCGCGCGCGCTGATCTGCGACATCGCCTGCAACGCATCCGTACAAAACCGCGCGGCCGAATAAGCGTCGGTCGGGTCGATCAAATCGATCAGATGATGTGGATAGTGGCGCAACGTTTCTGCATCCGGCTTCGCGGTGCCGATATTCATGTCGCGATACACAAGCGCTGAATCGACGCTGACAATTTCCACCGGAAAACGGTCTGCGAGACACATTGCAAGCGCCGTTTTTCCCGATGCCGTCGGGCCCAGGAGAAAAATGGCTTGAGGTTGCTTGATCTGCATTTGCGGCTGAATCAGCGACCGCGCATAAACAACTTGTCGAGGTCACCAATGGCAAACTGATACCACGTCGGCCTGCCATGATTGCATTGACCCGCGCGCTCGGTTTCTTCCATTTGTCGAAGCAACGCATTCATCTCCGGAATGGTCAGCATGCGATTGGCGCGCACCGCGCCGTGGCAGGCCATGGTGCTGAGAATTTCATCGCGCTGCTCCGTGAGCGCACGCGACGCGCCGTGCTCGGCGAGATCATCAAGGAGTTCACGCAGCATCGCGGCAGCATCGAGATTTGGCAACATCGCAGGGACGGCGCGAATGGCGATTTCGCGCGCTGACAACGTGCCAAGATCAAAACCGAGACGCGCAAAAAACGCTTGATTGTCGGCAATGAGATCAATATCGCGTTCGCCGAGCGGAACCACGATCGGCGCGATCAGCGGCTGAGAGGCAAGCTGATTCAAATCAAGCTGACCTTTCAGTTTTTCGTAAACGATTCGCTCGTGCGCCGCGTGCATATCGACCAACACCAGACCGTTGGCGTTTTGGGCGAGCACGTAAATGCCGTGGAGTTGCGCGAGCGCGAAGCCCAACAACGGAATATCAACGGAATTATTAAGCTCTTTATCTGGTGAGGTCTCCAGGCCATTTTCGCCCTGCGAGGCACGCGGATATTGGACTTTGCCAGTTTTATCGTCTGCCAACTGGCCACGAAGGGATTCATAGAACGCGTTCGGTTCACGCGCAGTCATGTTGCCAAATGAGCCCTGCTGGACTGGTCGAAACGGTTGCAGTTGAGACTGTGGCCTGCGGCCCCCATTGCCACTGATCCACGCTACTGGGTCGGCTTTGGGCGCGTTATCACCATCAGGCCGCGCGAGCGCTTTTTGCAGCGCATGAAACACAAACTGGTGAACACCTCGCGAATCGCGGAAACGCACTTCTGATTTTGCGGGATGCACATTCACATCCACCATCGCCGGGTCGATGGATAAAAACAGCACGTACGCCGGATGACGATGGCCGTGCAGAATATCGGCATAGGCGCTGCGGACTGCATGTGTCAGCAATTTGTCGCGGACAAAACGACCATTGACGAAGAGGTATTGCTGATCTCGTCCGGCGCGGGAATATCGCGGCAACGCAATGCTGCCACTCAGACTAAAGGCGGGATGTGGCTCGTCAATCGTCAAACTTGCTTCGCCAAAGGCATCGCCGAGAATAGCTGCAATGCGCGCGCTCGAATCGCTCATTTGATATTGCCAGATGCGGCGTCCGTTGTGGCTGAGCGAGATCGCCACGTGCGGCACCGACATCGCTGTTCTGAGTGCGGCGTCTTCACAATGCCCAAACTCGGTGGCTTCAGTTTTCAGGAATTTACGGCGGGCCGGCGTGTTGAAAAACAGGTCTTCAGCCGTCACCACAGTGCCGGCCTCAAGTGCCGCCGGTTCGACCGGCGTGAGCGCACCACCAACGGCCTCTATCCTGCTGGCATGCGGTGCTGTTTGCTGCCGTGTGGTGATCGTCAAACGCGAAATCGCCGCAAGGCTCGCCAGCGCTTCGCCGCGGAAACCCAGACTCGCGACCCGCTCAAGATCATCGAGTGAACCGATTTTGCTGGTTGCGTGGCGCGCCAATGCCAGCGGCAAATCGTCGGCAGGCATGCCCACCCCATCATCTGCGACACGCAATCGGCTGATGCCGCCTTGCGTGAGCTCGATGTCAATCCGCATCGCGCCGGCGTCCAGACTGTTCTCGAGAATTTCCTTGAGTGCTGCGGCCGGACGTTCAACCACCTCGCCTGCGGCGATCTGGTTAATTAATAGCTCGGGAAGTACCCTGATTGCGGGATATTCGGACAAGGTGCGTTTAGCTGAAAGTGGGCAGTTGAAACGGCTTCGATATAGCGGAGATTCATCATTCTACCGTGACCGGTAGGGCCGTCTCGGACACCTGCCGGGCAATCGTTACCCGGCATCACAGGGTCGATTGAGGGCGCAACACCGCCGAATTACTTGACTGGCATCCTTGCAAAGCTTATGGTTATCGAATAAAAAACAGATAGATAGAGCACTTTCACAGAAAAGTTCTCGTTTGGAGAGTATAACTATTAACAGTCTCGCCGTTTCGGTGTCGCTGTAGAAATGGGAAACGCAAAAGTGGCACTCGTCGACCAAACTGCACCAGAACAGGACTTGTCCAGAGATTTTTCGCTCGCGGCGCACGTCGCGTCGGATGATCGCGCCTTCGTCGCCAAACACATTTTCTCTGAGCAAGTCAGGCTGTTGTACCGTTTTTCATTGGCCGGCTATCTTGCTGAACTGGTGGTGACCTTCCTGCTCGGCGCATTGCTGTGGAACGAGCTTGGCCAGCGTCCGGAGCTATTCGGCTGGTTCGCCGCCGCGTTCATGCTGATGATCGCGCGCTACGGCTTGTACAAGTTTTTTATCAGTGCCAACCCGTCACAGCCAGCAATCGGCAAATGGGAAACTGCGTTTATCGTGGGCAGCTTGTTGCTGGCGGTATTGTGGGGCCTGATGGGATCGGTTTTATTGCCAAAGACCGGTCCAACGCAGATGCCGGTCATGATGCTGGTCGCGCTTCTAACCACCGGCGCCATGACCTACTACTCCCCGAATCGGGACCTGTACGTCTATTACACGCTGCTATCGCTATTGCCGATGGGTGTCATGACGTTGGGCTTCGGCGACCGGGCTGGATCGCTGCTTGGCGCGGTGATCATCGTGCTGGCCGGGTCACTTATCGCCGTGCACAGCAAATTGCACAAGGCGCTACTTGATTCGCTCACCGCGCGCTTCGATAACCTGCTCATCGGCATGCGGCTCAAAGAAGAGAAACTTCGCGTTGAACGCGCGCACGCTGCGCTGGGCCAGGAAGTCGACGAGCGCCGCAAAGCCGAACGTGCCGAATTGCTGGCGCTGCAACGCTTACGACTGCATCTTGAGCGCACACCACTGGGCGTGATCGAGTGGGATATGGATTTTCGCGTATCAACATGGAATCCTTCAGCCGAAGCGATCTTCGGTTACTCAGCAGGTGAAGTTATCGGCGAATCGGGCTACATGTTTGCCGAAGGAACGCAAGACAGCGAGCGCCTTGCTGCAATGTGGCTGGAACTGACGCAGGCGCCGGGCTCCACGCGGGCGACGCTGGCCAACAAAGTCAAGCGCGGTGAGATCATTCACGCCGAGTGGTACAACACGCCACTCGTAGACAACGACGGCAAGATGATCGGCGTAGCCTCGCTCGTGCAGGACATCACCGAGCGGCTCAATACCGAGCGCACCATTCATTACATGGCGCATCACGATACTCTGACTGGCCTGCCAAATCGGCGGTTGATGCAGGACCGCTTGAATCAGGCCATTTTGCAAGCGCGTCGAAAGCAAAAGCACGTTGCCCTGCTGTTTCTGGATCTGGATCGTTTCAAGTTAGTCAATGACACGCTCGGACACGAGACGGGCGATTACGTATTGCGGGACATCGCCAAGCGATTGAACAAGGCCGTGCGCGAAGGCGATACGGTTTCCCGCGAAGGTGGTGACGAATTTTTGATCATCCTGCCGGACCTGGACAAACCGGAAGCCGCGCAACAGGTAGCCACAAAAATTCTCAATGAATTGGCCAAGCCGATCGAAGTGTCCGGCCACGAATTGACCGTCACTGCCTCCATCGGTATCTCACATTACCCGAACGACGCAACCGATGTGCAGCAACTCTTGAAGCACGCGGATTCGGCGATGTATCAGGCCAAGGACGCGGGACGCAATACAGCGCGCTTTTTCACCAGCGACCTCAATTTCCTGCTTTCAAAACGTCTCGAAGTGGAATCACGTTTGCGTCGTGGCATCGAGCGCAACGAGTTCTTCCTGCGTTATCAGCCGCAGGTGGACGTGATTAGCGGCCGCATTGTGGGCGTCGAAGCGCTGGTGCGCTGGAACGATCCGCAGAACGGCGAAATTTTCCCAAAGGACTTCATTTCAATTGCCGAGGAACTGGGGTTGATCGTGCCACTTGGCGAATGGGTTTTTCGCACCGCCTGCAAACAGATCAAGGCATGGGATCAAGAAGGCTACCGCGACATTGTCGTATCGGTGAATCTCTCGCCAAGACAGTTTGTCTCGCGGAAACTGTTGCCGTCGATGAAACTGGCGCTGATGGAAACCGGTATTGATCCATCGCGGATCGATCTGGAAATCACAGAATCCATTGCCATGCGCAATCTTGAACAAAGTATCGAAATCCTGACCGAACTCAGACGCATGGGCACGACGATTTCAGTCGATGACTTCGGTGTCGGCTATTCGTCGCTTGGGCAATTGCGCCGCCTGCCCGCGCAAACACTCAAGATCGACGGCAGCTTTATTTCACAAATACCGGATGACGCGAATAGTTGCTCGATCACCGAGGCGATCATTGCGATGGCCAAACGCCTTCACTTGCGCACCGTTGCTGAAGGCGTTGAAACAGAAGCGCAACTTCAATTCCTGCGCGCCAACGGTTGCGACGCCTATCAGGGATTTTTATTCGCCAAGCCACTGACGGCGGTTGAAATCACGGCGATGTTTAAAACGCAGCGAGCGGCTGCCTGAAAGTCAAACCCCGACGCGCTGTAGGCCTACGCCCGCGCGATAGCCGGATTCTTGGCGAAGTAGCGCTTGATCCCATCTGAAATCGCGTCGGCCATCTTGTTCTGATAGTTTGGGTCACGCAGCTTTTTTTCTTCGTCAGGATTCGAGATAAAGGCAGTCTCGATCAGAATCGATGGAATATCAGGTGCCTTAAGCACGGCGAACCCCGCCTGCTCCACGCTTGCCTTATGCAGACGATTCACCTCGCCCAGCTCTGAGAGCACGAGCTTGCCGAGTTTCAGGCTGTCGTTGATCTGCGCTGTCTGCGAAAGATCGAGCAGCGTGCGGGCAAGGAATCCATCCTTCAAACTCAAATTCACGCCGCCGATCAGGTCGGCTTCGTTTTCACGATTGGCCAGCCATTTCGCCGCCGTTGATGTCGCACCGCGTTCGGACAACGCAAACACCGATGATCCGTTCGCCTGTGGATGGATAAATGCATCTGCGTGCAAACTCACGAACAGATCGGCCCGCAGGCGGCGTGCCCGCTGCACCCGTTGATCCAGCGGCACAAAAAAATCTGCGTCGCGGGTGAGTGCGATGCGAAAACCGGCATCGTCGTGGAGCTTGGCCCGCAGCATTTTTGCGATCACCAGCACAATATCTTTTTCGCGCGTTCCGCGTCGTCCGATGGCACCCGGATCCTCGCCACCATGGCCAGGATCAATCACCACAATGATTGGTCTGGGCTGTTTCTTGCCACTCGCAATCGATGGGGACTTGGTTGATTTTGCCGGTGCCGGCTTGTCAACACTCGAATCGCCCGCGCTGGTGGAACTTCCCCCCTTTGCGGGCGCTGTCGAGTCCGCCAATTTCTTGTTTTGTTCTGGCGGTAGGTCAGGACCGTCTTTGCGCGGCCTAGAGGCAATAATTGCGGGACTCTCCGCTGGCAGTGCATCCAGCGGAGCATCGTTTAGTTGGCCGGATTGGTTACCTTTGCCAAAACTTGCGACATCATTATTGAGGAGTGCGAGCATCGGATCACTCGGCTTCGCGGGGTAGATATCGAGCATCAGCCGATGTCCAAATTCACCTGCTGGCGGCACAGCAAAAACTTGTGGCTTCACTTCAGTGCGCAGATTCAGCACCACCCGAATAACGTTGGTGCGATTGATGCCGACACGTACAGACTGGATGTAGGGGTCATTCGCGCCGATCTTGGCGGCAAGCTCTTTCAGCGCTGGCCCCAATTCAACATTTTCGATGTCGATGACCAAGCGCTCCGGGTCCTTTACAAAAAAGTGCTGTACCTTGAGCGCGGTTGGCGATTCAAATGTAACGCGGGTGTATTCGTTTGCCGGCCAGACGCGGGCAGACGAGACTTTGGAGGCTGCGTAGGCTTCGCGCGCGAGCAGTGGCGACAACATCAAGGGGAGCGAAAAAAATAACCTGCGCGAGAGTTGTGTGGGATTCGCGCATGATTCGACCGTTACGCGGTGGATGTGCCCCGTGCGTTGGGAAAGGTGCTGGTCAGTGCCGCCAATATCTGCCGCCCCCGCGAGGACATCGCCTCCAGATTCGCTTCCCGACCGAGGCTTGGCGTCGATTTCAGCGTGATCCGGAGATCCGGCGGAGGCAACAATTCTCCGGCCTTCTCCGGCCACTCCACCAGACAAATATTTGTCTCGTTGAAGAGATCGCGAAATCCAGCTTCTTGCCATTCCTCGGGCTCGCCGAAGCGATAAAAATCAAAGTGATACAAGTTTAACTTAG
>JANOQY010000522.1:0-9957 GCA_031414995.1 Betaproteobacteria bacterium
CGTATGTCGTCACCACCAAATTTTTTTGGGGGCTGCCGCCCAAGTTTGGCGAAGGCGTGAACGAAAAGAATACGCTGAACCGGAAATATCTGATGCAGGCAATCGATGCATCGCTAAAGCGCCTGCAACTCGACTATGTCGATATCATTTATTGTCATCGCCCTGATCCAAACACGCCGTTGGAAGAAACGGTGTTTGCGATGCATGACATGGTCGCGCGCGGCAAGGCAAAATACTGGGGTACTTCGGAGTGGAGTGCCGCCGACATCATGGGCGCCTGGCAAATCGCCGACAAGCATCATTTGCACAAGCCCATCGTTGAGCAACCTGAATACAATTTGTTTCATCGCAAAAAAGTTGAACGCGATTATGCGCGGCTGTACTCGGAAATCGGCCTCGGCACCACCATCTGGAGTCCGCTTGCATCGGGTCTGCTGACGGGCAAATATGCCAAAGGCGTGCCAGCCGATAGCCGTGGCAGCTTGAAGAGCATGGCGTGGATGCACGAGAGTCTGCTCGATCCGGCAAAAAATGCCATCGTCCAGAAACTCGGAGCCGTGGCCCAGGACCTCGGCTGCACGACAGCGCAATTGGCAATCGCCTGGTGTTTGAAGAATCCCAATGTCTCGACTGTGATTACCGGCGCTTCCCGCGTGGAGCAGGTTGCAGAGAACATGAAGGCACTGGAAATTTCATTGAGGCTGTCGCCTGATACGATGGCGCGCATACAGACACTTTTTTCGGGAGTGCACGAATGACAGCCGATCCGATGATGACAGGCGCGTTTTCGACCAAGGAAATGGAACGTGCTGCGCTGCCACGCCATCACGCCACCGATCTGAATCTGCGGCTTGACCAAGCGTGGCGCATTCTCAATCTCAATCAGGACCTGATTCGCTCGGCCGATCAAAAAATATATCTGCTCATCGTCATGTCCACGTTGCTGGTCTCGTATGTGGCGACCAACATCGAAAAAATTGGCCGGATTGGGCCGCTGCAATACGGCTTGCTGGCCGTGTTTATTCTGGTTAGCGGCGTATTCTATTTTTTTGCGTTGTCCACACTTTTCCCTCGAAAGAACAATACACCGACACGTGAAAACAGCAGCATGATATTTTTTGGTGACATCGCCACACGCACCGGCTCGGAACAATATATTCAGGATATCGGCGGCATCCCGCTTGATCATCTGTTCGATGATCTTGCGAGACAAATTTATCTCGTCTCGCGCGTGGCGACCAACAAATACGTGGCATACGGCCGCGCCTGGCGCGCAATACTTGTTGAGGTGAGTTTGTTTGTGGTGCTGGCGATGAGCATGGCGATGTCGCGGGGATGATGTTAAAAGTGGAATGGCAACTACGATGGAAATGAAAAAAATAAACGCCGCCAATCTACGTTCCATCGGCTTTGATGACAAGCGGCGCGTGCTGGTCGTCGAGCAGTCGTCCGGCACCTACGAGTATGCCAATGTCTCGGCTGAGGTTTGGCGGCGCTTTTCCACGTCATCTTCACCGGCGAGTTTCTTTAAAGACACGATCGAAGAGGACTACCAGAAGCGACGGATCAAATAGGCATCCGCCAACCAGGATTGGCGGCGGCAACGCCGACGTAACAATTGCAACTGGCCAAAAACAGTTTTTTCCAGACATGACCACGATGCTCGACTCAATCAAAGGAATTCGCGCCATCCGTGATACAGCGCTCCGCCTCAAGCGCGATGGCCTGAAGACGAAAAAACTTGTGCGTGCCTGCGCGCAACTGTTGTCGGAACGCGGCGAAGCATCAGGTGTCTCGCTGGCACAAGACACTCTGGCGCTTTACGCAGCCCTGTCGAAAGAAGAACAGCTCGCATTTTTTCAGGCGCTGAAAACCCAATTTTCGCCCGATCCGCAACAGGTACTGGCGACGGCCACTGCCTACGCAGCGTCGCCTGACAGTGAACATCTCGCCGCCCTCACCCATGCCGCAGAGCCGCCGCGACAGGAATTGCTGCGGCGACTGAATCGTGCGCCGGGCGGCACACGTGCCATCGTCGGCATGCGCGAACGCCTGCTGGAGGCGTTGCCAAAAGATCGCGAACTGCGGCAAGTCGATGACGACTTTCACCATCTTTTGCAGTCGTGGTTCAACCCCGGCTTCCTGCATATTGTGCGGGTGGACTGGGATACGCGTGCCACGCTGCTCGAGCAACTTATCCGTCACGAAGCCGTTCACGAAATTCGCGGCTGGAATGATTTGCGCCGCCGCTTACAGGATGATCGCCGCTGTTTCGCGTTCTTTCATCCAGCCTTGCCCGACGAGCCGTTGATTTTTGTTGAGGTCGCATTGCTGAAAGAGATGCCAATTGCCATTGAGCCGTTGATCAACATCGACAGCGAGCCAACGCCTCAGCAGGATTTTCAGCTTGCCGCGTTCTACAGCATCAGCAATTGCCAGCCGGGACTGCGCGGCGTCTCGTTAGGTAATTTTCTGATCAAGCAAGTGGCCGGTCTGCTCGCGGCTGAATTTCCGCGTGTAAAACGATTCTGCACGTTGTCACCGATTCCCGGCTTCCGAGACTGGCTGCGCCGTACGTTGGCGGCACCGGATCAGATCGCCACCCTGCCGAAAGGCGCGCAGCAAAGTTTGGAAAACGTACAAAGCGCGATAGGTCAGCTGCTCGATAAAAGCGTCGCCGAGTTACGTGCGGCTGAACGTCCTCGTGAAAAATGTGCCGATGATTTGGAACGCTTGTGCGCCATCTATCTGCTCGGTATCGGTGAACCAGATGGCGTCACCCGCGACCCAGTCGCGCGCTTTCATCTCAACAACGGCGCACGCATGGACCGACTCAATCCGGTGGGCGATCTCTCCGACAAGGGCCTCAAGCAATCGCTAGGGCTGATGGTGAATTACGTGTACGACCTCAAAACGATTGAGCGCAATCACGAAAAATTCGTCAACGGCACGACCGAGGCGTCGAAGCAAGTACGGGGATTGCTCGGTTAGCATAAAAAGGCCAAAGTGCCCGCCCCGCTTGCCGTTTGAGGCGAAAATGGCTGAAAAAGCGCGCCCGTGCTCGTGTTTGCATTTTTATCGTGCTCGGAGCAACGATTTTATTTCCTGTAATTCTTGTTCGAGTGCGTTGATTCTTCGCTGCTGCTTCTGAAACTCATTAAGCAACATCGGCGGCAAATGCTGGTACATCACAGTCTCGATCTGTCCATCGGTCGAATGCGCGACCAGTCCCGGATAGACGTCATTCACTTCTTCCGCGATCAGGCCGTACTGTAGCGTGCGACCCGCTACGTTTTTGTCTGTCTTGTAGTGAAATGTTACCGGCCGAAGATTCATCAGTGCGCTGCTGGCGGTGTTCATGTCGGTGATGTCATTCTTAAAGCGGCGTGATGAACTGACAGTGCCAAGCTGGCCTGCGGAATCAATCATCACAGCCACCGCACCTGCATTGACGGTCGTAATACCGCTAATGCCGGCAATGAATGTTTTGGTCTGAATAGTTCCAATCCGCGTCGTGTCGGACTCTGCTGCCACACCAGCATTGCCGATGGCGATATTGTTACTGCCGGTAGTGAGGTTGAGGCCCGCGCCGGAACCAAGCGCAATATTGTTGCTGCCGCTGTCGTTGTTAAAAAGTGCGTTAGCGCCGCTTGCCGTATTGTTGCTGCCGGTTGTGTTTAGAGCGAGTGCGCCCTGCCCGTTGGCGGCATTCAGGTTGCCGGTCATGTTGCTGAAGAGTGCACCCTCGCCATTGGCGGTATTGAAGTTACCCGTCGTGTTGTTGGTCAATGCATTCACACCGGTCGCGGCATTGCTACTCCCACCCACGTTGTTCTGTAGTGCATTGGTCCCATTGGCGGTATTGCTAGCGCCTGTCGTGTTGTTCTGCAGCGCACTCCCGCCATTGGCCGTGTTGTTAAAACCCGTCGTCACGCTGGCGAGCACACCTTCACCTATGCCAGTGTTGAAAGCACCGGTGACGACAAAGTTACCTGCGTTGACACCGATAAACGTGTTGCCGAAACCAAAATTGTGAATGAAGGTGTTTGCGCCTTTCAGAATGTTTCCTGTATTCGTTGTCGACGTCACCATCGTCAAGTTTCCGGTGATATTGTTTGGCCCTGCTGGGCCTGCCGGACCCTGTGCACCTGTCGCTCCTGCCATTCCCTGCAATCCCATTGCGCCTGATGCACCTGCGGCCCCTGCTGCACCCGTTGCTCCTGTGGGCCCTGTTGGGCCAGCCGGACCATCGGCACCAATCGGCCCTTGCGGACCAGTTGCCCCGGTCAGCCCCGTGTTACCCATTGCGCCTGTCGAGCCTGCCGCACCCGTGAGGCCTGTTGGCCCCTGCTGGCCCGTTGTGCCTGCTGGCCCCTGAGAGCCGGTCGCGCCCACAGGTCCCTGTGGGCCTGCGATCCCTTGCGCGCCGTTTGCGCCGGTGATGCCGGTTGGCCCTTGAATACCTTGAATGCCCTGAAGACCTTGGGGGCCTTGCGGACCCGCAACCGCACCGACCACGTTTGCCACCGGAATAGTTGCCGTCGTGATCGAGCCATTGATTTGTGAACCGGCGACGATCGCGCTCGTCGAAATGGTTTCCGCCGCGCCCGCGCGAAACGCATACGGACTACTGGCTAACGGCTGACGCGGACTCAACTCAGCGTCGGCATTGACGGCAACCGTAAGCCAGTACGGCACATCGAATGGCAGCGTGATCGGCGTCACAACGCCAATCACCACATTGAACGTGCCGTTGCTTACATTCACGCCGGGCTGCGATTCGGTATAAAGCGCGGCACCGCCACTGGCCGTGTTGTAAAGGCGAAACGTCATTCCTACCGCAGTGTTGATTGGCATGCCACCAGGGTTCGTGAGGTAGCCCTGATAGTTGATCGATTGCGGCGGCGCAGCGTAGGTAACGGGTGCCATCAGGGTCAACAACACGAACCCAGCGCGAAAGATCAAGCTATGCAATTTTTTCATGGTGATTCTCTCTTCATCTCAAGCAGCGTTGAAACACGCCACGCATGCAAACACTGTACTCCTCGTGCAAACTGAAAACGTTGAGCCGATTTCCGATTACACGTGCCCGACCATCTTGCGATCAACTCCACTCTTGGCATCGGCCAGTTTCCGGGCAGCTTTGGTATCGAAGTTGACTTGCCAATTAACGCTTCTGGTATGGATCAGGCTGACGTGCAGGCGACTGTCGACGCAGCGCACCACGTGTGCCCACCTCCAATGCCAGACGCAACAATATTGATGTGCGTTTAACGTTTGGTTTAACGGCCTGCTGTCACTACGTACGCAAAAACACTGGCGTGGCTTGAAGGACAGTTTCGGCTTGTAAGCCTGACCGGCAATGGCTCGTCAATAGTAAGTAAGTTCCCGCGCCTTCCCCCAGAACACACGATAAGAAAAAATCGTATACGCCAAAATCACCGGCAAAACGACCAGTGTGCCAACGAGAATAATCATCAGTGATTCCGGCGCGCTGGCGGCGTCCCAGATGGTGATCTTGTTTACCACCAGATTGGGATAGAGGCTGTAGGCCAATCCGAGAAACGCGAGCACAAAAATCGCGACAGTTCCTGCAAACGGAACCCAGCAATGACGATCCCTCTCTTGCGGCAGGGTTCGCAATGTCCGCTCGACGACCACGAACAACACCAAGGTCAGCAGCGGGATGGGACTCAGAATCAGGAGGTTCGGCATTGAAAACCACTTCTCGAAAATGCGCGCGCTCACCAGCGGTGTCATTAACGAAACTGCCGCCACGCCAAGCCCGGTAATCAACAAGCTGTGTCGCGCCCAAACGACAGCGCGCTTCTGTAATTCGCCATCCGTCTTCATGATCAGCCATCCAGCGCCTAACAACGAATAGCCCGCCACAACGCATAGCGCAATCAGACACGCAAAGCCGATGTTGGCCCAGGTGGATTCAAAACCAACTACGTGCATGCCAAGCATGTAACCCTGCGCAAGACTGGTCAGCAATGAACCACCGAAGAAAATCCGGTTCCACACCGCCTTATGATCGTCTTGTGCCTTGACGCGAAAATCAAACGCCACACCGCGCAAAATTAAACCCGCCAGCATCAGTGCCACCGGCAGATAGAGTGCGGTCAGGATAACGCCGTGCGCCAGCGGAAACGCCACCAGCAAGAGACCAATGCCAAGTACCAGCCAGGTTTCGTTGGCATCCCAGAACGGCCCGATGGACGAAATCATTACGTCCTTCTGTTCGTCAGATGCGCCGCGCAACAATACGCCCACGCCCAGATCGAAGCCGTCGAGCAGGACATACAACAACATGGCCAAGCCCATCAGCACCATGAAAATCACCGGCAACCAAAATGCATTATCCATCTCAATCTCCCGCAGCGTTAGCGACAACGACGGCGACAGCGACCATCGGATCGAGCACCGGCGGCGGCACATTGGCGATGATCATGGCCTTGCGTGCCATATAGAAAACCACCGTCACGTAGGCAACCGTCAGCGCCAGATAAAGCGCCAGATACATGATGAGTGTGCCCACAATCGCGGTTGCCCCGACATTGGGTGCGGCTGCCTGCGCGGTGGTGAGTACGCCGTAGACCAGCCAGGGCTGCCGGCCGATCTCCGTCACATACCAGCCCGCCACAGTTGCCACCCAGCCAGAAAATGTCATCGTCACCAACCCGCGCACCAGCCAGGGGTGCAGGTCTTTGCGTTTCCACAGCATCCACGCGGCCAGCCACGATACCGCCAGCATCAGCATGCCGACACCGACCATGATGCGAAATCCCCAGAACAGCGGCGCCACCGGCGGATGCTTGTCCGGGAATTCATTGAGCCCCTTTATCTCGCCATCCATCTCGTGGGTGAGGATCAGTGCAGCAAGGTTGGGAATACCGATCTCAAAATTATTTTTCTTCGCCGCAGTGTCGGGCAGCGCGAACAACAGCAACGGCGCGCCACGCTCGGTGTGCCAGATGCCTTCAATGGCCGCAATTTTTGCCGGTTGGTGCTTCAATGTATTGAGCCCATGAAGATCACCGACAAAAATCTGTATCGGGATCAGCACCGCCGCGATAAATACGCCCGTCTTGATCGCATACAGAACGTCCGGCCCGCGATCATTGCGCATCCATCGATACGCAGACACCCCCGCCACCAGGAATGCACCGGTGAGCCCGGAGGCAATCATCATGTGCGTAAAGCGGTAGGGGAACGACGGATTAAAGAGAATCGCCAACCAGTCGGTCGCATGTGCGCGACCGTCGATCATCTCGAATCCGACGGGCGTCTGCATCCACGAATTCAGTACCAGTATCCAGAATGCCGAGAGCGACGTGCCGAAGGCGACCATGATGGTCGCGAAGGTGTGTACGCGGTCCGGCACGCGCTTGAAACCGAACAGCATGATGCCGAGGAAGCCCGCCTCGAGAAAGAATGCAGTCAATACTTCATAGGCCAGCAGCGGCCCGGCGATGTTGCCCACCGTCTGCATATAGCCCGGCCAGTTGGTGCCGAACTGGAACGACATCGTGATACCGCTGACGACGCCGAGCGCGAAGGTGAGCGAGAACACTTTGACCCAGAAGCTGTATGCCTGCATCCACGCTTTATTGCCGGTGCCATTGAAGCGCAACTTGAAAAACAGCAGTATCCATGCGAGCGAAATGCTGATGGTGGGGAACAAAATGTGAAACGTGATGTTTGCGCCGAACTGGATGCGCGCGAGCATGAGTGCGTCCATGATTTTCCTGTCTCTAGCCCTTCTCCCGGTGATGCGTTACGTCGCCGATTTCTTGCCGCCGGGCACGATCGCAAGCTTGCCCTTGAACTCCAGCAGCTTCTGCACCTTGGATCCTAGCTTCATCAATTGCACCAGCGTGTCCTGATCAAGTTTGTGCACGTCCGTAAACCAGCCGCTGACGAGTTCGATCAAGTCGTGCATCGCTTTCATGCGCTGTTGCGCAAATTTGTCGCCGGGTTGGGTCGCGTTGGTTATCACGGCATCACGCAACATCGACAACGTGGGATCGACCTCGCGCTTCTTGCGCTCCTCGGCAAGAGTTTTGAAAATCATCCACACGTCTTCGGGCGCAGAAAAGAACTCACGCCGATCGCCCGGCAGATGCTGCAGTCGCACCAGCCGCCAGGATTCGAGTTCCTTCAGCCCCATGCTGACGTTGGAGCGCGAGAAATCCAGCGCTTCGGCGATCTCGTCGGCGTTCAGTGGTCGGTCGGATACATAAAGCAATGCGTAAATCTGGCCGACGGTGCGGTTGATTCCCCAGCGGCTGCCCATCTCGCCGAAGTGGAGGACAAAGTTCTGGACGAGCGGAGAGAGGTTTTTCATGTTTTGCAGTTCACGTAATTCATGGGATTTCAGTAATTACTGAAAATTATGAACTAACAAAATACACGGGTCAAGTGCCGCGCCTACTTCACGCCCCACTTATCGAGTATTCAGAAAACAAAAAACGTGTCGCGCCTGCGAGAGCAGACTCCGTCCCCCGGCCGCGGGAGAACTACAAATATTGTGCAGCTAACCAGCGCGCATTACGGTAGCGTCGTCCCCGACCGCGCCTTCACGGCAGAGATGTCGGATGCATTAACTGCCCCGGTCGCATTCACGTCAAACAGGAAGTTAAGCGCGGTCGTTGTTTGGCCCGAGCGCGCCTTCACACCACTGATGTCACTGGCAGTAACCGACCTTGTGTTGTTCACATCCCCAACCAGAAAGCCCATCGATGCCGATGCCGTGCCGCTGCCATTGATACCGGTTAAGGTGACGGTGAGGCGCTTGTTGTCTGTGACGCTGGTGAGAGTGACGATGGCATCGTTGCCGGATGACGTGACAATGGCGTTGCCTGCAATGTTCATCATGGCGTCGAGTGCGGTAGCAGCACCGACCGAGGTGACGGCGTTGTCGAAACGAAATACCAGTGTGTGGCCTGCGCCGATGACGCGTGGCTCGACCGTGACGAGGCCTGTGATCGGCAAGGTGTGTGCAATCGTCATCTCAAACGGGGTGGCGCCGTGAAGCTTGCGTGAAACGACTGAGAGCAGATTGAGTACCGCAGGGGAAACGTTGAGGGTGCCGCGAAAGCCGCTACTGAGTTGAAAGCTCACGCTGGTGATGGTGCCACCTGCGACGGCATCGCCGACGGAGGAGGAGACGATAAAGTTGGCCGAGCTCATGCTGGCGACACCGGCGTTGATGGTGTCCTTTTGCATGGTGAAGTTGGTGCTGGTTTGGCCAGCGGCCGCTGCGAGTCCACTTGTAGCGAGACAGGCAAATGTGCAAATCAGGTTGGTCAGTTTCATTTTGGTGTCTCCTGCGTTATCGACGCGCTTAGTGCGTGCTACCTCGCACGCAATGCCAATTTGATTTCCTGCAATTCCAGTTTGAACGCTTTTATTCTACGCTGTTGTTTCTGGAATTCATTCAACAACATTGGCGGCGTGCGGTCGGCCGGATTGAAGCGAAGCAGCACGAAACGCAAAATTGTGTTCATGGGGCAGCTCCGCACAAAAAGTGGGGGCACACCTGATCAGACGCGCTTGACAAGAAGAATGCGACATTCACGGGGAAATTGTTGCTGTTGATATGGCGACGCCTGCGTTTACGTCACAAAATGTAAAGCACAAGCATTGGTGCGGCCTTAAGGGCATTCATGCTCGTGAACCCGCACCAGTTCTTGAGTTTGATGATTAAGCAGGCAAACCACTGATAACTATTTTGTTCTACAGCTACATCACACACCGTTCTAAATTCCATTTTTATTCGGCTACAATTTACTCAATGTCCAACCCACCCACACCACCGGCGCCTGAGTCTGAATCATCGAGCCCGATCACCCAATTGCTCGCCGATCTGCAGCATGGAAACACTGGGGCATCGGCCCGGCTCTATTCGCTGCTCTACCCTGAAATAAAACGTCTTGCCCGCTCGCGCCTGTA
>JANOQY010000523.1:0-8607 GCA_031414995.1 Betaproteobacteria bacterium
GGGCGGCTGTATTTCGCCTGTCAACGTAAATTCAGCCTGCGCCAATTCGATGCTGTCGGTTGAAGAGGTGGTAGGCGGCGTTTGCGCATGCGCTTGACTATGAGGCAGGCCCGCCACCAATATCACGCTACCGAGCACGACCGATGCGCACGTGCTGCGCAGTAGCTTCAACACATTAGAGTGTGCGAATAAGGCCCATCCGGTTGGCCTCGAAAACTGCTTCGCCGCGCGAATGCACCGCGAGCTTGCGGTAAATTTTTTTGACATGACTCGTGACGGTGTGCGGCGATATGCCCATCAGTTTACCCATTTCCGGGTAGTTAAAGCCTTTGGATGCAAGCACCAGAATCTCTCGTTCGCGATCAGACAAGGCCACGCTTGAAGCCGCGTCGTCGGCAGCATCCGGTGTGGTGTTGACCGACGGCTGCTCGGTATGGAATCGTTTCAGCAGGCGACGGGCGATGATTGGACTAATCGGCGAGCCGCCATTCATCAATTCGCGGATGCCTGAAAGAAAGCTTTCCTCCGACGCATCCTTGAGCAAATATCCCGCCGCGCCGGCTTCAATCGATGCCAGAACATGTTCTTCGTCGCCGAATACCGTCACCACCATGCACTCGCACTTTGGCAGCGTTTGACTAGCATGACGGATTACTTCAATGCCACTGATATCGGGCAAGCCCAGATCCACCAGCAGCACGTCAGGCTTTTGTGAATCCAGCATCGCCAAGCCTTCGCCACCGGTGCCTACGCTCGCGACGACCTCAAAGGCGGCATCGTGCGCCAGCATCGCCACGTAGCGCGCGCGAAACGCGGAATCATCTTCAACAATCAGTACGCGGGGCATGTTATTCATTTCTACGGGTCGAGCAACGATTGTAAGCCCTGACGCCATAGGGCAAGCATCCCCTGATCGTGGTAGGAGATTGGATTACCCGTTTGTCGAGCGGCGTTTCTGCGCAGCAATTCATGACGACTTCTCAGTGCTACTGAAGCCCGCGCAACACAGCTAACACAGAGTTGGTGTGAAATTTACAAACTCTAGCATCTGCGGGATTCGCAGGGCGAAAGTGTCCGTTAAGCCTCACCAACGCTAGAGTTTGTCATTTTTACGCTTTCGGGAAATCCGGCTGCTGTGAAGGTTGCGCGTCGTGAAAAGCGGACAGTTTCATCGCGTGTTGATAGATACCAACAATGCGCGGAAAAGCGTCGAGGGTGCATTTGAATCGGTTTGCGTTGGCCACTTGCGGGATGAGGCAAATGTCGGCAATCGTAGGCGTCTCGCCGATACAAAACGCGCTTTGCACTTCGCGCTTTTCCAGTATTTTTTCGAGGGCAACAAAGCCTTCGTGAATCCAGCCGCAGTACCAGCGCGTTTTCACGCCGTCACTGGCTTGAAAGTCGTCGGCGAGTTTATCGAGGATGCGCTTGTTGTTCACCGGATGAATATCGCAGGCGATTATCTGTGCCACGCATCTCGCGAATGCGCGATCCTTTGCTTGCGAAGGCATCAATGGTGGTTCGGGGTGGGTTTCGTCCAGATATTCGATGATTGCCAGTGATTGCGACAATTCGAAGCCATCGTCATCAATCATGTACGGCACAAATCCCTGCGGATTTACGGCGAGATACTCTTCGGTCCGGTGCGCGTTGTTGGCTAAATGAATATATCGTCGCTCTGGTTTTAAGCCTTTGAGATTGAGTGCAATGCGCAGGCGAAATGCAGCGGATGAACGGAAATAGTCGTAGACGATCATGGCTAAGAACCTCAATACCCGGCGTTTATAATGCATTGATGCTAACAAAACTTCACACCCCTGTGGTTCCTGGTCACAACGTTGGAAGAATTGATCGTGCAACGCTCTCAAGCTGGCTGTCGCAACCCCACGGCGTGGGCCAAAACAGCGACGCAGGGTTTTCAGATGATGGTGAGTCAGGTGCGCTGCTCAATCAAGGCGCGCCGCACAAAACACTGAAGGCCGCAGCAGTATTGATTCTTGTGATTGATCGGCCAACTGCGCCGACAGTTTTGTTTACGCAGCGCACCGCGCACCTGACCGACCACGGCGGGCAAATCAGTTTCCCAGGTGGCCGTGTGGAAGATCATGACCTTAGCGCCGAACATACGGCGTTGAGGGAAACGGCTGAAGAAACCGGTGTCGATGAGGCGCGCATCGCGGTCATCGGCAGCATTCCGCGCTATACGACCGGCACTGGCTATCTCATCACGCCGGTCGTGGGGTGGATAGAGCCGCCGATTGACTACCGGCCGGACCCGACTGAAGTCGAAGAGTGTTTTGAAGTGCCGCTGGATTTTTTGATCGCGACCGAAAACCATCGACTCGAATCGGCGATGTACAAAGGCCGCATGCGGCAGTACTACGCGATTCCGTACGGGCGACGATACATCTGGGGCGCGACCGCAGGCATGCTCGTGACGTTCACGCGCGTGCTCTCAAACGCACGCGGCAGGATATTTCAGCCGCCGGTTAAAATGGCACCCGACTCAGGATAGTCACTACTTATTTTTTCTTAACAACGACCCGAAAGGTTATTAATGAACACCACATCCAGTGGCTTGCAGTTTGAAGATACCGTTGAAGGAACCGGCGCTGTCGCGCAAAGCGGCAATTTAGTTTCGGTGCATTACACCGGCTGGCTTTACAACGATGGCGTGGCCGGTGCCAAGTTCGATTCCAGCAAGGATCGCGGCGAGCCATTCCAGTTTTCTCTTGGCGGCGGACAAGTGATCCGCGGTTGGGACGAGGGTGTTGCCGGAATGAAAATCGGCGGCACGCGTCGTCTGGTGATTCCGGCCGCATTGGGTTACGGCGCACGCGGTGCAGGTGGCGTTATTCCTCCGAATGCGACGCTGCTGTTTGAAGTGGATTTGCTCGGTACTTAAATACGGAGTTGGCGGAAGGGTACACCTTCCGCCACGGCCAACCTAGGGAACCTCGGATCAAGTATTCGGGTCGCGCGCTGGCTTGGCGGGATGGGCTGCAAGGCGCGCGACGAAGTGAATGGTGCTCCCTTCACTAGGAGCGCAACGCCGCATACCGCCCGCCAAGCCAGCGCCCGGAGGGTTTTGACGAGATTGGCCCCTCTGCGGCGGTGCGAAGAACGGGTGTGATATGAAATATCAACGCGTCCGTCGTGCCTTGCATATGGGCCAATCTCGTCAAAACGCGATCCCGGATACTTGATCCGAGGTTCCCTAAATTTTGTGCGAGCCCACCATCAGGCGCTCGTATTGATTGTATTTTTCATCAATCGACCCGTCGCTGGCCTGTGAACGATTCACCGTGATCCACACTTCAGCCGGAAAGGTCGAAGCGAGTTCGGCCGTATAGTTAATTTCCTCTTCCGCCACGCCGCGCGCGGCGTCGAAATCAGGCGCCTTCCAGTCGAATAGTAAGTGTTGCGCCATTTGGTCTTTGAAGATTTCCAGATCAGCGTCCTCGATTTCAATGACTTCTGCGATGGTGCAGCGCGCTCGGCGCGTCAGTGACATAAACGAGGCGTCACAGTAGCAGCGCGGCTCGCAACGATAGCCCTGGGCGAGATCACAAACGGCAAATCCCCCCGAGGTCACCCATTCGTCTTCGTCGCATGCGCCACCTTGCTGGTATAGCTCGGCGTCCGAGTTATCGAGTCTGACGGCTTTGAGAAATTTTTTCATATTTGCATACGTGCATATGTGGTGTTCAGCCTACCGGAACCGGACTTTCAGTTTTTCCATTGTCTGGATCAGCTTAGTGCGAATGCCTGGTTCAAACGCAGAATGGCCCGCGTCATCGACGATATGGTAATCGGCTTCCGGGAAAACTTGCACCAAATCGTCGGCTGAGACAATCGGGCAGACCGCGTCATAACGACCCTGAACAATGGTGGTCGGGATGTGGCGAACTTTCGCGATGTTGTCGAGCAAAAAATCCTTGGGCAGAAAAATATCGTTCACGAAAAAGTGCGCTTCGACTCTCGACAGACCAAGTGCCATCCGGTCAGAGCCGAAATTAGCCACCAGTGCGGGGTTTGGCAATAACGTCGAGCATGCGCCTTCGTACATGCTCCAGCAGCGCGCTGCGGGCATGTGAATCGCAGGATCGGGGTTGGTTAGGAGCGCGTGATAAGCCGCGAGAATATCGGCGGGCTCAAAGCTGGTTTCACGCTTGTTGGACGACAAATGCCCGACGAACTTGCGCCATGCCTCGGGGAAGATATGTCTGAGCCCGACAAGAAACCAGTCAATCTCGGATTGGCGGCACAGGAAAATGCCACGCAGGATCAGCGACATGGTTCTTTGCGGATGATGCTCGGCATAGGCCAATGCCAGCGTGGAGCCCCACGATCCACCGAATACCAGCCAGCGCTCAATACCGAGATGCTTGCGCAAGGTCTCCATATCAGCGATCAAGTGCGGCGTGGAGTTATCACGCAGCTCGCCGAGCGGTGTTGAGCGACCGGCACCGCGTTGATCAAAAATGATGATGCGATAAAAGGACGGATCGAAAAACTGTCTGTGCGCAGGCGATGCACCTGAACCCGGGCCGCCGTGTAAAAACACGACTGGCACGCCTTCCGGGTTGCCCGACTGCTCAAAATACATCGTGTGAACACCATCGAGTGGCAAGGTCCCGGTTTGAAACGGTTCAATTGGGGGGTAAAGAGCAACGATATCGTTAGTTTCTGAATGGCGTTTTGGCGTAACTTGCATAAACGGTCTATTGTTTTAAGTGGTTGAAATTAAAGGTGTTATGGCTGCGTTGTGGTCATTTGCGCGGAAAGGCGGATGGTAGCAGAAATCGTTACTTTTAGTGTCTTGACATCGATCAGCCGGGTATTTATGTTGCAGTGCAGTAGAATGATTACCAACGGATGACAGCGGGCTTTCAGGCCACGCTGGAACGAAAATCAATCCTGCTCGCATACGCTCACAAGAACGCTCACAGGAGTCAATATGTTGTACCAGATGCACGATATGCAGCGCGCGGTGCTGGAGCCATGGCACTGGTGGGCGCAGGCCAATGCTGTCGTTTTTGGCAATCCATTTTCCCCCGCCTCGTATGCACCGCAGGCCAACAAGATGGCCGCCAGTTTCGAGCTGATGCTCAGGCTGAGCAAGCGTTATTCCCGTCCCGCATTTGAAATCCCGCACGTCGAAGTCAACGGCCGCACGGTTGAGGTAGTCGAAGAGGTGATACTCGACAAACCGTTTTGCCAGCTGCTGCATTTCAAGAAAGCGCGTGCAACACTGAATGAGCCAAAGGTGCTGATATTCGCGCCCTTGTCGGGCCATTTTGCAACACTCCTTCGCGACACCGTGCGCACCATGCTGCCGCACCACGACGTCATCATTACCGATTGGAAAGACGCCCGCGAAATCTCCCTAGCCGAAGGCCCGTTTCACTTTGACGATTACGTCGCCTATGTGCAGGAATTCGTGCGCTTCATGCAGGGCCGCCATCATGGGCGTGTGCATGTGGTTTCGGTATGTCAGCCGACCGTGCCGGTGCTGGCAGGTATTTCCCTCATGGCTGCGCGCGGAGAGGCACTTCCGAGCAGTATGACCATGATGGGTGGCCCCATCGATACGCGAAAGAATCCAACCGCCGTAAACGATTTTGCCGAGCATCGTCCGTTGTCGTGGTTCGAGCAAAACGTGATTCAACGCGTGCCTGTGAAATATCCGGGCGCGATGCGACGAGTCTATCCGGGTTTTCTGCAACACACCGGCTTTATCGCCATGAATCCGGACCGCCACCGTGATTCGCATATCGATTATTACAAACAGTTGGTCGCTGGCGACGGGGAAAGCGCAGAAGCGCACCGCAAGTTTTACGATGAATACAATGCAGTGATGGATTTGCCGGCCGAATATTATCTGGACACCATCGTGCGCGTATTCCACGACCAAAGTCTCGCGCGGGGGAAGCTGGAGGTCGCAGGAGAGCTGGTCAAGCCAGCTACCATCAAAAAATCTGCGCTGCTCACGATCGAGGGCGAACTCGATGATATTTCGGGCAGTGGCCAGACGCAGGCTGCGCATACATTGTGTACCGGATTGTCGCCAGCCAAACGTGAGCATTACACCGCGCCCGCCGTCGGCCACTACGGCATTTTCAGCGGACGCAAATATCGTGAGATCATTTATCCGAAGGTTCGCAAATTTATTGCGAAACACAACGGATAACACCTATGACCGATTCTGCCAGCCCGCACATTCCTGACTATTTTGCGTTGTTTCAGTCGATGCTCAATCCGGCTGCGGCGAATCCGGGTGCAGCCACGCCGTCGATGTTCGCGATGCTGGACCCGAAAGAAGTTGATCGAAAAATCAGCGAACTTGAAACCGTGCTCACGTGGCTCAAGGGAACGGTTGGTATGGTGGAGCTATCCTTGCAGGCGCTTAAGTACCAACAGTCGGTGCTGGCATCGATGAATGAGGCCGGCAAGAGCGCGCACTCGGGTGCGACGTCTCAGGTGCCGGATCTGGAAGCGTTGGCAAAAGGCGGCGCTGCGATGAATCCTGCAATGTGGGCGTGGAATATGATGCAACAACCAGCTGTGGTGCCATCAACGCCCCTAACGCCACCCACCAAGGGCAAGAAGAAAACGTCAACGCGGAAATCGCGATAACTGGCAACCCTAGTGTTGGAGAGGCTTTGCAAGGACATCCTCCTGTGAGGCAATAAATACGGGGTCTTTCAGGCATGATGCCTTGGAGGGCCCATCAATGCTTGTTCTACGAGCTTTCTGCACAGAAATTACTTCCGCTCCAACACTACAAATTCCATTGCGTGAATGTTTTTCTCGTCCACTTCACGTCTCTCGCGGGTAATTTCGTGCCATTGATTTTTATCCAGCAGCGGAAATATTGTATCTCCCTCGGGGGCGGCATCGACTTCAGTTAGAAATATGCGGTCTACGCGTGGCAGCGCCTCCGCGTAAAGACTTGCACCACCGATCACAAACGCGTCATCAACTCCCTGCTGACTTTTACAAGCGCTGATCGCGCGCTCAAGTGAGGCCACGACCTCGACGCCGTCTGCGTGAAAATCCGGATTGCGACTGACGACAATATTGCGACGGCCTGGCAATGGGCGACCGATTGATTCAAAGGTTTTGCGGCCCATGATGATGGGATGGCCAGTCGTGATGCGCTTGAAAGAGGCGAAGTCGGCTGGTAGATGCCATGGCATCTGATTGTTGTTGCCAATGACCCGATTTTTCGCGGCAGCGACGATAAGAGAAAGGCGCATTGTCGGCGGTGGCGTCAAACAGCAATCGGCGCTTTGATCGCAGGATGCGGGTCGTAATTCTCCAGCGTGAAATCTTCAAACTTGAAAGCGAATAAATCGCTGACGGCTGGGTTGAGTCGCATTGACGCATTACCGCGCGGCTCTCGCGCCAACTGTCCGCGGGTTTGATCGAGATGATTAAGGTATAAATGAGCGTCGCCAAGCGTGTGCACGAAATCGCCGGGTTTCAAGCCACACACTTGCGCGACCATCATTGTCAGCAGCGCATACGAGGCAATATTGAACGGTACGCCCAGAAAAATATCGGCGCTGCGTTGATAGAGCTGGCAGGACAGTTTTCCGTTGGCCACATAGAACTGAAAAAACGCGTGGCAGGGTGCGAGCGCCATCTTTGAAATATCGGCAACGTTCCATGCCGAAACGATGATGCGCCGCGAATCGGGATTACTCCTGATTTGTTTGAGTACCTCGCTTATCTGATCAATAAAAACGCCATTCGGCGCCGGCCACGAACGCCATTGGTAGCCGTAAACAGGGCCCAATTCGCCCTGTGCATCGGCCCATTCATCCCAAATGGTCACGCCGTTTTCTTTTAGATAGGCGGTATTGGTCTCGCCCTTCAAAAACCACAGCAGCTCGTGAATGATTGAACGCAGATGGAGTTTCTTGGTGGTCAGAATCGGGAAGCCTTCATCCAATGCAAAACGCATTTGGTAACCAAAAACCGACCGTGTGCCCGTGCCGGTTCGATCCGTTTTTTCTACGCCGTGTTCAAGAACATGGCGCATCAAATCGAGGTACGTATTATCGAAAGGGTTGATCATTTATTTTGTGCAGGGTTATTGAGCGCATATGTTCATTTTACCCAACGATGGGTGCCAGACTTTTTGCATGCAAAATTATTGTGCTGCCTCGGCATACGTTTTATCCAGCAATAAAATCAGCCTCGCGATATCGTGGTGTTCCATGTTGTTGATTCCGGCAGCGGCTGCACGACCACCGCCATCAGCGAATTGGATAGCGACAGCGTCTGCGTGTTGCGGGCGGTGCAGCGGCGCGCGAATGCTGACGGTGAATTTGCCATTGGCGGTGCTACTGAGGATGGCGTGCGCACGATGTGGTTGATTGCGCGCCAGCATGTTGGCAAACGTGCCGCTAACCCTGCGCGCCCATTTTTCATCAGGCAGCACATACACGGCGGCGACGCCGCTCGTGTGGAGTGGTTGAATCTCCTGCGCGTGGCGCAGATCATCTGCAACCCCGGCCTGCAGACGCGGGAGTATGTCCTCACATTGAGCAAATTCAAACGGACTTTGGTACGGCATCATGCGGCGGGCGATTTCTG
>JANOQY010000524.1:0-2502 GCA_031414995.1 Betaproteobacteria bacterium
TTTTGGATTTATGCGGGCATCAGTACCGCTCATTGCACTTGTCGTGCCAAATGTTAAGTAATTGAATTAAAAGGGATTGTGTAAATCTCAGGCAAAAACACCCGTAGCTGTTGCCCGACGCTTTTAGCGATGTTTTCTTAAATAACTGATTTATATGGGGTAATTGTGTTGCCGTGTGGCGACAGGGGCATCGCATGAAGGACAACAGAGTAATTTTGCGTAGATCGCCATCTGGCGAGCTTTACAGACATAAAGTGTCTGAAGAAGCTCGCCAGTACTAGAGTTTTCTTGGAAAACCTTGGTTGGCGCTACGGCGTCAGTGTCAGTGGCGGCGCATTGATTACTTGTCGCCACAAGCCCCAGTCGCACGCCTCCAAGTGCCAGCAAGCGGTGTTGCGCCGCTGAATATAAGCTGCTTGCCACGCAATTGCGCCTTACCTATTCCTTCAGCCGCTAAGCGCAGCCCATCTAGCCGCCCGGAAAACTTGAACGCGCGTACGCCGATTACTTCACCTTCGATGTATTGATAGCGTTGCTGCAACGTGAGCGTGTGCCCCGCGTGCTTGGGCGAACACCAGTGGCCTTCCACTTTTGCGGGCACTTTCCACAGCATCACGCGGCTGGTGCGATCCAGCCCCAGCTTTTTCTCAGGCGCAGGCAAGCGCAGTTCAGCATCGGGCTGCCAATCGCCCATATCCCAATCGTGGGAGACGATTCTCGTACCCGGCTTGAGTGCGAGCAGCTTCGGTCGCAGCGCCATATTCACGTCAGGTAATAAATACATCGTGATGACTGTGGCGCGCGTGAGGTCGGTCTTGAACAGATCCAGCGTGCGAAATTCGGTGCGATGCGCGACTCGTGCCTGCTTCGCATTTGTGCGGCTAGTCTCGACCAACTTCGGATCGATTTCCACGCCCAGCCCGCGAGCACCAAATTTCTGCGCAGCCAAAATCACGATGCGGCCATCGCCGGAGCCCAGATCGATCACGTAATCCTGTTTGCCGACGCCAGCGATTGTGAGCATCGCCTCGCTCACCGAGAGCGGCGTGGTGACATACGGCACATCCATATCTACCGGTTGGGCGAAGAGGGAGGCGGCTGGCCATAACATGAACATGCAAGAGGCAGCACGAGTGCAGCGCAAAGTGAACGTGGATTTCATTGCCGGATTTTAGCCGACACTTTCCTTGCGTTTTTATCAGCGATTTCTATATATGCGGAAAGACCCGGTTCGCAACGCTATTGCGAACCGGGTCTCGGATGTAACGGATGAGAAACCGTCTATCGACGCGAACGCACCATCTGTCCCGGTTCCGAGATCACCACCTCTACACGTCGGTTGATCGCGCGATTGGTGTCGGTGTCGTTGGCTGCCACCGGAAAATCTTTGCCGTAACCGACAGTGGATATCCGCTCCGGTGCGATACCCAAGCCGATCAATTGGCCCTTGATGGCTTCTGCGCGACGCTGCGAAAGTTCTGCGTTATAGGATGCGCTGCCGACACTGTCGGTGTGTCCTTCGATGGAAACGCGGCGGTCGGGATACTGCCTGAGGAAATCAGCCAATTGTGCCATGCGTGCCTGTGCGCTTGCCTTTACTTCGGCGCGATTGAATTCGAACAGCACATCACCCAACGTAATCACCATACCGCGATCAGTTTTTAATGCTTCAAGTACCGCAAGTTGGCGCTCAAGGCTGGCGGCGCGTGCTTCAGCCATCGCGGCTTGGGTTTGCGCGCTTGCGGCTTGGGCTTGTGCGGTTGCAGCCTGATCGTTTGCATTGGCGGCTTGTTGCTGCGCGGCGGCATTCTGCGCGCGTTGTATGTCTGCGTCAGCGCGGGCATCGCGAGCATCAGCACGGGCCACCACAGCCGATGATCGAGCGCGTTGTGCGTCCCGCTCACGGGCATCGGCACGTACGCGTTCGCGTTCAACCTGCGCCGTCTTGATCAAATCCTCTGACGCCTTGGCATTGCCTGCGGCCATGGCCGTGCGTGCACGCTGCGTGGCAAGGTAGGCGTTGTGGTTGACATCAACTTCTTCACCTTTAGCCAGTGCCTGATCGGCGCGTGCCAGCGCATCATTGGCTTTTTTCAATTCCAGTGGCGCGTTGGCCAGCACATTTGGGTCAGACGCGGCAGCATTCACATTGCTGCGCGCCTCCACCAACGCTGGGGGCGGCGTTGATACACTCGCGCAGCCAGCGGTAACGAGTGCAATCATCAAAATAGTCAGTAGGGGTTTCTTATTCATGTTGAATTCCTTATGTCGTCGAAAACTAATTACGGATTAACCGCGGGCGATTTCTTCACGCAACTGGCGAATGCCCTCGCGTACTTCCTGCAATGCGCGGCTGGAGCGCACAGAGTGCGATTTGGCTTCGGCAAGATTGGCATCGACCTCGGCCTGCTCGGCGAGCCTGCGCGCGTCGTCATAATCCTTGCGCGCAACGGCGGCAGTGGCACGTTCCAGTTTGTTCCGCGCGTCGGCAACTTCGACCGG
>JANOQY010000525.1:0-13809 GCA_031414995.1 Betaproteobacteria bacterium
CAAAGCCTTGTCACACGGGTGCCGACGGTTTTAGCCGCTGATTTGACAGAGGCTTGGCGCGTAATTTTGAATCGCGCCAAGGCCACCAGAAAACACAGCGTCACGCGGGAAGAGCTGTCGGTGCGGTCGCATATGTCGCGCATTTTGCGCTATCTGGGCGGCCACGGTTTCGTGCGTTTTGATGAGTTATTTCAACCAGAAGAAGGCGTGTCCGTAGTAGTGGTGAGTTTTCTGGCGGTGCTGGAACTGGCGCGCGAATCGCTCATCGACATCACCCAGAGCGCGGCTTTCGACCCGATTTACGTGAAGTTGCGGGAAGCCGAGCCACCACTGCTCGAACTTTCCCAAGGATAGTGATGAATGGCAGGCGAAATAACAATGTCCAATGAACATGCAGATTTGAATACTGAACCCATCGAACCGGCTGGCAAACCGATTGACAGCGCAACTGAAGCGATGCCTGAAACAGGCACAGCAGTCTCAGCCGTGACGCTCGATGATGACCACTCAACCGCGATCACGGAGACACTCGCCGGCATTGAAATTGCGGAGGCCAAGCGTGCGCTCGAAGCAGCCTTGATGGCGGCCTCTGAGCCGATTGCACTCAATGAACTGAAGCGGCTGTTTGACGGTGAACTCAGTGCCGATACTCTCCGTAATCTGCTCGACGAGCTGCGTGACGAATGGACTGGTCGCAGTGTGGAGCTGGCACTGGTGGCAAGCGGCTACCGCTTTCGTATCAAACCCGGATACCAAAAATATCTCGACAAACTGACTAACGATAAACCACCGAAATATTCGCGCGCCGTGCTTGAGACCCTCGCCATCATTGCCTATCGCCAGCCGGTCACACGTGCCGACATTGAAGATATTCGAGGCGTGCAGGTGTCGCCGCATATCCTGAAAACATTGCAGGATCGCGGCTGGATTGATGAAATCGGCCACAAGGAAGTTGTTGGTCGCCCCGCATTGTTCGCCACCACCAGACACTTTCTTGACGATTTGAATTTGCGGTCATTGGAAGAATTGCCGCCGCTGCACGAACTGCAAGCGACACTCGACATGACACAGGCAGGTGCGGTGCTATCCGGTGTTGGCATGAGCGAATCAATCAACGCGAACCCGGCACTGCCAGGAATGGAAACAAACAATATTGTCGAACCCGCTACGGGTCAGCCGCCTGCGGAGCAGGTGCATCAAGAGGCCGCCGAGAACGATGGCCTCAATACGGAGGAGCGTCATCATGGTTAAGCGCGTGGTCGTCGGTGTTACCGCACGTGGGTACGTCGATGGCCGTTATATCGGTGAAGAAAAAGAAGCTGGTCGCGGCGGCGATGATCGTGGTCGGGCACGGCGTGGCAAGGCCGGGGCTGGACCCGCTGGCGGCAAACGTCGTGGCGCGGGTTCGGATGCAGACAATGTAGGCAATACCATCGCGGGCAAACGCCGACGGGGCGGCCAAGGTAAATCACAGTCGTCTTTACAAGTTCAGGGTAAAGGACAGGGCAGGGCACGCAATCCGGCTGGTCGCGTCGGCCAAGGCGGTCAGGGTGCTGGTGGTGTTGGGCCAAACTTGCGTGGCGATGGTCAGCCGCGCCCACAAGGGCAACGGCGTGGGCCTGCTGCAGGTCAGGGAGTTGGTCAAGGCGCAGTAGCTAGAGGCCAAGGGACAGGACAAGGCAGGAACCAGAAACGCGGCAGACGTGGTGTACAAGACGCGCAAGGTCAGATCATTGGCGCGAATGGTCCCGCCAGCGGTGCGCCGCGCGGCCAACCCCGCAATCCGCCGCGCAATAATCGCGGCAGCAAAAAGACCCCTTTCCGCGCCCCACCGATGAGCGCTTCGCCCTCGGAGGTTACCGATTTTCGCCGCGTTGGCGACGACGTAAAATCCGGCCAATTCGCCGAGGCACTGGCCAGTCAGGCGAATGTGAAACGCGAACGTCTGCACAAAGTGCTGGCGCAATCGGGCCACGGCTCACGTCGCGACATGGAGATCATGATTTCGTCTGGCCGTGTAATGGTCAACGGAATTGTTGCCACCACCGGCACGCAAGTCTCGCCGGGCGATAACTGCATGGTCGATCAGCGACCGGTCAAGCTGAAATTCGACGAGGATCTGCCGCGCATTTTGCTCTATCACAAACCCGAGGGCGAAATCGTCACCACCAGCGATCCGGGCAACCGCATCACCGTGTTCGATAATCTGCCACGTGTTGAAAACGGCAAGTGGGTCGCCATTGGTCGCCTCGATATCAACACCTCCGGTCTGCTCATTTTTACCACCAACGGTGAACTGGCAAACCGCCTGATGCATCCACGCTATGAAGTCGAGCGCGAATACGCGGTGCGCGTCCTCGGCGAACTTACCGATGAACAAACGAATAATTTGCTTACCGGCGTGAACATCGATGTAGATGAAGAATCCGACGAGCCAAGCGTGCCTGCCCGCTTCGATACTATCGACAAACGCGGCGGTGAAGGTGTGAATCAGTGGTACCACGTCACGATTAAGGAAGGCCGCAATCGCGAAGTGCGTAAAATGTTTGAGACGCAAGGCCTCACGGTGTCGCGTTTGATACGCACCCGTTTCGGCAAGATTGAATTGCCGCCGCGTTTGGCGCGTGGCAAGTTGATGGAGCTGGATGCAGGACAGGTCAATGGTGTGCTGGGCTGGGTCGGCATGAAGAATGAAGTTGGCGCGGCTGGTGCATCGCCATCGAACGCAAAGAGGCCGCGCCGTGAACCGCGCGCCGGTCGTGGCGCAGCAGGTGCGCCGTCGTCGGCTGAACGTGGCAACGAGCTTGGGCCGGTCGTAGATCTGGATGCCATCGACGCAGCAGACGATATCGGCAATGCAATCATGGTGGAGCCGCTACCGCATCATATTGAACACGCTGAAACCGATGCCAACATTGGCAATATCGGCAACATTGGCAATACAGGCGGTGACAATCGCGGTGGCCGCAATAACAACAATGAGCAGCGCAAAGGCCGGGGCGGTCTTCGCGGACGCGGTGGTCGTGGCCGTGGCGGTGAACGCGGGCGCAAGCCACCACTGCCGGGGATGGCAGCGGAAGGCGCCCAAGGGTTGCAAGGCAATGATTTGGCGGGGAACACGAGCACAGCGGCTGAAATCGATGGCAATCGCGGTGGGGCAAATGCAGCACCGAACGTGGGACAGAATGCGGCGCCCGGCGGAGAGAGGAAACGCAAACCAAAAAACCGTCGGCGCGCACGTCGCGGCCCCAGAAGCGCAGGCGCGCAGGCCGATGGTGCAGCCAATACTAACGTACCCGATAGTGGCGGCAATTCCGGCGGTTCATCGGGAAACGAAGGTGAGGGCGGCTAGCTATTTTTAGTAAGTTCAAGCGCGCGCAAATGTTGCTCGCCTCACTGCGGTCAGACTGTTAAACTGACACCCGTTAGCCCTCGATCCAGTCCTCGGGCAAACGTCAAATCTGACTCCGTTTCCCCGGTTTTTCCCATATCGTGCCTAGACTGGCGTCCCGCTTCACTGCGCAGGCGACAGGTTCGAGTTTTTTCGAAAGTTTTCCATGAGTTTTTCAAGCCTTGGCTTAGCCGAGCCCCTCGTGCGTGCCGTCACCGAACACGGCTACACCACACCCACGCCGATTCAATTGCAGGCAATCCCGGCGGTACTCAACGGCGGTGACCTTCTCGCCGGCGCACAGACCGGCACCGGTAAAACGGCAGGGTTTGTGCTGCCGATGCTACAGCGCCTCACCGCGAGTTCACTCGCCAAACCTTCCACGATGAAAATCGTCAGGGCGCTCATCCTCACGCCTACGCGCGAACTCGCAGCCCAGGTCGAGGAGAGCGTGCGGGTGTACGGCAAATACACCAAGCTGACCTCTGCCGTTATTTTCGGCGGCGTAGGCATCAACCCGCAGATTTCGCAGTTACGTCGGGGCGTCGATATTGTTGTCGCCACACCTGGCCGTTTGCTGGATCTGCATCAACAGCGCGCGATCAATTTATCGCACGTCGAAATTCTGGTGCTCGATGAAGCCGACCGCATGCTCGACATGGGCTTCATTCACGACATCAAACGGGTCTTGAAACTGCTGCCGGCTGCACGGCAGAATCTATTGTTCTCCGCCACGTTCTCGAACGAAATCAAAACGCTTGCTGACGGCCTGCTAAACAATCCGGCATTGATCGAAGTCGCTCGCCGCAATTCAACCGTGGAAGCGATCACGCAAAAAGTCCACCCGGTCGATCGCGATAAGAAGCGCCAGTTGCTGAGCCACCTGATCAAATCACAAAACTGGCATCAGGTGCTGGTGTTCACACGCACCAAGCACGGTGCCAATCGTCTCGCTGAATTGCTCGTCAAGGACGGCATCACCTCGCTTGTGATCCACGGCAACAAGAGCCAGGGCGCGCGCACCAAGGCGCTGGCCGAATTCAAGAGTGGTGACTTGCAGGTGTTGGTCGCGACCGATATCGCCGCGCGCGGTATTGATATCGACCAGTTGCCGCATGTGGTCAATTATGATTTGCCGAATGTGCCGGAAGATTACGTGCATCGCATCGGCCGCACCGGTCGTGCGGGTGCGAGTGGTGAAGCGATTTCGCTCGTCTGCATCGATGAGGCCGCGTTTCTGCATGCGATTGAGCGCCTGATCAAACGCGAAATTCCAGTGGAAGTTATTCCCGGTTTCGAGCCTGATCCGAAAGCTAAGGCAGAGCCAATTCAATTGCGCTCACCCGGCCATCGCCCGCAACGCGGCGCACCACGCGGCCAGCAGAAACAAGGCAAAGCGGGCGGCACGCCGGCACAGAAACCCGCTGGCGGTAAGCGGCCTGCGACAGCGCAGCGATTCGGTAGTTTGCCCGGAGCGTCGCGCGGTGGCGCAGGAGCAGGGCAGGGCAAGAAGCCTGCGGGGCGCGGCGGTAGTGGTGGTGGCAATAGCCGATAAGCAGCCCGACAAAATCAGTCTGACTGAAACAAAAACGGCCCCGCAGATCGCGCGGCCGTTTTTCATTATATTTAATGTAGATCAAGCACTGGCGCGCCTTCTGGCATGCAAATGGCCTGCAAGCCTCGCCAATGCTAGAATTTGTAAAATTACAAATAAACCGCCACGCCACGCGCGCGCAAGTGATCAATCCATTCTGGCCGCTCGTCGAGCTTGCACCAACGAAGGTCAAGCTTCTCCAGTGTGGGCATCTCGGCAAGACTATCCGGCAACGTGCGCAACGGGTTGGCGCGCAGATCCAGGTGCGTGAGCGCGGGCAAGTCGCCAATTTCCGATGGCAGGTGGCTGATTGCATTGTTGCGCAGATTCAAACGGCGCAATTGGGTGAGCTTGCCGATTGAGGGCGGGAGCGTGGTCAATGCGTTGTCGGCCAAATCCATCTCGTGCAAGCTGCTGAGATCACCAATATTAGTCGGTAGTGAAGTGAGTCGATTTTGCTGCGCGTGAAATTCTTTCAAATGCGAAAGTGCCGGGAAAGAATTTGGTAACGTGACCAGGCGATTACGATAAGCGCGGATTTCGGTGAGGCTACTCATGTTGCCGATATTGTTATGCAGCGCCGTCAGTTGATTGTCAGTGACGTTCAGATACGCCAGCGCAGTGAGATTGCCCAACGATTCCGGCAGCGACGTGAGTTGGTTATTGCTCAGGTAGAGAAAATCAGATAGCGCGGTCAGGTCACCGATTGAATCGGGCAGGTTTGCGAGCGCGTTGTGGCCAAGGTCAAGCATGCGCAACCGGCTGAGATTGCTGATGGCGTCGGGCAACACTGCAATCTGGTTGTCGCCAAGATTGAGCGCGGTCAATTGTGTGAGTGTCCAGAGCGCATCGGGTAATTCTTGTAGCGCATTTTGGAAAAGGTTAAGCGAATCGGCATCCGGGTTTTGCAATGCTTGAGGCGGAATCGACGAAAGTTTCTGTCCGCCCAGATCGATTTGTCGTGCTGCAATCAAGACAGCAGCGCGTTCATATGCCGCAGCCTTGCGGCGACCGAGCGCAGCATCGTTAGGCCAACTGCAGGTTCGTCTTTCACCAGCGCGATCAACGCCGCGCGATTCAGGGCGAGCAATGAACTCTCAACGTCGGCAACAGCAGTCGCGGTCCGCAGGGATTGATCCACCAGCGCCATCTCGCCGAACGCGCCACCGGCGGCGACGCTCTCCACGGCCTTGCCCTTGATTAAAATTGTCACGCGGCCATCGAGCACGATGTACATGCTGGTGCCCGCATCGCCTTCGTTCATGATCGTTTTGCCGGCTTCATAGCGCATGGTGGTGGCGCGCTCCAATTTCTGTTCCAGGCTCGCCAATGCGGCGCCGTCAAACACGGCGGCTTCACGTGCACCGTCTTTGTTGGTCGGTAGTTTTCGCATCGCCAAGCGTGCCGCCACGAATCTCAGGCGGTCGAACATCACGCTCATGAGCATCAGCGCAAATTCCGGCGTTCGCGACAATGCGGACTGCAACTCTTCGGTGTTAAGCGAGTACGCAGTGCAATCAGTTTTAGCTGTTGCTGTCGCGCTGCGGGCGCTGCCTGCGGGGGTTTCGCTGATCACCGCCATTTCACCGAAAATTTCGCCCGCCTTGATTACGTCCAACGGTTTGCCACCCACCGATAGCGCGATCTCGCCGGTCGTGATCAGGTACATGCGATGCACCACGCGTTTGCCGAACATGCCCTGCTTGCCCGATTTTTCGTTTTCGACGAACAGCGTTTCTCCAGCCGCGAAATGCTCTTTTCTGCCTGCAATTTCAAACAGGCGGCTCGCCACTTCTGCATCGTAAAACCGGCTGACCGCTGGTTTGAATGGCGCGGAAGGTGCGCCATCAATGTTGAGCGCTGGATGCGGCCTCGTGAAATCGAATTCGTCTTGCATGGCGGTCAATGGCGGTGGCTTTTTTATGCAAACAGGGAGTTCATATAGCGTATGCGGTCCGCCACGCAGCGCATCATCGCCATGCCGATGGCCGGGTCCGATTTCACCAGTTTTATCAAGGCATGGCGATTGATGGAGAGCAAAGCGCAATCGGTACGGGCGATGGCGCTCGCGGTTCGCGCAGATTGATCGACTAACGCCATTTCACCGAACACACCACCGGGGCCAAGCTTCTCGACAATTTTATTGTCAATCGAGATGGTCACGCGGCCCTCCAGCACCACGTACATGGTGGTGCCGGGATGAGCTTCTTTCATGATCACGCGGCCTTCATCGAACCGCACCACGGTGGCGCGTTCCAATTTATCTTCAAGGGCTGCCAATGTTGCGGTGTCGAATACCGGTTCGGCGCGGCTACTGGTTTTTGCTTTGGCCACGTCGCGCGTTGACAGTCGTGCCGCCAGAAAACGCAGGCGCTCAAACATCACGCTCATCAACATCAAGGCAAATTCAGGGGTCTTGTTCAGCCCTGTCAGCGTTTCTGTGCCGTCGAGAGAATAACCTGTGCAGTCGGTCTTGGCAGTCGCGGTGGCCGTGCGCGTGCTTGGCGTGGCCATGCCGGGAAGTTCGCTAATGACTGCCATCTCGCCAAAAACTTCATCGGCACGAACGAGGTCGATTATTTTGCCGCCTGCGGTGAGCTCAACCACACCTTCGGTCAGCAAATACATGCGGTGGATGATGGGCTTATTGAACAGCTCGGCGTTGATGGGTTTGGTGAAAATCCCCTTCTTGTTGGATTTTTCGTTCTCGACAAATAGCGTCGTACCCGCCGCAATGGCTTCGCGCTTTCCACAGGATGAAAAAAAAGTTTTCGCAACGCTCGCATCGTAAAACGGGCTGACTGCGGGTTTAAACGGCGCGAGTGTTGCGTCTTGCGGATTGGAAATGGTCATCGTGATTTTTTATCTGACGGGAAGGTTAAATAGGGCTGCATTGCTAGGTTGCTACATAGCCACATTGCTTTGCAACATTGTAAAGCGCGGCGGGCAGGCCGCGCACTCCCCTGATTAGCCCATGAAGAACGCGTTCAGTTTGTTGCCCTCTGGATCGCGAAAGTAACCAGCATAAAATCCATCGCCGCGCGGGCCGGGCGGGCCTTCATCGGAGGCACCCAATTCCATCGCCTTTTTGTACAAAGCATCGACCTTGTCTCGGCTATCAACCACCAACGCGACCATCACGCCATTACCAACGCTGGCGGGTTTGCCGTCAAACGGTTGAATCAAACACAGCCCTGCGGTCGTCGGGCTTGCTGACCACGCAATAAAACGTTCGGTATCCATGAAACGCGTGGCACCGATTGTTGCCAGCAGCGCATCGTAAAATATGGCCGCTTTGGGCAAATCATTAGTGCCCAGTGTGACGTAACCGATCATGTTTTCCTCCTGAATCGTTGTTGTGCGGTCGAATATCATAAAACACAATTTGTGCCCTCGCTCCTGCCGCGGGTCACTTGAGGGCAAAATACTAATCACCATGACATCCATCACTTTCGTCGCCCGCGACGGCCATCCCCTCGTTGGCTACCGTTTCGACCCGCCCTGTACACCGAAAGCCTGCATCGTGATCGCTGCAGCGATGGCGGTGCCGCAGTCTTTTTACGCGTCATTTGCACGCTACCTTGCCTCCCAGGGTTACGTAGTTTGGACGTTCGACTATCGCGGCACCGGGCAATCGCTGCGCGGCAGCATGCGTGGTGTGAAAGCCGATCTTACCGATTGGGTTGCGCTCGATTTCGACGCGGCGGTGAATCTTGCTGCTGATACGCATCCTAATGCTCCGGTGTTCGCCGTCGGCCATAGTTTCGGTGGCCAGTGCGCGCCGCTGCTGCCGTCGCGTTCGCGGCTCAACGGCCTCATCAACGTTGCCGTCGGTAGCGGATCGGTTCGGCACAATGCGCCGGATATTCGCCGCACTGCGCCAATCATGTGGCATCTGCTGGTGCCGCTACTTTGCCCGGTGTTTGGATATTTTCCGGGTGCGCGCATTGGCGTGGTGGGCAATATTCCCACCGGGGCGGTCCATCAATGGCGGCGCTGGTGCCTCACGCCCGATTACATCCTCAGCGGTGAGCCCGGCGCGCGTGAGGCTTACGCCACTGCGCAATTTCCCGTGTTGGGGCTGGTGTTTTCGGACGACGAATTGCTGCTCGAAGCTGGCGCGGTGATGCTGCATAAGGCATACACCACGCGCCCGGCCGATTATCGATTGATCACGCCTTTGCAGGTGCGCTTGAAGCGCATCGGTCATTTTGGATTCTTCAAGCCGCCAAGCGAAACGGCGTTGTGGCCGGTGGTGACGAAATGGATTGAAGAGCGCACCAAGAATCAGATGTAGCTAATTGCCACAATTTGAACAAGAAACAATCGGAGCCGAATATGAAACCTGCACCCAAAGGTTGGCCGCGCATCTCATCCTCCATCTACTATCGTGACGCGGGCAAAATGATCGACTGGTTGTGCGGGGCGTTTGAGTTTGAAGTGAAATTGAAGGTCGAAGGTGACAATGGTCGCATCGAGCATAGCGAACTGATGTACGGTGAAGGCATGATCATGGTCGGCGAAGAGCGCTTCGGGCCGGCGTCGCGCTGGGGTGTGGATTTGAAGAGTCCGCTGTCGTTGGCTGGGGCCAATACGCAAGGCCTGATGCTGTATGTCGATGACGTCGACGCGCATTGCGCACACGCCCGCGCGGCAGGTGCCACGATCGTTGATGAGCCTGCGATGCACGATTACGGCGAGGATTATTGGGCCGATAAAAGTTACGGTGCCCTCGATCCCGAGGGGCATTTCTGGTGGTTCACTGAACGCGTTCGTGATCCGCACGGATAACTTTACCGATGGCAATAGTGATGAGCAGTGCCGACGTGGTTGATCGCACGCCCGCCGCGCGCTCCCGTCCGTCGCAACCTGCAGTGGTTGGCCTCTTGCGCACTGAAGAATGAAAGATCTCACTCAGGGATCCATCTTCAGGCACATCATCGCGATGGCGATGCCGATTGCCGTCGGCATGCTGCTGCAAACGCTTTATTTCGTGGTCGATTTATATTTTGTCGCCCGGCTGGGCGATGCGGCAGTGGCGGGCGTGAGTGCGGCAGGTAACGTGATGTTCGTCATCATGGCGCTGACACAAATGGTGGGCATCGGCACGGTGGCGTTGATCTCGCACGCGGTTGGGCGGCAGGACCAGCAGGACGCCAACCACATCTTCAATCAATCGGTGGTGCTGTCGATGGCGTGTGCGCTGCTAACGCTGGCGGGCGGGTTTGGATTGGCGGAAGCCTATATGGGCGTGCTTGCTGCGGACGCCGCCACGCATGCGGCGGGGGTTACCTATCTTTACTGGTTCACGCCGGGGCTTGCTTTGCAGTTCGCATTGATTGTGATGGGCTCGGCGTTGCGCGGCACCGGCATCGTGAAGCCGACCATGGCGGTGCAGGCGTTCACAGTGGTGTTGAATGCGGCATTGGCCCCGGTGCTGATCGCAGGATGGGGCACGGGCTATCCGATGGGCGTGGCGGGTGCGGCATTGGCGAGTTCGATTTCAGTCGGCGTCGGCGTGGTGATGTTGACGTTTTATTTTCTGCGGCTCGAACACTATGTGAATTTTGATGTCACGCAATGGACACCCAAAATCGCGACGTGGCGTCGCATGCTCAATCTCGGTTTGCCGGCGGGTGGTGAGTTCGCGCTGTTCGCGTTGTTCACCGCTGTGATCTACTGGATCATTCGCGACTTCGGTGCCGCTGCGCAGGCGGGCTTTGGCATTGGAACGCGCATCATGCAGATGGTGTTTTTACCGGCGATGGCGATTGCTTTTGCCGCCGCACCCATCGCCGGACAAAACTTCGGCGCGAAAAATGCCACACGCGTGCGCGAGACCTTTCGCTCGGCCGCTCTGGCCAGTTGTGCTGCCATGGCGGTGTTGACGTTATTCACCCAGTGGCAGGGCACAACACTCGTACGATTTTTTACTGAAGATGCCGAAGTCGTTCGTGTCGGCGCACAATTTTTGCACATCATCTCGTGGAATTTCGTGGCCATCGGGCTGGTGTTTACCTGCTCCAGTTTGTTTCAGGCGCTGGGTAATACCTGGCCATCTTTCATCAGCACCGGCGTGCGGCTGTTTATCTTCGCCTTGCCCGCCATCTGGCTATCGCGACAGCCGGGCTTCACACTCGAACAAGTGTGGTATCTCTCGGTCGCGACGACCACGCTGCAGGCGGTATTAAGTGTGTGGTTGTTGCGGGGAGAGCTACGGAAGCGTTTGCGGTTTGGGTGATTTTGTTGCACGCCAACCCGCATAAATTTGTGTATATCGCCATTTTACGGGGGTTTTCAGGCATAAATCGCCTGAGAGGCACGCCAATGCTTGATTTTCAGTTTATATATTGGCAGGTCGTCAATATATCCTCAAGGTAAAACCTGCTTCGCAAAAGTCCCCACATCCACATTCCCCCCACAAACCACCAACCCCACGCTCTTCCCTTCAAGTTGCTCCCGCAACGGATACATCAACGCCGCAAGCGTCGCCGCGCCCGCAGGTTCCACCACGAGTTTGGACACACGAAAATGTAATCGCATCGCTTCCCGAATCTGGTCGTCACTCACGATTACAACTTCATCGACGAACATGCGATTGATTGCGAACGAGTAGGGCTCACAGCGCGGTGCCCCGAGTGAATCGGCGATAGTGCGCACGACATCGATCGATTGCGGCGAACCCGCCTTGAAACTGCGGCTCAAGCTATCGGCACCTTCAGGTTCAACCGCATAGACGGCAGTATTGGGGCTCATCTGTTTCACCGCGCATGCGACACCACTGGTCAGCCCGCCACCGCCAGCCGCGACGATGACAGCGTCGAACGATGCGCCACATGCGCGCACCTGATCGATGAATTCAACGCCGACCGACGCCGCGCCCAGCGTGGTTTTTGGCCCTTCATACGGATGCACAAACGTGCGGCCTTCGGTGGTTTCGATTTCCTTCACCCGCGCGAAGGCGTCGTGGACGGTATCAACCAGCTCGACGGTGGCACCGAGTTCGCGGCACACCTGAATGCGAAATGGGTTTGCAGTTTTGGGCATCACTACTTTAGCGGTGGTGCCGAGTATGCGTGCGCAGTAGCCGAGTGAGATAGCGTGATTACCTGCGGAGACGCCCGTGACGCCACGCGCGAGGGATGCCGCATCCATGTCCAGCATCACCGAGAGCGCACCGCGCGGCTTGAAGCTGCCGGTGCGCTGGAAGAGTTCCTCTTTCAGCCATACCTGCGTAGATGCGCCAACGGCTGCGGCGAGTGCATCATCAGCCAGTAGACGGATCGACGTGGTGATGACGAGGTCACCCAGTCGCGTGCGGTTGGCGCGGATGGCGTCGATGGTGGGGGCGTGGATATCAGGTGTGTTCACTGGGGCTTTCTCGTTCGTGATTGAACAGCGCAATGGGTGCAGTTTACATTTTGCCGAATCATTCGCCGATCAACGTACGCTGGCGCGAACGTAACAACCCGTTTAGCGCATATTTATAAGACCACTCCACCAGCTCTTTCAAATACCCAGATGGAAAATTGCCGACAGCAACAATAGTGATCCAGTGATAACGGCCACGATAGCGTGCCGGCTTCACACCCGGAACATCGGTGAGTTCGACGAAGCGCGATGGCGTCACTTTGATACTGAAACGCCAGCGTTCGGGTTCGCTGGTCTTGAAGTAAGCGAAGTTTGTTATGTCGAGCGAATAGACGAGGATGTTGGACGGGTCCGCGAGCAGGCGCTCGTTAGAACCCGGCAGGGAGCGGCAGAATTCCTGAAGCTGTTTTACGTTCATGGTTATTTGCAAAAAAAATCGGCCGCGCTCAGCGAAGCAATCTAACCGATTTCCAGCCAGGTTCAAACGCGCATCGCTTCAACACCGCTGGTTACAACCATCATTCAGGTAATCAGATGCGTCCGTCGTAATAAGATCGGGCGGTCGACATCTGTACCGCCATATCGATGTAGCGGTGTGCGCTATTGCAAAGCGATTTGATCGTCGTGATCGCCTCATGCGCGGCGCAGGCATCGTAGGCGCGTTCCAGCGCATCGTCGGCCTGACGCCACTCCGGAATGCCGAGGTCGTTGTCGGTAAATTGGTCGCGCGACACTTCGAAAAACTGTTGCAGCGTTTGCAGCAGACGCGCCCGCGTATCGATGCGCATTGCCGTTACCGGTATTTCAGTTAGTGGACGAGCTGAAGATGACTGCGGCTGATAATGTCGATGGCCCATGGCGGCGTATCCTTGTCGGAAGCAGCTTGCCGGTTTGGTCTGCGGCACCTTGCGGCATTGCGCGATAACAGCAGCATGCGCGCAACCGTAAAAAGCTAATCCATGAAAAAGACGGCGCTTTCAGCGTCAATTCGACGAATAACCGCGGCCCAAAAGCAAAGCGGCCATCAAAGGCCGCTTTGCTTTTACCGGTATTGAAAAATTACTGTCGCGGTTCGCCGTTGCGATTAACTGAAATAGTGTTGCCGGGAGGCGCACTCATTTGTATCCGATGTTCTCTGCCGCGATATTCGTACGTAACGTCCCAGTACTCAGGCTTGCCGCTGGCGACCGTCCTGCAACGCTGTACGTCCTTATCGTAGGTTGAAACACCGCCATCACCACGACCCGAGTTACCACCGATCAACGCACCTGCTACCGCACCACCGGCAGTGGCGACATCCTTACCGCGACCGCCGCCGACCTGATGACCAAGAACACCGCCAAGAATTGCACCGAGAACTGCACCGCCGACATTCGTGTCACCGCTGCGCCGCTCTTCAACCACCTGTTGACGCTCGACCCAGCAACGCTGTTCGGGCGGGCCGACGACCGCA
>JANOQY010000526.1:0-2403 GCA_031414995.1 Betaproteobacteria bacterium
TGCCGCCGCTGCGCGTCCGGACGCCGCCGCCCCGCGTCCGTTTGCAGAAATCATCAAGGATGCCAAACGGATTCCCGGCATGTTTACGCTCTACCAGAAAGACGAAAAAGTCTGGATCGAGATCAGCCCGGAACAGTTTCAGTCGCCCATTTACTATCAGGTCAATTCGACGCGCGGCATTGGTGAAGGCGGCATTTATCCTAACTGGATGCTTCGCGGCCACGTTGCTGAATTCAAGAAGCAAGGCAACATCGTGCAGTTGATAGCAAAAAACACCCGCTTTATGGCCAAGCCTGACACGGCCATTGCACGCGCCGTTAACGAGAGCTTTACCGACAGCCTGATTAGTAGCACCACCATCGCCAGTGCGCCGCATCCGGAGCGGAAATCGGTGCTCATCGACGCCAACGCACTCTTCTTAGCCGACCTTCCCGGCACAGCGACAGACCTCGAAGCCACCTTCCGTCTGCCGTATAACTACGACGCTCGCAATTCAGGATTCGTGAATGTCCGTTCCACGGAAGACATGACAACCTTCAACGTCACCGCCCATTACGGCATTGCCAAGCTGCCAGCACCACCGCTGGTGCCGTCGCCGGTGCCGATGCCAAGCGCGCCGTCGACGTTGGAAGACAACCGCAGCATGTTTCTGGGTTACTACTACACGTTGTCAAAATTGCCAGCCACGCCGATGGCTGCGCGCATCGCCGACAGCCGCGTCGGGCATTTCGTGACCCAGCAATGGAATTACACGGATGATGTCGCGCCAATTCCGCGCCAGTACGTCGTGAACCGTTGGAGACTGGAGAAGAAAGATCCGAAGGCGGCGATGTCGGAGCCGGTGCAGCCGATCACCTACTGGCTGGACAAAAATATTCCAGTCAAATATCGCGCCAAGGTCACGGAAGGCATCCTCGAATGGAATAAAGCGTTTGAGAAAATTGGCTTTAAGAACGCCATTCAAGCCAAACAGCAGGAAGACAATGCTGAGTTTGATAACAACGACACGCGTCACGCGTCCGTGCGTTGGTATGTTGATACCAGCGACGGCGCGTTGGCCATCGGCCCAAGCCGCACCGACCGCCGCACTGGCGAGATTCTGGATGCTGACATTTCGTTTTCAGACGGCTGGACACGCTTGCCGCGCCGTCGTGCGGTAGAGCAATTGGCCAGCGTGGCGCAGGGCAATAACTACGCCCACGCCTACGCAAACACGCATGCGCACAAACAATCCGAGGCCCAAATCCTGCATGCACTTTCGCGCGGCGAGATGTCGCAATTGTGTGAGCACGAGAGCCACGCTATGCAGGAAGTCAGTTTCGCGCTCGATTTGCTGGCCGCACGCGGCGATATCGATCCTGAAAGTCCGGAGGCCGAAGCGATTGTGCTCGACACGTTGAAAGATGTGGTCACGCATGAAGTCGGCCACACACTTGGGCTGACCCACAATTTCCGGGCTTCCACCATCTACACGCTCGACCAAATGGAAAACGCCGACTTCACCAAGCAGAACGGCCTCGCCGGATCGGTGATGGAGTACAACGCGCTCAACATCGCGCCAAAAGGCCGGAAGCAGGGCCAGTATGTGATGACCACCGTCGGTCCATACGATGAGTGGGCTATCGAATATGCATATAAGCAGCTTGACCCAGCCACGGAAAAAGACGCGTTGCTGAAAATCGCCTCGCGCTCCAAAGAGCCGTTGCTCGCGTTTGCCAATGACATCGATGCTGGTCTTGGTCCGGTTGAGGGGATGGACCCGGAAGTGACGCGCCGCGATCTGGGTGCCGATCCACTGGCGTTCGCCGAGCGTCGCCTGTTGCTGTCGCGCGAACTGTGGGATCGTTTGCAGGAACGCAAGATCAAGCCGGGTGAACAGTTTGATATCCTGCGCCGTAACTTCCTCAGCGCCAGCTCGCAAGTGGCGTTGGCCTCGAATGTCGCCGCCAAATACATCGGCGGTGTGGTGCATCTGCGTGACCACGCCGACAGCGGGCGTGCGCCATTGAATCCGGTACCGGCAGCCAAACAGCGTCAGGCGCTAAAGCTGATCACCGATGGATTGTTCCGTGCTGAGAGTTTCAAGTTCAAACCTGAGTTCGTGGCGCGTCTGGTGCCAGACCAGTTTGACCGCTGGTTCGGCGGCATTGGTGGCCGCAGTCTTGCCGCGATCGTCAACCCGGATGCGAGCATCAGCGGCGTCGTGTTGGGCCTGCAGCGGGCAACACTTGAGCAATTGATGGCAGACGGTGTGGCAGCACGCATTCTCGATGCACCAAGCAAGATGACCAATGCCAAACAGGCGTTTGCGTTGTCGGAACTTTACGACACACTGCAAGGCGCGATCTGGAGCGAGCTCAACACGGGTGGCGACATCAATCCGCTGCGTCGCAATCTGCAACG
>JANOQY010000527.1:0-2828 GCA_031414995.1 Betaproteobacteria bacterium
CGGCCCTTCGTAGCGCAGCACGATCACGTCGCCGTGATTGATCTTGTCCGCCATGATGGCTTCCATCAGTTGCGGCTCGGAATCGAATACGCGCGCGGGGCCGGTGATGACGGGGTTCTTGAGGCCGGTGATCTTGGCCACGCAGCCTTCGGGGGCGAGGTTGCCTTTGAGGATGGCGAGGTGGCCCTGTTTGTAGAGAGCGTTTTCGATGGTGTGAATAACTGGAAATTCCGCATTCGGAAAATTCGGCGGCACGTCCGGCACATCTTTCAATGTTTCCGCGACGGTCTTGCCGGTGATGGTGATGCAGTCGCCGTGCAGCAAGCCCGCATTCAATAAAAGCTTCATCACCTGCGGGATGCCACCGGCCTTGTGCAGATCGACCGCGACGTATTTGCCGGAAGGCTTCAGGTCGCAGATCACTGGGACCTTTTTGCGCATGCGCTCGAAATCATCAATCGTCCATTCCACGTCTGCGGCGTGAGCGATGGCGAGGAAGTGCAGCACCGCGTTGGTCGAGCCGCCCACGGCCATGATGACGGCGACGGTGTTCTCAAGCGATTTGCGGGTGACGATGTCGCGCGGGCGGATGTTGTTCTTCACGGCGTTCAGCAACACGCGCGCGGAATCGGCGGCGGATAGTCTTTTTTCTTCATCTTCAGCAGCCATGGTGCTGGAGTAAGGCAGCGATATACCAATCGCTTCGCAGGCGCTGGACATGGTGTTGGCGGTGTACATGCCGCCGCAGGCACCCACGCCGGGGATCGCGCAGCGTTCGATGCAGCCGAAATCTTCCTCGCTCATCTTGCCGGCATTGAATGCGCCGACCGCTTCGAATACAGAAACCACTTGCAAGTCCTGACCCTTGTAATGGCCGGGTTTTATGGTGCCGCCGTAAACCATGATGGCGGGAATGTTCATGCGTAGCACGCCGATCATGGCACCCGGCAAATTTTTGTCGCACGCGCCGATGGCGAGCACGCCGTCCATGAATTGTGATTGGCAGGCGGTCTCGATGGAATCGGCAATCACTTCGCGGCTTACCAGTGAATACTTCATGCCTTCAGTACCCATCGAGATGCCGTCGGTGACAGTGATGGTGCCGAACATCTGCGGCATGCCGCCGGCTTCGCGAATGGCGGCGTCAGCGGCATCGGCCAGCGGCTGGATGCCGGCGTTGCAGGGGTTCAGTGTGGAGTGGCCATTGGCTAAGCCGATGAAGGGTTTTTTGAAGTCGTCATCCTGATAGCCGATGCCGCGCAGCATGGATCGGTTGGGGGCGCGTTCGTTGCCCTGGGTGATGGCGAAGGAGCGGTATTTTGGGGTGGTCATGATTAGAACTCAATTGATTTTTGGTGGTTTGCCCTCACCTGCCCTGTCGGGCATCCTCTCCCGCGTTGCGGGAGAGGAACTATATGCGGAGAAGGTTGCGATATTCGATTACTTCGTTGCTTTCTGCAGTGGGTTTGCAGATTGAGTTTTTCGCTCCTCTCTCCCCTCGTGCGAGACAAGGGAACACTTGAAGCGTAGCAGAGGCCGGGAGAGAGGGGGCTTTCATTTGCGTGACTACATCCGGATAAGGATGCACAATTGTGGATGATTCTACCGGATGCGGGAATTCCGCTTGTGATGAAAACAAATAACGTGAGGAGCAATATGAAAAAGAAAATTTTGGCTGTCTGCGCGGTGATGGCAGCACTCGTAACTGGTGTCGCCCATGCGCAATATCCCAACAAGCCGATTCGCCTGCTCGTGCCGTTCGCGCCGGGCGGCAGTTCGGACATCGTCTCGCGTTCGTTTGCGGGCGAAATGTCGAAGATACTCGGCCAGTCTGTTGTCGTTGAAAGCAAACCCGGTGGCGCGGGCAATATCGCGATGCAGGAAGTGAAGGGTAGCGCGCCGGATGGTTACACGATCATCCTCGGCCACGTCGGCACACTCGCTGTGAATCCTGCCATGTTTGCAAAGCTGCCTTACGATCCGGTCAAGGATTTCGTGCCGATCACGCTGCTGGCGAAAGTGCCGAGCTTGTTGGTGGTGAATGCTGAAAAAATGAAGGTGAAAAATCTCAAGGAGTTTGTGGAGTACGCCAAGAATAGTCCGGGCGCGCTGAACTATGGTTCGGCTGGTAACGGCAGCTCGGGGCATCTCGCGATGGCGTACATCGCACTGACCGCAGGTTTCACCGCGACCCACGTGCCCTACAAAGGTACCGGTCCGATGATGACCGATCTGCTCGCCGGTCGCACGGACGGGACATTCACCGGCGCGCCACCACTGATGGCACATGTGAAGGCCGGTACGCTGCGCCCGATTGCCATCGGTACCGCCAAGCGCTCACCCGCAATGCCGGATGTGCCAACCGTTGCCGAGCAAGGTTATCCGGGGTTTGAGACTTCACAATGGTATGGCTTGATTGCGCCTGCGGGTACGCCGGATGCAATCATCCAGAAGCTTGCACAGGCTGCGGCAGAGGCGGGAAAGACTGCCGCCGTCGCGGATCGCCTGAAGGCTGAGGCCGCTGAGCCTTCGACGAGTACGCCGAAAGAGTTTGCTGATTTCATTAAGGTCGAGGCTGCTCGCTGGAATGACGTGGTGAAGAAGTCGGGGATTAAGGCGGATTAAGTTGTTTGCGTTACAGGCGAGTGACGCACTGAGCGGCGCGTGGCTGAGCCAATGCGATAATTACTTTTTCTTTTACCGCTTTCCCTCACCCGCCGCGTTGCGTCGGCCTCTCCCAAAGGAGAGGCAAAAACACAAACTCCCAATTAATAATGAATATTCCCTCTCCCTCGGGGAGAGGGCTAGGGTGAGGGAAAGCAGCGCAT
>JANOQY010000528.1:0-5356 GCA_031414995.1 Betaproteobacteria bacterium
CGGTTTGCGTTAGTCGGCCTGTCCGGATAATTTGTCTGGCCGAGATAGCCGAAATTTGCGCCCCAGGCGAGGCGCTTGGATTGGGTCGCATCGTTGAACCCGCCGAAAGAATAATTGATCGACTGGTAGGGCCACGTAAAGTCGCAAGGCATGACCGATGGTGCGCCGGGGCAACCTGCACCGGCTGCGCTGGTGCTGTTCCATCGGTTGATGCCGAAGTACCCGCCCGCATCCTGTTGCGCAATTGGTTGGGTGAGCACAATGCCCATTTCGCTATCGGTCGTTTGGCCCCACAGCATATTGTGCGGAATGGTGTTGGCCGTGTTCCACGTCCACGCGCTATTCAATGTGAATGGCACGCCGGTGCTACGAAATTTGTACAAATCCCCCCAGCCAACGCCGTCCACGATGCCGCCACCCGGCGTTCCTTCGCCGGTGGTGCCGTCAAAATTCATGTCGCCATAGGGTGCTCGCGTATCCGCAGAAACAGCATTGGCAGGTATTTGCGCCATGTCGAAACTCACCGACCACAGCGGATGATTGCGCCCGGTCGCAAATACCCATCCCACCGTCACCGGCATGTTGTATTTGGTGGCCACCATCATGGCATTGCGCCCCCAGCGGGGATAATTGAGCGTGTGGGTGTGCAGCGCGTGATGTCGCCCGGCAAAAACGGTCTGCGTTGTGCCGTTCAGGTTGTCATTCACAGGCGGGCCCAGCGGCGAATCGTCTTCGCCATTATTAATTGCCAGGGCGGCATTTTCCAGATGCGAAACAATATAGCCAAAGCCGCCCGCACCGGTCGGAGATCTGGTGACGGTACGGGTGCTGTTATTGGCCAGTTGATACGCAAACTGATTCAGGATGCCGCCCTTGTTTGCGCCGCCCGAGCCTGTTGCCATGTGGGCTAGGCGCGTGTTGCCAGTGCTGTCGATCCAAGTGAATTGACTGCCTGCAGCGCCATTGACGGTAAGGCTTGCGACTGACAGCGGCGCGGCGAATACGGCGGGGGAGAGCGGCGGCAGTAGTACAGGCGGGCCACCCGGTGGCGGGCCAGCACCACGCGCGATGAGTTGAATGTCGTCGATAAACATCGTGTTCGAGGCGGGAAGATTATTGGCTTGATCCTGCAAATTGAAACGATCAAATGCCGCATTTGCATTTGGTGCCAACGCCCAGGGGCTGCCGGCATCGAGCGAAATAGTGATTTGCGTCCATTGCATTGCTGGCAGCACGCCGCCGGGGTATGCGTTGGCAAGAGAAACACTAACGAGTTCGGGCGCGCCATTTTGAAACGAAAGAAACAATGGGCGCGCGCAATCGTTACTGCACCACAGCCAGAAGCTCAAGCCGCCATAGGTGGCAGTACTGACAACGGGGGCGGGACGCGCAAAACTCAAGCCGCAGTACGTTTGTGGCTGCCAACTTATTGAGTTGGTACCGCTATGAACCTGCACAGTCGCGGCCTGATTGACCATTGGGCAATAGCTGTAATCTTGAAAGCCATTCGCGAGCGCATCCGTATACACCGGCAAATCCTGTGCGAATACGGGCAGGCAGGCTAACGCCCAAATAGCCAACAGCAATTGTCGTGTCACTTGAATCTCCAAATTTGTCCCGATCTTTAATTGAAAATCAGGCATAGCGCCAAAATAGGCGTGTGCTGCTGCAAGGTCAATCCCATGAACGCGATTACGGCCGACTGGATAGCGGACTTTCCCCTATGGCGGACAAAGTAGCGCGTGTGAAATAGTGTTAACTCTTCGTTGCAGTTGCCAATCCCTGTTATTCTTTCTTCACACTTTCACCGCGCAATAATATTCGCTCCCAGTTGTTATAAAAGAAAAGGTCCTGTCATCACCATCCTGAAAAGAATTACGGGCAAATCCAACCAGGAGCTACGCATCCGCATTTTTTTGCTGGCTGTTGCAGGATACGGCGTCGCGTTGTTACTGCTGTTTTTGGCATATACCATCAAGCTGATCGGGATGCCTGGCTTGCTCGGTAGCGCAGTGCTGGTGGTGGTGGTGAATCTCGGTTTTTATATTGTCTTCGCGCTGAAGCACAACAACCGCTTTTCCGATCCCAGTCTTACGCTTGCGCAGACACTGGCTGCGATTGCGGTGATCATGTTCGTCGCCTACCACTTTGAGCGGGACCGCAGTCTGGTATTGGTATGGTGCTTTGTGGTGATGCTGTTCGGCGTTTTTCGTTTTAAGTCGCGCGAGTTCTCGACGACCACGCTGTTTATGCTGGCCGGTTACGCGCTCGTCATCAACTTGATGATGAACTTCAAGCCGGATAAGGTCGATGTACTTCTTGAGTGGTATCAATGGGTGTGGCTAGCGTTGCTGTTGCCGTCGTTTGCGATGATCGGTTCGCGCATCAGTGAAATGCGTGCGCGCATTTTACGATCCAACGAAGAATTGACGAATGCACTAAGCACCATTCAGGAGATGGCGACACACGATTCACTCACTGGATTGCCAAATCGTGCCTCATTGAGCGACACCCTACAGCACGCGGTCACCAAGGCGCAGCGCAGCAAAGAAGGGTTGGCGATTTTCTTTATCGATATCGATAACTTCAAATCCATCAACGACACGCTTGGCCACCCGACCGGGGACCAACTGCTGCGCGAAATCGCACGCCGTGTGAGCGCCAGCATTCGCGAGAGCGACTTGGTAGCACGTCTTGGCGGCGATGAGTTTGTAGTAATGGTTGAATCCGTGGCAGACCGGTCGAGCCTGCAACTGCTGTCAGCAAAAATTCTCGCCGCCGTCAGTGAGCCGACGCAGCTTCAGGGCCACGAAGTCAAGGTAACAGCCAGCATTGGCATCTCGGTCTACCCTGCCGATGGCAACGATGTATCAGCGTTGCTCGCGAATGCTGACATGGCCATGTACCGGGCCAAGGAACTGGGCCGCAATCGTGTCAGCGAATATTCTGCCGATCTTGGTGAGAGCGCCCATGAGCGTTTTGAAATTGAAAAAGGCATGCGTCAGGCCATTCAACATAACGAATTCCATCTGTATTACCAACCAAAAATAGAATTCAGTTCGGGTCGGATGCTGGGCGTTGAGGCGCTGATCCGTTGGCATCATCCGACGCTGGGTGTGCTGGGTCCGGACCGATTCATTCCCATCGCCGAGTCGAGCAATTTCATCATTCCGCTTGGAAAGTGGGTCATTGAGCAAGCGTGTCGACAATCGAAAATATGGCAAGACGCGAAGCTGCCACGTTTCTCGATTGCGGTGAATCTATCCGCCAATCAACTTGCCGATCCAGGGCTTGTGCAACTGGTTTCCGAAGCATTGCGCAGCAGTGGGGCCGATCCGGCGATGATCGAACTCGAGATTACCGAGACCGCTGTGATGAAAAATCTGGATGACGCCATCATGCGCCTGAATGCTCTGCGCGCGCTCGGTGTGAGGTTATCCATCGATGACTTCGGAACCGGCTATTCATCGCTTTCTTATCTAAAACAGTTGCCGGTGGATATTCTTAAAGTTGATCGATCCTTCGTCAAAGATTTGCCGCACAATCGTGACGACCTCGCCATCACCCGCGCCGTGATCGCAATGGCGCACGGATTGTCGATGAAGGTCGTGGCTGAAGGGGTTGAGGATAAACATCAATTTAATTCGTTGCGCGACGAAGGCTGCGATGAGTTTCAGGGTTATTTCTGTCGCCCCGCAATGGAAAGTCATCATCTTGAGGCCTTACTGGGCCAACATGGAGCGATAATTCCAGCGCAGACCTGAGTTCTTGGGTTGGCGCGCATAATTCATCAGAGGGGACGCGTCAAATGAAACTTATTTTCTCGATCCTTGTTCCTCTGGCTCTGGTTGCTTGCTCGTCCGGGCTGGATCGTAAGCTCGACGGCTCAAACGAAAAAGCGTTTGAAACCAGCCTCGCCACCATCAAGAAAACCGCCAAGCCCGACGAAGTGGCGCGGCTCGATGATGCGTTGCTGGTGCTGGCGATTTCAAATGTCAGTATTGGTTTTGAGGGGGGCATCCTCGGCGCGCTGAAAAAAATATCAGCGACCAGGAGCCCTGAACAATTGGCAGATCAGCTCATGCCGATTGTCCATGGCATGACCGGGCGCGAGATCATCAAGGCGGGCAAGAAGCGCAAAAGTGAGGAAGCCACCAAACAGCTTGCCATTATCGAGGCCGATATTGCCCGGCTGATCAAGCTGCGCGAGGAAAAAACCAGCACCAAGGGAATTCTTGCACCTATCGAAATTCTTGAACCTACGCTGCGCTTTAACAGTGTCGGGCCGCAGAAAATGAGCGTGATGGATTTCAAGGTAAAAAATGGCACTGATGTGCCGCTGAGTTATTTGTATTTACGCGGAACCGCCACCGAATCGGCGACCGGGAAGATATTGTTCAGCGACGACATTAATTACAAGTTAAGCGCCGCGCCATTGATGCCGGGTGAAACCAAGGCGCTCAGATTGCCGAGCTCAGCGCAGGGGAAATGGAACTCGCCGGAAGTCTGGGGCAAGGAAAATCTTGGCTTCAGCATCGAAGTGGTCAACGCGGAGAATTTGGCCGGGCAGCGATTGGCAGCGTCGTTTACGCATAAGGACGGTGTACAACTGGTCACGCTTGAGGCCAACAAGCAGGCACTAGCCAGCATGCTTGCTGAGTAATCGTAAGACTTACCATACCCCCGTATTCGGCATCGATGTCCAAGGCTCCTGCGGGGCCAACGGTGTGCCCGACTGCAGCAGTTCAATCGAAATGTTGTCCGGCGAACGCACAAACGCCATGCGCCCATCGCGTGGCGGGCGATTGATGGTGACGCCTGCATCCATCAGCTTTTGGCAGAGCGCATAAATGTCATCGACTGCATACGCCACATGGCCGAAGTTGCGCGCGCTGCCCAACTCTTCCTTGTCCCAGTTGTATGTCAATTCGATGGCCGCCGCCTCATCGCCTGGTGCCGACACAAAAGCCAGCGTGAATCTACCATTCGGGTATTCATTTTTCCGCGTGAGCGTGAGGCCGAGCTTGTTGCAATAAAAATCGAGTGAGGCGTCAAGATCGTTTACGCGGACCATCGTGTGCAGATATTTCATGCTCATTCCTTGAATTATATTGACTGGATTTTAGTCGTTTACTTTGCCCGAAACGTGACGACCAAGACATCCCGAAACGCCGGCCTGGCAGGATCAATCGGTATCACCGGCGTTACACCATGCAGGCAACGTTCATCGTCAACCAACGTCATATCCAGCGGCTGCGTGAGCGTAAAACTCGCTAACTGACGGCCCGCAGCATCGTGAATCGTTGTCGTACCTTCAGCGATATTGTGCCGCTTCACCATCAACACCATCACGTAA
>JANOQY010000529.1:0-3254 GCA_031414995.1 Betaproteobacteria bacterium
TGCTGAGTAATATGCTGAAGTAGAAAATATAGTTGCGGCGCTGAAACTCCAGTATTAGCGGGCTTCCTGGCGGCTTTGTGCCTTGGAGGCCGCGCTAATATTGGAGTCATTCTGGGGTTTACGTGGAAATAGGGCGGCTTATCAGATCGTCGCCAACCGCCATTTCTATCCGTGGGCCACACGCGACAAAATGCGTTAGCATCTCTTGGTTACTGGCCGCGTCAGTGACCGCGCCAGAATCGAATCTCAACTGCTCGCGAGTAATCCAATGCCAATGAAATTTCTCATTCCTCTGCTCCTCGTATCAGGTGCCGCAGCCGCCGATGATGCAGCTCTTCTTCGCTGTCGCACCATTGCCGATGCAACAGCGCGGCTCGGCTGTTACGACGCGCTGGTCGTGTCGGCAGGTAGCATCGGTGCCGCGAAGGCCGCTGCCGGCGCGAGCAGTGTCGCGCAACCTTCATCGGTGCAACAAACGCCAAAGCAAACGCCGAGTCAATTTGGGCTGGAAGAAAAAATCGCCAGTAAAAGAGAGATCGATGCAATTGAAAGCAGCATTCCGGGCAGCTTTGAAGGCTGGCGCGCCAAATCAAATATTCGGCTTGCCAACGGACAGGTGTGGCAAATCAGCGATGACAGTTCACGCGCGCACTATATTGATAATCCGACGGTAAGAATCCGGCGGGGTGCATTGGGCTCGTTTTATCTTGAGATTCAGGGCACCAATATTTCACCTCGGGTCAAACGCCTGCAGTAACGGCGCAGCACTCGTCATATGCGGCGTCAGGTCTGGAACTCCGCATAATCCACCAGCCCAAGCGGCGGCAGTACCCCGAGCGCCCTTGCGGTTTCCATACGCACAATCAGCGAAAAACGTTTCAGTGTTTCTATCGGCACGGTGACGTCGCCGTTGAGTTTTTGCTCGGCTTTGTAAGCTGCAAATTGGCCGACTTGATAAAACTTCGACACGAGGCCCATCAACACCGGGCCTTTTATATTGAGTAGCGTTTCCACAGACGCGAATGATTTGAGTCCCAAATCGGTGGCGATGCGCGCGATCGCGTTGCCTTGCGTGGACACATACGAATCCGGTGGCAAATAGAGCCAATCGGCACCCGCCGCTTTCATGCGCGCCAGTTTGTCTTCAAGCATGTCTGGCGTGGGTTTGCCGTCAGCGCCGATGGTGAAGCTGTCGGCCGCCACAACGAATTTGTCACGCACACCGATGCGTTGCCATTCTGCAACAATCCCCAGCGAATTCTGCTCAAGCTTGTTGTACATGATGGCGATGCCTTTGATGGCGCCGTAGGCGCGCATCGCCTTCAATTGCGCATCCAGCGGTGCCACATGCGTGACGCCAGTCAAATTGCGCCCCGGCGCGGCAAGTGATGAGACTAATTTTGTGCCGAGCGGGTCGGTGACAGCCGCAAATACCAGCGGGATGGTTTTGCCAATCACCGCATGTGGTTTGTCGGTCGTGCCTGCCAGCCCCAGCGTGGGCGGCGTGCCCCAGGTGTAAACAAGGTCCGGTTTTTCGCGCACGATCTCGGCTTCAAATTCACTAAGCCGGGCGCGGTTTTGTCCCGCATCGCGCACGATAAATTCCACATCGCCACGATGAACTTTCCAGTACTCGCGAAAGCCTTTTTCAACCGCAGTTTCACCCCGCCAGGTGACCATATAAATTCTTGGCGGCCTGCCTGATTTAGGGGCCTTGACGGTTTGCGCGCGCAGGGCGGGTACCGCCGCAAGCAAAGTGGTGGCAAGCAAAAAATCCCGGCGTCCAATCGTCATTCCGCTGCCGCCGGGACAGTCACTGCGGCCCGACGCGGAATGTACAGCCACGCGAACGCGATACCGCAGAGAAGTACGGCAAGGCCCAGCACGATGAAGGTATTTTTGAATCCAAGAAATGGCAGCAGCGCCGCCGCTGCGATCGGCCCCATCGCATTGCCGATGCGCTCGACCAATCGATAGTAGCCATACACCGTGCTTTCACCTACGCGGGCAATTTCTGCCCGCGTCACATCGGGCACCATCGCCGCTTGTGGCGAAATGCTGATCGCCTGCGCAATGCCGAGCAACGTCACCACCAGCACGGCGGCGACGAGATCATACGGCAACGCCATCGCCAGCCCGGCGATGCCGGAAAGAATCAAACCGGTGGCGACAAATGCTGCGTGCGGAACCGCGCCGTGTCGTGTGCGCAAGCGGTCAATCTGTGCTGCGACTACCGGCACCAGCAGCACCATCATCACCGAATAAATCATGATGATGCGGCCCGCCATCGCAGCCGAGTTGCCGGTGGAAGACAGGAACAGCGGGATGAGATAAAAACAGTAGGCCACCAGCAGCAATTTTGCTGGGACGGCCGCAAGCAGCAGCAACCCTGCGAAGCGAGGATTGGTGAGAGGATTGACGCGTGTTGATTTTGTCGCAGGCGTCGCACCCGGGATGGCGACGGGCATTGGTTTTGGCGCTGATTTTGGTAGGGTGTACCAGCCAATCACCCATGCCAATCCGGCGAGTGCTGCAGCGATAATAAAAGTGGTTCGATAACCCAACCCATCAGCGAGCAGACCGCCCACGGATGGCCCGCAAATCATCGACACCATAATTACTGACACGAACGTGGCCAAACCCTTGGCGCGTGTTTCTTTGTTGGTGTAATCGAGCACGATGCCTTGCGCAGCGACAAAGGCAATCGCCCATGCGACCCCGGCACCTGCTCGCCAGACCAGTAGCCCGAGCAACGTTTCGGCTTGTGCGGCCATCAGATGCGCGACCACACCGATTGCCGCGCCATACAGAAATGCCTTGCGACGGCCCAGCCGTTCGCTCCAGCCGCCGAGCACGGGTTGTGAAACGGCGACGATGAGCATGAATAAGAATATCGGCAGCCCAACGACCCAGTGCGCTGGAATCGCGATTGGCCCGACCGACATATTGCCCGCAAAAATTGGCAGAAAGCCGCGCGAAAGATCTTCCGCCAGCAGCAACAGAAAAAACGGTGCGCGCATACTGCCCAACGCGGCCTTCGGATCGAGCACGGCTTCGTGCGAAGCCCTGAGATGCAGTTGGAAGCGGTCCCTCACATCGCGCAGACCGATGACGGCCGCGCGCGCTGACAGATTGGATTCAGCGCGGCTGATACCAGGTGCACGTCGTTCCCGCAGTTGCTCCCGCAACAATGCCCGGCACTCGCGGTATTGACCCAGCGCTTGTTGTTGTGCATCACGGGTGGCGTTGGCCAA
>JANOQY010000530.1:0-6380 GCA_031414995.1 Betaproteobacteria bacterium
AACGCCGCACCGCCATAGTTCCGGATCCTTCACCAAGCCTTGCAGTGACGCATAGCCGCCGTAGCTTGCGCCGTATAGACACATACGGTTTTTGTCGGCGATACCTTCTTTGACCAGATACAGCGCGCCATCGGTGATGTCATCCTGCATCTTCAGTCCCCACTGCTTGAAGCTGGAGGTGTAGTGTTTTCTGCCGAAACCGGTAGAGCCGCGCGGTTCGGGCTCCAGCACGGCATAGCCGCGCGAGGCCAGAAACTGTGCCACGGGCGAGCGCCCCCATTGAATACCGCTATAGCCTCGCACCCATGGTCCGCCGTGAATGTTCACGACCAGAGGAAGATTCTTGCCATCGCTATTGATTGGTGTGGTCAGCCACGCAGGAATTTCCATACCGTCGCGCGTTCTGTATTTGATGAAAGTGCGTTTGCTCATCAACGCAGGTGGCAGCCAATCGCGCGATTTCGATATCTCCTGTAGCGTCGCTTTTTCCCGGTCGTATAAATAATAGCCCCCGGGGTTAGTGTCTGATGCGGAATAAACTAGCACATAGCGACCGCTCTCATCGGCGACCATCACATTGTTGGTGTTGTTGGGCAAGGCCTTGTCGATGCCGTCTTGCAGGCGCGACTGGTCGGCATCGAACCAGGTTGCATCAGGCATGGCGGCGTTGTAGCGAATGCCCATCAGCGCTTTTTTTTCACGGCTGAATATCAGGCTGCCGGTCAGGTCAATCATTGGATGCTGCAACAATTTCTCGCCAAGTTTTCGCGCGGCGATGTCGTATTTAAAAATCGCGCGACGGTCGAGGCCAATATTGGACGAGACGTACAAGGTCTTGTTGTCGTAATCGAACGCAATCGGCTGGATAATGCCTTGGTCGCCGTACGCCTCGCCAATCATCTCCCACGGTGCATCTGCGCCGCTTCGATGCCATAGAGTTTGCCGGCGCGGCTTGTTCGGATCGGTGCGCTCTTCGAGGCGCACAGCGATTCGCGGCACGAGATCGCGATCAAGCACCCAGCGCACGATATTGCCGGGTGTCTGCGGAGTGAGCAGCTTGTATTCGCCCGTTCGGGTATTGAAACGATAGACATCGGCGTAACTCTGGCTGCGCCCGAAAATTTGCGCAATCGAATCACCGCTGCCGTCGAAGGTGCGGCTCAGAACCTGAAAGCTGGTGCTGGTTCCTCGAAAGTAAACGGAATTTTGTCGCGCCTGGCGCTCTGCTGAACGCTCAAGCGGATAGGTGAGATCGCGCACGCTCTTGCCATCGATGTCAATCGCATAGGCACCTCTGAGGTAAATCTCGCCAGTTGCCTCGGCAAAATCGGCGACACGAAAATAGAGTCGGTCGTTACTGAGCCACTCAAATTCGTGGACATCCAAATCCTTGTAGCCAGTAATGACTCTTGATTTGCCGCCCTGAAAATCAATGACCACCAGATTTTCACGCCCATTGATTGGGCGCAACGCAGCGAGTTTGCTGCCGTCTGGCGAGATCGACATTTTCGAATACTGCGCGCGGCGAAAAAAGGTCTCAACAGGGATGTCGGCCGGCGTTGCGTAGCGCGGCGCTGGCTTGGCAGGTTCAGTTGCTTGTGCGAATGCGGGGAGGGCGGCGAAAACGAGCGAGCACAGTATTTGGGCTAATTGCATTTGCGGTACTGGTTTCATTAGTGAGTCCTCACGCTAACGTTTTAGCCGCAGTCGCTGGGCAAATTTTCCGACCGGCACTTGTAATGACACTATTGTCGCATTTTAGTAAACGCTAGCACTGGCGCGCCTCTTCAGACGTTTTAATCATGAGGTCCGCACTAGTGGCCGATGTTCAGTTTTTCATGCGGGTAATTATTTCCCCAACAACCGCTTCAACGAATCCAGCACCGCGTCAGCTTTTTCACGTCCACTGCCCTTGTCGCGCACGCCACCGAATTCGGTGATGAGGCCCGTGATCGTGACCCCGAGCGCGCCGGCAGTTGCAATTGCGAGGCGCGCCTTGAATGCACTATCGAGCGCAAAACGGGGGTCGTTCAAATTACCATCGAGCGTGAATGGCACTTCGATGCGGCCATCGCGTTCGCGGATCATGTTGACGACGGTGTCGCGTGGCATGCCCATGAAGGTGCTCGCGGCCTTTTCGCTTGATCGAAGCTCCAGACCTTTCAGCACCAACCGTCCCGACGCGGTCAGGCGCTTTGATTCAATCTTCGCACCGAGGTCCAGATCGAGCGTGCCTTTGCGCACGCCCGTTTCAGCGGCTTTGATCAAATACGGCTCCAGCGTTGCGATCTCGACGTCCCGCAATGTCGTTTTGATATTGCCATCGCGCGAAGCGAACTCCATATTGCCGGCGATTGAGAGCGTGCCACTTTGGGTGGGGCCGATGACATTGGCGTTGATGTCGATGGCGCTTTTCCCCGTTAATTCAGGCAAGCGCAGATTGGAAATGCTGGCTAGGACATTGTCGAGTTTGACTTGCAGCGGCGGGGAGCGCACTTCTTCATCGAAGTACGATATGGCTGAGTCTTTCAGCGTGATGGACTCGATAAGCACAGCGGTGGCTGGCACGGCTGCAGTGCTTGATTTTCCTGTCGCCGAACCTTTTTCGGTGAAACTCGGCAATACCCGCAATTTTCCGCGGCGGTCCCGCAGCACGGCAAGCGTTGCGCGTTCGATGCGAATTCGATTGATTCGGAACACGCCGGAGGTGAAGCTGCCGAGGTCTGGCGCAATCACGACGCGCGCCGCAGTGAGCACATGACGCACCGGCCAGCCAGCGGGGGCATTGAGCTTGAGATCGGTGATCGTGATGTCCTTGAATGACACCTGAATTTCGCCGACTTCGCTTTGTCCCCCCAGCGCATTGACTACACGCAAACGCAATTCACTGAGGGCGATTTGATAGGCGATGAACACGCCAGTAGCCAAAAGGGCGATGAGTGCGGCTGCGATCAAACTCCAGCGACGCGTGCGGCTCATACATTAACCATGCGTAAGAAAATCATTAAAACTCTTGCATTGGCGGGCATCAAAAGCCATTTATGGCCTGAAATCCCCGCCAGTGCTAGTGTTTGTTATTTTAATGCCTTGTAACGCACCCGCTTCGGACGCGCGCCCTCTTCACCCAAACGGCGCAGTTTGTCGTTCTCGTATTCGTTGTAGTTGCCGTCGTAGAAAACCCACTGCGAATCGCCCTCACACGCGAGGATGTGCGTGGCGATACGATCCAGAAACCAGCGATCGTGCGATACCACCATGATCGAGCCGCCGAATTCCTGCAACGCGTCTTCCAATGAACGCAACGTTTCCACGTCGAGATCGTTTGAAGGCTCATCGAGCAGTAAAACGTTCGCGCCTTTGAGCAATGTGTATGCGAGATGCAAACGCCCACGTTCACCGCCGGACAGATTGCCGACCAGTTTTTGCTGGTCACTACCTTTGAAGTTAAACCGGCCGATATAGGCGCGCGATTGCATTTCAAATTTGCCGATAGTCAGAATATCCGCGCCGCCGGAAATGGCTTCCCAGACGGTCTTGTCGTTCGGCAATGAATCGCGCGATTGATCGACGAACGCGAGGTTGACGGTCGGGCCGATCTTCACTTCACCGCTATCGGGTTTCTCAACGCCTTGAATGAGTTTGAAGAGCGTTGACTTACCGGCACCGTTCGGGCCGATCACACCGACGATAGCGCCAGGTGGTACGCGGAAGGAGAGTTTGTCGATCAGCACGCGTTCACCGAATGATTTGGTAACGCCAACGAATTCGATGACTTCGTTACCAAGGCGCTCGGCGACTGGAACGAATATCTCTTGAGTCTCGTTGCGCTTTTGATACTCGTAGCTGGAGAGCTCTTCGAAGCGCGTCATGCGGGCTTTTGACTTCGCCTGCCGTCCCTTCGGATTCTGGCGCACCCAATCGAGTTCTTTTTTCAACGTGCGCTGACGAGCGGATTCGCTGGACTCTTCTTTCTTCAAACGATCCGATTTTTGTTCCAGCCACGAACTGTAATTGCCTTCGTAGGGTATGCCAGTGCCACGATCAAGTTCCAGAATCCACTGCACGGCGTTATCGAGGAAGTAGCGATCATGGGTGATGCCGACCACGGTGCCGGGGAATTTCTGCAGGAACTGCTCCAGCCATTCCACACTCTCTGCATCCAAGTGGTTGGTTGGCTCATCAAGCAGAAGCATGTCCGGCTTGGAGAGCAATAAACGGCACAGCGCGACGCGGCGCTTTTCACCGCCGGAAAGATTGCCAACTATGGCGTCCCACGGCGGCAGTCGTAATGCATCCGCCGCGATTTCAAGTTGTGTATCGGTGTTGTCGCCACCTTCGGCGTTGATGATCGCCTCCAGCTTGGCCTGCTCGGTCGCGAGCGCATCGAAATCGGCGTTTTCCTCCGCGTAGGCTGCGTAGACTTCATCGAGCCGCGCTTTGGCCTGCAACACCCCGCCAATGCCTTCCTCAACCGATTGCCGCACGGTCTGCTCGGGCTTGAGTTGCGGCTCCTGCGGTAGATAGCCGATCTTGATGCCGGGCATAGGTACGGCTTCGCCCTCGATCTCTTTGTCGAGACCGGCCATGATTTTGAGCAATGTTGATTTGCCGGAGCCATTCACGCCCAGCACGCCGATCTTGGCGCCGGGGAAAAATGAGAGGGAAATATTCTTGAGAATCTGGCGTTTGGGCGGAACAATCTTGCCCACGCGATTCATGGTGTAAACGTACTGAGCCATGGTGTTTGCTGCCTTGCGAGGTGAAGAACAATATCGGGGTAAATCGGGGAAGCTGTATTTTACGCGAGTGATGGTTGAAAGTACGTGGAAAGTACGTGCAGAGTAGGTGAAAAGTACGTGAGAAGTACGGTTGCTGAGCGGGACTAGCTATGAAAAATCCCAGAAAATGCGTATTTGGATTGCACTTAATGGCGAACACGCGGTCAACAAAGCAAGGGATTTAGCCGTTTAATACAGTGACAACAGCATTCACCGTGACATTCTCGGACATCAGAGTTTTGGATGTTACGAAACCCGGCATTTTCTTTGCTTTGTCATCTCAATCCCCGATGATGCAACCGTTACCCACCTGGAGATTGCATGAGCACCAACGCGACGTTTTTTGCAGCACAACTTGGCGACATCAACCGTGAACATCTGCGCGAGCATTTTCTGCAACTTGACGCGCAGGATCGCCACTTGCGCTTCGGCGCATCGATAAACGACAGCGCTGTCATCAGCTATGTCGATGGCCTCGACTTTGATAGAGACGAGGTCTATGCGATCACCGACGATACCCAACAGATTCTCGGTGCGGTCCATATCGCAATCCTCGAAGAAGAGGCCGAACTTGGCCTTTCAGTGCTGGTGCCCGCGCGGGGACAAGGTGTCGGCGATGCACTGTTTGAGCGCGCCGTAATGCGTCTGCGCAACCGTTGCGTGCGTGAAGTGCTGGTGCGTTGCCTGTATCAAAACGCCGCCATGATGCATCTGGCGCAAAAACACGGGATGCAAATCCAGCAAGACGGCAGCGACCGTGAGGCACGGCTCGTATTGCCCGCCGCGACATCAGGCACATACATGCTGGAGTGGCTGCAAGATCAGCAAGCCACCTACGTCGGTAACGTGCGCGACAGCACGCGGTTCGGGCAATTGATGTTGGCGGGGTTTCCGGCTTTCCTGCCGGAGCCAAGATGAGGAGCATTTCCGCATTAAAATGACTGAATGAAAATACCAAAACGGCTACTGCCGCTGCTGGAGGATGGCCTCATCGACGGCGTGGTACGCCAGCTCATGAGTGGCAAAGAGGCGATGGTGTTTGTCGTCCACTGCGGTGACGAAACCCGCTGTGCGAAGGTTTACAAGGAAGCCAACAAACGTGCCTTCCGTCAGGCGGTCGATTACACCGAAAACCGCAAAACCAAAAACACCCGTCAGGCACGCGCGATGGCCAAGGGCACGCGTTTTGGCAGAGAGTCGCAGGAAGCCGCATGGCAAAACGCAGAGGTGGACGCGCTCTATCGTCTGGCAGCGGCAGGCGTTCGAGTACCCAAGCCGTACAACTTCCACGAAGGTGTGTTGCTGATGGAGTTGGTGACCGATGCCGACGGCAACGCTGCACCGAGACTGAACGACGTCGAATTCACACCGGAACTCGCCATCAGATACCATCTCGCTCTCATTGGCGAAGTAGTGCGTATGCTGTGCGCGGGGGTGATTCACGGTGACCTGAGTGAATTTAATATTCTTGTCAGCGGTGATGGCCCAGTCATCATCGATCTGCCACAGGCCGTCGATGCCGCTGGCAACAATCACGCGCAAGCGATGCTGGAACGCGACGTGGCGAATCTGCGAAATTACTTTGGTCAGTTCGCGCCAGAA
>JANOQY010000531.1:0-8000 GCA_031414995.1 Betaproteobacteria bacterium
GGCCTTGATCGCATCGGGAATGGCGTTATCCTCAAACACGTAGTCGAACAACATCGCGACAATGTCGATAGTCATGCCGTCGACCTGTGAGCTGCCGTGTGCCACACCGCTGGCTTTGATTTCGCGCAAAGCGTTCGGCGGTACGAACGGCATTTCCCCCGGAACAAAATTGGCACCGGCCACGGTCGAATTGAAAGTCCCGTGGTGGCTGATCGCCTGTGTCTGTATTTGCGACAGCGCCGAGACCAGTCCCGCGCTCGAGAAGGGCTGGGTGGCATCACTGCGTATCGTTGGCATGCCCTGTGCGGCGGGGCTGGCGTCGCTGCGGCTGTCCGACAGCTTTCCGCCGGCGAGAAGTTGCTGAAGCGTCGAGAAAATATCGGTCGCAGGTACCGGGCCAGATTCGGACGAATTTCCGCCACCCGAATTTGGTGTCGCCGTACTCGTGGCCTTGGGCGTCACGCTCGTTTGCGCTTTACGGAAAGTGGGACGAATTTGCGGAAGGACCTGGCGTCCGATCAAATGCGCATTGATGTCGTGGTAAACGCCGAGCATTTCCTTGGACATATGCTGTTCAACGAGCTTCATCACGGCAAGCTTGGCCTCAAATCCAGATGTCATCTGGTCGCACGCCGCCCTGAGCGCCTTGACCACGGTATCCGGGGACATTGGATTGGCCTGCTCTTTCATCTCCGGCACCGATAGCAGAAACCCCATGCGCTGGGAGAGCGCGCTGAGCTCTTCGTCGCATTGTCCGGATAGACGGTTGGCGATATCGTTCATCGCCAGGCTATCCTCCAGTTCGTTATCCTCGACGAGAGCAAGCGTTCGGAAATCGGCGGACGGAATTCGCGCGGCGTCGTCTTCGCCAGAAACCTTTTTCTCGAAAAAACTCAAAAATTGTTTTCGGAATGCCACCTCTATCGCCGATCGCTTCTCCCGTGCTTGGGTGCGCGCATCGAGGTAGAGAGTCTGTTTGTCGCGGTCCACGGACTTTTCGGCGAGATCGAACAGCTCGCTCTCGATCGTGTCGAGCGTCTTGGCAAGTAGTGCGGTGATGCGTTTTACCGCGATGTCGCGGCAATCGTTGATGACGGCAACCGATTCCGGCCTGACCGTGCGGCGGCGCATACTTGCCTGAGCAGCTTGCGCGGTGGCGAGTGAAATTACATTGTCGAACGAGTGCATTGCCATCTCCGTATCCGCGACGCCAATATGGCAGCGGACGTTTTCGGAATAGCTCGACGAATAGTGAGGCGCGTGGCTTCGGTCGCCGCAAATGCGGCTGGGATCGACAGAGAGGGGGGAGCGAAAGCCGCAGTGTCGTTGTCGACATCTGCTTCGGCGAGGTTGCCGAAGCGTGGGCCATGCTGGCGGGCGAGCGCGCAAAAAATGTTCATTCTCGACTCTCTGGGAATCCCGCTATCGTCGGATTTTTGAAATCCTTTAGACCGGAGACTTTGCGTCCTCATCTTTCGATGAGTTTGCCGTGTTTCAGAATTCGCGGACTGACTGGGTCAATCCTATTTGTTTTTTGGAGTGCTGAGCGCGCCGGGTTCACCAAAAAAGCAAACTCGAACCCATGCAGTTACGCATGTTGAAAAATCTGTGTCAAGCCTTGCGCGATGATTTCCGACCAGCGGCGGTTACTCGCGTGGCAACGGTATAATACTGTTTTTATAAGGATTTTTGCGCATGCCAGTATTGATCTGCGGTTCCCTCGCCTACGACACCATCATGGTATTTCACGGCAAATTCGGTGAGCACATTCTTCCGGACCAAATTCACATTCTGAATGTGTCCTTCGTCGTACCTGATATGCGACGGGAATTCGGCGGTACGGCGGGAAACATCGCATATAACCTCAAGCTTCTAGGTGGCGAACCGTTGATCATGGCAACTGTTGGGGATGATTTCGGCCCATATCGCGAACGTCTTGATGCGTTAGAGATTCCACGCGCGCACATCCGCGAAGTGCCGGGCACGTTTGTGGCGCAGGCATTTATTACCACCGATCTTGACGCCAACCAGATTACCGCCTTTCACCCGGGGGCAATGTCGTCGTCCTACGTGAACAAAATCGGCGATGCAAGAGGCGTCTCGTTAGGTATTCTGGCACCGGACTCGCGCGACGGCATGCTGCAGCACGCCGAACAATTTCATGATGCAAAAATCCCGTTCATTTTCGATCCGGGCCAGCAAATGTCCGTGTTCAAAGGCTATGAGTTGAAGCATTTCATCGAACTCGCCGATTATGTTGCGGTCAATGATTATGAAGCTCGGGTACTTGAAGAACGCATCGGTGAACCCATTGCAAAGCTTACCGAGCGCGTAAAAGCTTTTTTTGTGACCAAGGGTGCGGAAGGCTCCGTCATTTATGCCGATGGTCAACAAATCAATGTGCCGTCCGTTAGAGAAGAACGGCGAGTCGATCCAACCGGCTGCGGTGATGCGTATCGTTCCGGTTTGTTGTACGGTATTGAGCGCGGCTGGTCGTGGGAAAAAACCGGACGCCTCGCCAACACCATGGGTAGCATTAAAATTGAACATCGCGGCCCGCAGGGTCATCGCCCAACGCGCGAGGCGATTGAAGCGCGTTTCTCGATGGCATTTGACGAACCTCTTTTCGGATGATCAACACTATGAATACGCAATCCTTGAAGTTAATGGGCGCCGTGTTGGTAGCGGCCTTTCTTGCCGGTTGCGCGCAGCCAGGACTGGGTGGTGGCAACTACACGCGTGGGCAGGTACGCGGCGAACAGTCGGTACGACTGGGCACGGTGGAAAGCGTACGCGACGTCACCATTGATGCCCGTGATACAGGGACCGGAACCTTGGCCGGTGCGGCGATCGGTGGTGTGGCTGGCTCCACTGTGGGTGGGGGCTCAAGGGCGAACGCGGTCGGCGCAATTGCCGGTGCCGTCGTTGGCGGCATCATCGGCAACGCCGTGGAGAAAAACAATAATGACCGCAGAGGCGTTGAAGTTACCGTACGGCTTGAAGGCGGCAAACTGATTGCGATCACGCAGGAGAAAGACGAGGAGTTTCGCGTCGGTGACCGTGTCCGCATTCTTTCCGGACAAGGCACCACTCGGGTCTCACGTCTCTAGAAAATTTTACAATTGTGGTGGACGCAAAAGAGAAGGGGCTACGTGCCCCTTCTTTGCGTTTGCAGGGAAAAACCAGTTGAAGTTGCAGTAGTATCGCCGCATGCCGAAGTCGTCCACTCCATCCGCCGCCCCCTCGCACGCGCGCACAAACCACCTCGTTCGTAGCCTGCGCTGGATCAGGCTCCTGATGCATATTGGTGCAGGGCTATTAGTTGTGGGCCTCTTCTATCCTCGAGTGTCGGCGCAGACGCGCGCGAATATCACCGGATGGTGGGCAAGGAAATTGCTGCGCATCCTCAATATTTTATTGTCGATACACGGGGCAAGGCCGACCAGTGATGCGCGCAATTTAATCATCGCGGCAAATCATATTTCATGGGTGGATATTTTCGTGATCAGTGCCGCGCACCCTGCGCGCTTTATTGCGAAAGCAGAAATTCGCGACTGGCCTATCGCCGGATGGCTTAGCGACAAGGCGGGTACTATTTTTATACGACGCACACGGCGCAGCGATACGGCCAAAATCAACGAAACGATGCATAACGTATTGGCTGAAGGAGACACTATTGGTTTTTTCCCGGAGGGCACGACCACGTCCGGCGATAAATTACTCAAATTTCACACTTCGCTGTTTGAACCCGCCGTTGCCAATAGCGCGACGATTGCCCCCGCCGCCATTCGTTATCTGGGCAGCGATGGCGAACCTTCGCTAGCCGCCGCGTTTATCGGTGAATTGAGTTTTGCCGAATCAGTGGCGATGATCATCGCCGAAAAATCGATGATTGCCGAGATCATTTTCGCACCGCAAATTGACGCGGCAGGTCTTACGCGGCGAGAGCTCGCGCTGCGGGCTGAAGAGGCAATTGCAAAAATTTTGAATGTGCCTTTGCCTCATGCACACCGGCGCTTTGGCGATGAAGCTGGAGAGGCTACAGCAGCAACGGAATGACGTAGATCGTTTACTGGCGAGTTTTTCAGAGCAATATTGTCTGGAGATGCCCGCCAGCGCTAGAGATTGTTATTCTTTACTATCGGAGCGATCTTCCGCTGCACACTCAACCTGAAAAATCGCGCGATCCTCCAACCGAAATGCGGTGAGTTGACGTCCCCATGCGCAGCCGGTGTCCAGACCAATGAAATTGGGCAACACATGCAGGCCTAGCGCAGACCAATGCCCGGCAAGAATCGTTTTGTCGGCTAATGAGGGATGACGTCTCGTAAACCACGGAACCATTCCCGGCGGAATGGTATCAAGCTCGCCTTTGAATTCAAGATCGAGTTCGTTGTTGTCGTTAAGAATGCGCATGCGCGTCAGCACGTTGGCGATTAGCCGATGGCGCGCTTTTCCGGTTAGTGTTTCGTCCCACTGGTTCGGTTCATTGCCGTACATATCTTTCAGGAATGCGCGCCGATTTGGGCTGCGAATCAACGTTGCAATTTCGCCGGCAAGCGCTATTGCCTTACTCAAGCTCCATTGCGGAAGAAGGCCCGCATGGACCATCAAATAGGGTCCATCGACATGAAGTAATTTTTGGCGGCTCAACCAGTCGAGTAAATCAGCGCAATCTGGCGCATCAAGAATGGGTTGGAGCGAATCTCGCTTACCAAGCTTGCCGACCCCTTCAGCCACCGCGAGAAGATGCAAGTCATGATTGCCCAACACGACGGCCGCGCGGTCACCCAAACTGCTGACAAAACGCAGACACTCTAACGATCCCGGACCGCGGTTGACGAGGTCACCAACAAACCATAACCGATCTTGCGTGCTGACAAAACCAATCTTGGCCAAGAGCGCCTGCAGTGATGCGCTGCATCCCTGCAGATCGCCAATCGCGTATGTACTCATCTAAGCGCCCTGAAATGAAAAAGGGGCGGATGATCCGCCCCTTTTTCTGAAAATCTTGCGACCACCATCGGGCCCTACTTGGCCAGTGAAACCATGTAATCCACAGCCGATTTCACATCTGCATCAGCCAGGGCCGAATTGCCGCCTTTGGCCGGCATGACACCCGCTTTTCCTTGGTATCCACGGATTGCGTGATCATAAAGTGTCGGCTTGCCTTGGGCGACGCGCGCTGACCATGCGGCTTTGTCGCCCGTCTTTGGCGCGCCTGCGATACCGGCACCATGACATGCCACGCAAGCGGTCTTGTAAGTGCCTTCGCCACCGGCAGCCGTCGGCGCCGCTGAAGCTGAAGCCACAGGTATTGCCATCGCCACAATCGGCGCCGCAACCTTAGATACGGCAGGCACCGGTGTCAGCGCAGGCGCGGGACTTTTTGCGGCGTCAAGGGCCAAAACCGTCACCGGCGCGATGCGTTTTGTAATTTCCTCTGGCGTATTGGCTTTCTCGACGCCTCTACCGACGGAATAGGTACCGACTGCAAAATAAGCCAGCATGACGATGCCGATGATGAGCGCAAACGCACCCACTGTGACGGCAATCGCCATCTTGACCGGATTGGACTCAGTGTTTTCTTCGGCGAGATGATGCGGCTGTGACATGGCGACTTCCTGAGGACGTGAATTTCGGGTGATGTAATTATACTGGCGAAGCGGTTTTCGACTCAAATCCTGTTTGCACGTGCATGGACGTAATACTGACGCGGCAAGCTTTGGACAGAATGGTAAACTAACGGTGTTGGTTGCTGCGCGCCCGTAGCTCAGATGGATAGAGTGCTACCCTCCGAAGGTAGAAGTCGCACGTTCGAATCGTGTCGGGCGCGCCAAAAAATGTTTAAACGCGCAATCAGCGTTAAAAATATTAAGCGCTGCGACTACGCAGACTTCTTGTCAGCCATACCGTTAATGGATTTCAGCTTCGGCCGCACTTGCGCCACGTATTCCGGCACCCAACGCTTAAGGTCGCGACGCACCTCTGAATCATCGGGCATGCGGTCCTGATTCAGCCAACTTGTAAGTGACTCCACAAATCCAGTCGCGACTTCGCGCGCTTTGGCGACGCGCAGCTTGGGGTGTGGAGTTGGCCGTGTGTGTTCATCGTGGGCAAGCAACTCTTCGAAGAGTTTTTCGCCCGGACGCAACCCCGTGTACACCACCTTGATTTCGTTATCGGTTGGCTCGGACAGGCGAATCATGTCGTTGGCAAGGTCAACAATCTTCACCGGCTCGCCCATATCGAGTACGAATACTTCGCCACCCAAACCCATCGTGCCGGCCTGCAACACCAGCTGCGCAGCCTCAGGGATCGACATGAAGTAGCGCACCATGTCCGGGTGCGTCACGGTCACTGGCCCGCCCTGATCGATCTGCTCCTGGAATCGAGGAATGACGCTGCCTGCGCTGCCGAGCACATTGCCGAAACGCACCATTTCAAACCGTGTATCACCCGATTGTTGTAATGCCTGACAGATCATCTCCGAGAGCCGTTTGGTAGCGCCCATGACATTGGTGGGGTTCACCGCTTTGTCAGTAGAAATCAGTACGAATTTTTTGACGCCATATTCAATAGCTGACTTGGCAACGACGAGTGTGCCGAGCACGTTGTTCTGCACCGCCTCCCACGCGTTTGATTCCTCCATCAGCGGTACGTGTTTGTAGGCGGCAGCATGAAAAACCAGCGAGGGCGAATACTGGTGCATTGCCTGATTCACACGGCGCGCATTTTTAATGTCGCCAATGACACTCGCAATAGGCAAATTTTCAAACGCGTCGCGCAACGTTTGCTCGATCTGGTACATGGCAAATTCGTTTTGCTCAAACAGCACCAGCATCGAGGGCTGATAACTCGCGATTTGCCGGCACAATTCAGAGCCAATGGAACCACCGGCCCCGGTGACCATAATGACTTTGTCGGTAATGAGTTCATGCAAACCTGCATCGTCGAGAATGACGGGCTCGCGCTTCATCAAATCTTCCACCGCGACGCGGCGAATTTTTGGCGGCATGGATTTGCCTGTGACCGCGGGTGCCAGCGCGACACTATTGAATTTCGGGATCGTCAGCACTTGTACGCGCGCTTTGTTGCAGATTTCAATCACGCGACGGCGAACTGAGTATGGGACTGATGGCATCGCGATCACTGCATGTTTTACTTTCAAACTGCGTGCGATTCTCGGTAGTTCGTCGATGGCGCCAAGCACGCGTTCGCCGTGAAGGAGCCGGTGGCGTTTGTTCGTGTCGTCGTCCAACAAACCCATTACGCGCCAATCACTACTCCGGGCCAATTCCTTGATGAGGCTCACCGCAGCATCCCCGGCACCAAGCACCAGCACGGGCGTGCCCATGTCGCCCGTTTTTCCGTATTGGCGCCACTCCTGCCAGGAGCGGTAAGCGATGCGACTGCCCGACATCAGGACAATCAGCAATAACGTCTGCACGAAAAACTGCGCGAATCCCAGTGTCCCAAGCCAGCCACCAACCCAAATGGTGAGCCCGATGGCCAGTGACCCGGCGATAACGCTCGCGACAATCCTTTGCACATCAGGCAAGCTGGCGTAGCGCCAAAGGCCCTGATACATGCCAAAAATAACTGAAACAATTGTTTGGACCGGGATCGCCACAGCGAGCAAAACGCCCATTCCCGTTAGCGGCCCGACTGAACCGGTTGCAGGCATCGCGTGAGAAAACAATGCGAACGTGATGAACCACGAAACAACCAACATTGTCACATCGTGACCGAACGCAAAAAGGGCGCGCTCGTTAATTGATACGGTCTTCATGTTGCCTCACGGTCATTATTTTTTGATTTCTTGTTTTTCTTTTCATGTAAGCGCCACTCAATTACAACCAGCAGCAGCACATATATTATCACCCACGAAAGCAAAATGGCATCTGGCGCTGGGCTTCGCATTGCACCCAGTGCAGATCCCGCAGCCGCCAGCATCAGGCCGTAGTAAACGAGCGCTGTTTTTCGATGGCTCCAGCCAG
>JANOQY010000532.1:0-2648 GCA_031414995.1 Betaproteobacteria bacterium
AGTCGGCACATCAGTCCCGGAAAACCAGCGGACTACCGTTAGGCCATTCAAAAAAAACTTGCATCAAACTGAAAGTTGCGCTTTAATAAAATCAGGTAACACTATAATTCTTTGAGAAAAGTGGTTCAAATAAGTGTCACACAGATCACATTCTTGAAGACGAACTCAAAAGGACACCGCCGTGGCAATCAAAAATTATTTTCGTAGCACGGGTAGTTGGGCGAAACAGTTCGCGATCATTTCGGTCTTCGTCGCAGCGGGCGGATTGCTCGGGTCTTGCGGTGGTGGCGGCGTGGCGAGTAACACAACTGTTGGTGGAGCCTTGCAGGTTCAACCAGGCGCAGCGGATGTTTTTGCTGATGTGCCAACGGAATTCACGATCAGTGGCGGCACCAACCCTTATCAAGCCTTCACAAGCAATAATGTGGTGATTCCGGTACCTACTGTATCGGGATCAAAATTTACGGTGATTGCACGGAGCGTTGCTGCTGATACGACGGTGGCGATTACCGTGAGAGATAATGTGGGCGCGTCGGCAGCGACGAACATAAACGTCAGGCCTACTACGCTAAATAATATTGTCACGATTTCACCGGTTGCCCCGAGTGGCACTGGTTGCGGCACTGGATTGTGCAGCGGTGGTGACGCGTTCGTGCGTGTGACAGCCATTGTGAACGGTATTAAATTGACAAACCGTCCGATCCGGTTTGACGTTTTCCAAGGCGATTTCCGTTTTGTGACGCCTGGCACCAACGTTCTGGTAACGTCACTCATTATCAACACGGATGAAAACGGCGAAGCGGTAGCGCGGATACAGGTCATTGTCACGGCGCCTACCCAGGTCGCCACGCTTACAACAACCGACACCGTTACTGGCTTGGTGCGGCGCGCAAGCTTTCCTATCGTGCAGACAGTTAGTGGTGTAGGTATTCTTACCAGCCTGCCAAGCGGAAATACCACCTTCACGGGGGCAAGACCTGGTGTTGGCCAGCCGGCCCAGTGTCCGTTTGGTGGCATCGTTGATTACTATATATATGGCGGCACGCCGCCCTACGTTATTACGACACCTTTACCTCAATTTTTGTCGGTGTCCCCGTCCATTGTTATCACCAATGGCGGTAGTTTCCGCGTCACCCAAAACGGATGTGGCACCAGCCAGCTGATTGTCACGGATGCGACGAACCGCGTGATCGAAACTTCGCAGGTTATTGGCGAACTCGGACCCGCTGGCGATGTTGCACCAGCGCCACCGGCGACTGCTTTAACTGTAACGCCGACGACGCACACCGTTGGATGTGGTCAAACCGGCACGAGCACGACATCAGGATCGGGTAACTTCACCGCGACCACTACCACGCCGGGTGTTCCTCCTGGCGCGTTTACGGTATCGCCAACGTCCGGGACGATTGGGAACTCTATCAGCTTCACGCGGAATGCTCCGACTCCGCTACTGACATCACCAACCACTATAAGCGTCAACATCGTTGCCGGCACCATCACGCAAACTGTCGTAGTAACTGTCCCGGCCAACTGCCCGTAATTTAGTCGTCGAAAACTCTAACGGGCATCTCAATCGAGATGCCCGTTTTATCTTGTACCATGCTGTGATCGCTCTGCGCCTTCGCGCGGTCAAACCAACCAAGACCCTGAGAAAATCGGCTTGATTTTTTTTTTACTCTTCTCGGCGCTGGTGACGACTGCCACGCTCATATATGGCCTTCGCCGCACGCGAATCGGACAAGTATTTCTTGATGTCCCCACCGCGCGCGGATTGCACGTAATGCCTGTGCCAAGAATCGGTGGCATTGCCATTTTCGCGAGCGTGTGGATCTTTGCGGGCGTGTGGATGCAGCGTGATCTGGTTGCCAGTATCGCGGGCCTCAGTCTGGTGCTGGTCACTATTTCCCTGCTCGATGATTTGCGACCGCTCTCGGTTGTTCTGCGACTTCTTGTCCACGCAGGTGCTGCAATATTGGTGTTGCTGCTCTGGGTAAATACGTTTGGTTTGTCATCCGCCAGAGCGAGCGCGTCGATTGGCTGGGCGTTGTCGCCGCCAGTGGCGGTTGTGCTCGCGGTTGCGTCAGTACTCGTCATTGTCTGGATGACCAATTTGTACAACTTTATGGACGGTGCAGATGGCCTCGCAGGCGGTATGTCTGTCATCGGTTTCGGTGCTTACACGATAGCGCTGGGTATGCTACCGAATTCGGGTGGATCGCTGGGTTTGCTGGCGGCAGCCCTTACGGGGGCGACAGCTGGGTTTCTAATCTTCAATTTTCCTCCGGCCAAAGTTTTTATGGGTGACGCGGGCTCAATTCCGGTGGGCTTTCTGTCAATCACGTTAGGTATTCACGGTGCCATGCTGGAGGTTTGGCCGATTTGGTTTGCGCCGCTTATTTTTTCGCCGTTCATTGTCGATGCCAGCGTGACGCTGCTAAGGCGGTCGTTGAAAGGCCATAAGCCATGGGTTGCCCACCGAGATAATTATTATCAGCGACTCATTCTGTCTGGCTGGAGCCATCGAAAAACAGCGCTCGTTTACTACGGCCTGATGCTGGCGGCTGCGGGATCTGCACTGGGTGCAATGCGAAGCCCAGCGCCAGATGCCATTTTGCTTTCGTGGGTGATAATATATGTGCTGCTGCTGG
>JANOQY010000533.1:0-6179 GCA_031414995.1 Betaproteobacteria bacterium
ATCCTTGCGGAGGCGAATTAAGAAGCTTGCCGAGGGCGATGACCCGACCTCACTCGATCTCCCCGCCGAGTGGAGCGTGGCGGATGCGCAAATTCAACTGACACGACTGCACCGCATCTGGTGCGAGGGCACCAGTGCGCGTCCACCGGCAACTGTGCCGAGCGAGAAAGACGCCATCCTTACATTCGGCATCACCGAAACGCATTTCTTTGTTTCGGGCAATCCGTTCCAGCAGCCTGGCGTCAAGAGCGAATTAACGCGCCAGGAAATGGCTGACATCGAGATGTTCGGCAAAGTCTCTGAATCAACCATTCGTGCGCGCTACGCGGATTTCAACTACGGCACCGAGACCTGGGGAATCGTCGATGAAAGCCGCGGACACGTGCGCCTGCTGCGACCCTCGAATTCGGCGCACGGTGTGGCCATCGGCAAACTTGTGGGCATCAAAATCGGCACGCAGGAGAATTTTTTCCTCGGTGTGGTGCGCGAATTGGTGGAAGAACTCAACGGGTGTATTTTTGCCACGATCTCGATGTTGCCCGGCAAACCAGAGGCAACCACGGTGCGCTCATCCGACACGCGCAGTCTTGTGCCGAATTATGTGCAGGGATTTCGCTTGCCGCCCATGGAAGCGCTCAAGATTCCGGAAACACTCTTGGTGCCATCCAACCTTTCCCACTTGGGGCGCGGCATCGATATTTTTCATCAGGGACACGGCAGCCCAAAGGAAGTAAAAGTGGCCGAATTTATTGAGCGCGGACTCGACTTTGATCGGATAACGATTGGTTAGTGCGATGGCGAGCAACGGTTACGGGTGACCAGAGTAGTTTTACTAAACACTAGCACTGGCGAGGGTTTCAGAGCATTATTGGCTGCGAAGGCTCACCAAATGACGTCCTACGTAAATTTATGCTATGAAATAAAGCCTTGCAATTCTTATTAGCCGTCCCTATTTCGCTCGACGCCGGAGATCAACGCAGATCGCCGCAAGGATGAACAGCGATTCCCCTAACGCAATCCCTATCGGCAACGTGTAAGGAACGCTTGAAACACCCAAATTGAAATCACTTGCATAAGACAGGGGAAGAACAATACTGGCGACCCAGGGCGAAATCCAGAGGCAGCGCCGGCCTGCCAGTGTGGCGAGTGGCAACAGCCACAACAGATACCACGGGTTGATGACGGGTGAAAAAAACAGCAGCGCACCGAACGCTACTATTAGTGCGGCAACGCCCTCTTGCCGCCGTCGCCATGCCCAATGTGCCAACATCCCCCACGTAACCAGCAGCAACATGACGCAGGCAATACGCGCCGTCGCGGCACCTAGCAGCGCCTGAATGAAAGCAAAGCCGATTGCGTTGAATTGCCAGTCACGCGCGAAGGTTGCAAATGATCGCCATGCTTGTGCGAATGTGTCGTCGGCAAACAAAAATGGCAGCCAAAAGAAAACATACGTTGATGCACATGCTGCCAACACTCGCGCCACGGTCGCCAATGAGATTTCTGACAAACCCATGAGCAAGAACGGAAGCGCCAGTAGCGCGTGAATTTTCATCGCACTAGCACAGCCAATAAATACTGCCGCCCATATTGCATGCTCTTTTTTTATCGCAACGGAAGCAAAAAATATTAGCGCGCCGATCAATCCATCCGGATGCACCGCTACGCCAATTTCGTGCAGAACAAGTGGGCACATCGCATAAAGCATCGCGCGCGCAGTGCCAGCATGCTTGATGAGGACCCACACCAACATCATATCGACGGTTAACCACAGCACGCGTATCGCCCATAACTCACCAGGTGCCGCGAATGCAGCGAGCGCGAACAACCATTGCAATGCGGGGCCGTAAATGGTGTTGATATCGGGATTGTTGAGTCCCGAAAGGGCGGTCGCAATTTTTGGTGGAAGTGGTGCGATGTCAGAAGAAAAAAAATGGCTTGGGGCGAATTGATAAGGATTACCGTCAACCAACGTTCGATAGCCGTCCCATAGATAACGAAAGTAGTCATCTTCGAAATAGGGCGTGCTCCACAAAGTGAGAATGCGCAACACAAACGCCCAGCCGATCACTTGTATGGCGCTGGGTGCTGCCGCCCGCACAACGCACCATGCGAGCGGCAGCGCCGCAATCGTCATGAACGTGAGCCATAACACAACGGGATAGCCACCGAAGCGCTGCGCCCACAGCAGGAGAATCAAGGTCGCGGCAAGACTGATTGCACCTGCGATATGCCAGCGCTGCGGCCGCAAATATTTTGTATCGTTTGCAGCGTGCATCACGACAATTGTGCGCTACAGCTTTGGGCTGGGCAGGTCGGGTTTTTGTGTAGAGACAACAACAGCAAAAAGTAGGCAACGACGTTCGGCCACTTTCAACGCGATTATTTTGCCGATAATGCCGCGCGCCGCGCCGATCACTCCGGATAACGTGCCACTGATTTTGGATTTGCCGACACGCCTTCGCGTCGCGACCGAAACTTCGCTGACGTTCATACGGGACTGCAACGCCTTGACTTGCATTTCAACGGTCCAGCCGAATGTTTCATCACGCATGTCCAAGCGCCATAGCGCGCGGGTGCGGATTGCGCGAAACGGGCCAAGATCATTCACCCGTTCGCGCCACAGTGCATAAATTAGCCACGAGGCAATTCTATTACCCACACGTTGCGGCAACGTTAGTGCGCCCGCTTCCTGCCGCGCACGCGTGCGAACACCAATGACTAGATCACTGCCCGCGCAAACAGCCGCAATCAACACGCGCGCCTCCTCCGCCACGATGCTGCCATCGCCGTCAGCAAACAATACAATATCCGGCTGAGGCTGCATGGCGCGAATCGCGGTGAGCCCCGCCAGGCACGCCGCGCCATAGCCGCGTTTTGGCGCCGGCACAACGACAGCACCTGCTTCACGCGCACGATCCGCGGTACCATCGGTAGAGCCGTTATCGCACACCAGCACGCTATCAATAATACGATGTGCGGGCAAATTTAACGACAGCAAATCGCGCACGACTTGCGCAATAGCCGGCGCCTCGTTTAGCGCTGGCACCACGACAACCACGTGTGGTGCCAGCCCTTCGCTACTGGTTGCGGCGTTCAACGATTACATCTCAAAACGACGTACCCAAAGACAAGCCGTAAACCTTGCTTAAGGCCGTATTGCGCTGCCCTTGCTTGTCGCCGTATTGAATCGCAGCATTAAAATTTCTGGCAAACCGGTAGCCCAAAGTGACGCTCGTTAATGAGTAGTCTTCCTGCACTTCTGGAAAGCGTGAAGGTGAAAATCCGGGGCCGCCAATGTCCAATCCGCCGCGCGCATCGACCTTCTGATACTCAAGTCCCGCGAAAAGCTGTGGCGTGAAATTCACGTTAGCCCCGACTTTGAAGAACGTTTCATTGGGCACCGGCGCTTCGCGGTCGCGGTAACCAACAACACCGTAAACATTTAAGTTCGATGTAATCGCTTTGCCGACGGCGGCCGATATTTCGATTGCGTTGGCAGCATCGCCGATGGCCGACAGTGCGCCGGTTTTGTAATCGCCTTTGATGATGGCTGCGGTGCCGAACGTCAATGTCACAGGGTCGTTCGCCAGATCGTCGAGTAGACGAAACCGCAAACCGAGGCGCGAATCGGTCAGGCCGGACAGCCCGCCATCGGGCGCCAAACCAGGCACCTGGACGAATTTGCTTTTCGCGTAGCCGACGCTGGCATCCAACGCTAACGAGTCGCTAATGCCGTAGTTAAGGGTAAGTCCGAACGAATCTTGCTTCAGCGTGGCAGGTAATTTTCCGGTCGCTGCGCCGGGTTTGAATTCATCCGCTTTTTGATTGGCGAACGAGAACGTCAGATCGCTCGTGCCGGGCGAAGGTAGCCACGGCGTTTGCGCGAATGCCGACCCACATAAACACAATGCGAATGCCACGGTACAACGAGATGATTTCATTAGCTGGATTTTCATTTATTTCCCCGCCATGCCAGTTAAACGAAAACGTTTGTTGAGATAGGCTTCAACGGCACCGAACTCATCTGTATCAATTTTGACTTTGCTATCCGCGCTTTTGAGCGTTGTGAGCAGCGCTTTGGCATCGGCCGCGTCTTTTCCGCGACCTGCATAGGCGCAGGTATCACAGGCTATTTGTTTGAAAAATACCGATTTGCCGACGTTATAGACATCTGCACCTTGACCGCTGCCGGGTGACATCGAGCCTGACGCGAAGACTGCCGAACAGCCTAGCGACGCAACGACCACGACAACGGCCGTTAGCGGATGAACAAAACGAAATCTCGTCAGCACTTTTTTTGACATAACAACTCCTGAAGGAATAGAGGGGAGAAATTGGCGATTGAGTCGCGCCCATCGGCATGAACTTTCAATGTCGATAGCCACGAGTGCAACCAATCGCCCTACGCACTCGTACAAGACCCAAGCAACGCTGAGGTATTGCGCTCAAATACTTACGAATGAAGGCAAAACGAGATGCGGCAGATCGTTCAATTAGACAAGCCAATCGTTCAGGCAAACTACGCGGAAAAACCTCGCGCGAGCATTAGCGGACGCGCTCATGTACACATCTGGCATGGCGAGGCCGCACAAATTCAGTGGAATCTGGATCAAGCCATCGGTTTTTTACTGGTCACCGAGGGGCAGATAGCGGCGCAATGCGCAGCGGGCAACAAAACGCAACTTCGTAAAGGCGATTTACTGATACTGAACGAGTCATCGGTATCGCATGCTGCCTTTTTTCTGGATGGTGGCATCAGCGTAAATTCCGTTGATTCCCCGAACTCGGTGGGAGCCCCCGCAGAAGAAAAAATATCGCGTGCGCTGCACGGATCCATTAAGCCTGCGCACGCGCATTGGCACGCACGCCCTTTTGCCAACAATCCCGCACGCGCGATGGCGGTTGCCCGTTTGAGCGAGCGCGAATTTACGCGAGCGGCAACACTGGCGCAGTTGTTGGTCAATGAAGCGGCGGGTGCCGCCACCGGCAATGCCGACGCGGCGAGATTGATCGCGACAATGGAAGCCTCGTTGTTCGAGGCATTGGTGGCTGTCTTGCGGGAACGTGATCCTATGAGCATGCCGCAGCTCGCGGGCAGCAGTAACATCAGCCTTCAGAGGGCGTTGCTGGCGATGATTGAATCGCCCGAGAAACCGTGGCGCGTGGAAACCATGGCGCGCGAGGCGGCGATGTCGCGTACCGCGTTCGCGGTGTGCTTTAAAGCAGTGCTTGGCCAAACGCCACTCAACTACCTTACCGCGTTACGAATTCAGCACGCGATAACCCTACTCGCAGCGACGCCTCAGCAAACAATTGATTCGGTTGCCCGTGACGTAGGTTATGCCGATGAGTCGGCGCTAAGGCGTGCCTACCAGCGTGCCGTAGGCGCGCCGTTCAAGAGGAGCGGCGTTAACTCTTAAGCTTACGGTGCGAGCTGCATTGCTCTGTATCGCTAGACCACGATTAATTGCAGCAAAAAATGCTCCGACTCACTATCTTCAATGATAGGCCTGCAATAATTACCACAACAAGCACTGGCGCGGTCTCTGGCGGCATTTAACTCTGAGAACCCCGCCAAATGGCGTTCTGCTACATTATTCTGAGAATTCAACTCGTGCGATTTTCAAGCGCATCGATCACCAGCGCCGCAGTATTGAAGCCCGCTTGCTCAAAAATTTCCACCATGCACGTCGGTGAAGTCACATTCACTTCGGTGAGATAGTCGCCGATGATGTCTAGACCGACGATGGTGAGGCCGTCGGCTTTTAGTTGCGGTGCCAGCGTCTCGGCAATTTCCCGATCGCGCGGCGAAAGTGGCTGAGCAACACCGTGCCCGCCGGCCGCTAGATTGCCACGCGTTTCACCTTCTTTCGGAATGCGTGCCAGACAAAACGGTACAGGTTTGCCGTCGATCACCAGCACACGTTTATCGCCTTTGGTGATTTCCGGAATGTAGCGTTGCGCCATCACTGAAACTGTTCCATCAACCGTTTGCACTTCAACGATGGCATTGCGATTCGGGTCATCAGACCGCACGCGAAAAATCGAGGTGCCGCCCATGCCGTCGAGTTTCTTCACGATTACGTCTTTGTGCAGGTCGATAAAGCTTTGCAGACGAGGCATCTCGCTCGTCACCATTGTCGGCACGGTAAATTGCGCAAACTTGGCGATGGCTA
>JANOQY010000534.1:0-2285 GCA_031414995.1 Betaproteobacteria bacterium
CTCATTTCCTAGAACGAACCGAGTGCAGCTACCTTTGCCAACACTGCGGGTTTTTCTGATTTAGTCACATCGCGCCATACGACCATAAGATGTGGCACATCGGTATCGACAAATCCGGCCCGAAGATCAACAACCCGAGCCGTGGCATCGCCAACACTTCCAAAGATTGCAGCGCAAGGGCCGAGCAGATCAAACGTATTGCGCAACATGTATTCCGCCAGACTGCCAACTTCGCGAATACTTCTCATCTGTTCGGGCGACATCCGCCGGTAAGCCGCAGTATCGACACACATGCCACCGCCCAGAAACACATTCTCAAACGGAGAGAAATGCACATAACCTATTGTGTCCGTGAGTCCGGGACTTGGTTCGTAAAAAGCGATGAAATGGCGCGGATAGTCGGGGATGGGATGCTTGAATTTTTGCAGAAAAAGTTTCCCGGCAAACGGCGCGGCATCGTCCACTTCCACGATACGAATAAATGGAAGGCACGCGTGTGAGTTCTTCGTCTTGCTCCCAGCGAGGGGAACAGGCAACGTAGCCTTGGCAACGGGAGGCGTCGCCAGAGGTTGGGTTGACCATGAATTCGATTTCTTCATCATACGCGCACGACCACCCCGTCCTGCCCGTTCCAGAAGCCTTGCGGTTTGTAATGAAGCGGCTTGCTGCCAAATACGCTGCCGATGGTGTCTTCAACAAATTTTTTCGTCGTAAAGGTGGTGCCATAGGTTTGGGCATCTATCGATGGCGATTCGCTGCTGGCGATAAAGTGTGTTCCCTGCGCATCGAATACGACACCGATTTCCCTGCCCACATCTTCGTTATGCACACTGAACACCAGCAGACCGCCGGGCTTGACCATGCGCTTGAGCGCACGCAACCACGGTGCCCACATGTGGATCGGCAGGTGCGTAAACATCGATAACACAAACACCAGATCGTACTGGGCGGATTGGGCGGAAAGAGCAATCTTCTCAGGCTCGTGGGAGGATTCAAACGCTGTAACACCAAACTGCTCACACAAAAAATCCACACTACCCGGCATCACATCCGCACAGGTCACACGCCCCGGCAATACCTTGACCAAGTGCCGCGTGAAGCGTCCAAAACCGGCTGCAAATTCGAGCACACTTTCGGTCTTCGATAGCGGTCGATCAACTGCCTCAAGCAGCAGCATCAGCTCCGACAGCGTGCGCCAGCCATCGGAGAGATATTCGCGGATCGGGTTCTTTGCGATTTCGTGATTGGCGAAAAAACGAAAAATATCATCGCGTGGATCGATCACGCAGTTGACCAGCATCCAGCGACCATATCGTTGCGGCGCCTGCAAACGCTCCAACGCATTGTGTGCGGCGAGATTGGCGGGGTCGAGTGACAACACGCTGGTAAACAATTGCGCCGCTTCAGCAGGCTGACTGGCCTCGATCTCTTGCGCGCGGATGAGCATTGAATCTTTGGTATGCATGGCGTTCATTTGATTTGGTTAAGCTGCATCGCGCAAAATTGCTTTTAAATCGTTCGTTGATTTCCAATGGTGCCCGCAAACATATCGCGGTATCCACCACCGGTTTGTATCGCGCGTGACTGATGCTGGCTCAGTTGAAAAAGCAGCCCGCACAAACTGACCGCCGCTTTCTCTGGCCTGCTGCGGCAAATATTCGTCAAGCAAATACGGGTTCGCGTGGCCATAAGGGAACGCGAACAAGCCCACGCCCGGATTCGGCGCAATCCGCGCGATGAATTCTGCCGCCACTTTAATCTGCGCATCCGCGTCTGCCAATGTATCGACGCCAGCGAACGTGCCTTTCAGTTGGTTGCGTTGAGCAATCTTCGGTAACGAATCGTGGCAGTGGTCCCAACTGTGGTTCGCAATATGGAAAAACCCGGACGCCGCTGCTGGCTGCCACCAGGTGTCACTCATCCAACCCTTGCCGAGTACGCAAGTGCGATCCATGGTCTCGCGTGCATCATCTGAGGCAATCACAAAAGAAGTGGCGTGCAAGCTCGGTTGCGCGTCGGGATTGTCCGCATTGAAATCACGCATGATATTCAACATGCTTCGCTGCAAACCAGCGGTCGGATGCGGCAAATCTTCATAGTCAAAATTAGTACCGTCATCAAACGTGATGGCGGCGATTTTTTCTGGCCAGATCGTGTTCGGCTCAACAAGCAAACGAACAACTTCGGTCGCTGGAACAATTCTCCAGCCGAGCGATGTGAGCAGGCGCAGATCCTCCCGAAATGCGACGTGATCATTGCCGAGGTAATCGTTACCGGCGATGTTT
>JANOQY010000535.1:0-1860 GCA_031414995.1 Betaproteobacteria bacterium
CCATCGAACTTGCCACGCTCAGCGATCCGAATCTCACCTACAGTCCGCAGCACGCCATTCTTGGCCGCGCCAACACCACCTTGCGCTATCCCGTGCCGTTCAAAAACCCGAAGACCGGGAAAACATTGCAAAGCGACCTCATCCCCGACGCGGTGTTCGGCCTTGAATATCATCACAGCGGCAAGAGCTCATTCCGCTTCTTTGTCGTCGAAGCCGACCGCGCCACCGAGCCGTCACGCGCCTCAAAGTTTAACCGCAAAAGCCATTTGCGCAATTTCCTGCAATACCGCGAATATGTCGGGCGCGGACTCTACAAGGAGCATCTGAAACTGACCGCTGGATTGCTGGTGCTCAACGTCACCACCAGCGAAGCGACCATGGCCAACATGCTCAAACTCGCCGCCGAAGTCTCGCCTGGTGGCAACAGCTACCAACTGTTTCAGGTCTGCGCGCAGTTCGGGAAATATTTCAAACCTGCCAAGCCGCTCCACGGGTTGCTGGCAGAGGATTGGCATCGCGTAGGAAGTGGCAGCTTTCGGATTGATGGGTAGTTACGGCCATGGTCTTTTATTCCGTTGTTGACCTGCAAGCCGCTATCAACCGCTTCGTCAAAGAGCACAATCAGGAACCAAAGCCATTCACCTGGAAAGCCGACCCGGACGAAATCATCGCAGCTGTCAAACGCGGGCACCAAGCATTGGAATCAATCCCCTAGGTGTTTAGTCCCGGCATTTGATGGGTCGGATTTAGTCTGAAGGTTTCGGGTTCGATTGTCCATTGTTTGCAGATGAACTCGTAGGGCGTGAGGCCCTTGAGGGTCTTCAATCTTCGTCCGAAGTTGTAAGCGCTGATGAAGTTTGCGAGGTGATTTCGCAGCTGATCGTGGTTGTCGTAGTGGAAGCGTTTCACGGTCGCCTCCTTGATCGAGCGGATCATGCGTTCGACCTGGCCATTCGTCCAGGGGTGTTTGATCTTGGTAAGCCGGTGGTCGATCTCATGTTCCCGGCAGACACGGTCAAAGATGTGTTCGAAGGCATAAATGTGCCGATCATGATTTGTGAACTGGATGCCATTGTCGGTCAGAACGATGTGGAGCTTGTAGGGCACGGCGGCGATCAGGTTGCGCAGGAAAGCTGCGGCGGCCATTTTCCCGGCCTTCTGGTGCAGTTCGACATAGGCAAACTTGCTTGTCCGGTCGATGGCGACGAAGAGATACAGCTTGCCTTCGGCCGTCTGAACTTCAGCAATATCGATATGGAAATAGCCAATCGGGTAGCTTTTGAACTTCTTCTTCGCCGGCTTGTCGCCTTCGACTTCGGGCAATCGGCTGATGTCGTGCCGCTGCAAACAGCGGTGCAGCGATGATCGCGTCAGGTGCGGCATCGTTGGCTGGAGCGCATAAAGGCAATCATCCAGCGGCAACAGCGTGTGCCGCCGGAACGCGACGATGATCGCCTCCTCGTCGAGCGTCAGCACCGTGGATTTTGCATCCTTCGGTCCAGTCGGAAGATCGGCAACCGATGTCCGTTTGCGCCACTTGGCCACGGTCTTCTGATTGATCCCGTAGCGCGCCGAAAGCGCCCTTAGGCTCTCTTCACTATTCTGTATTGCTCGACGGACTGCCTCAGTCGTTGTGGCGCTTCCATGCAGAATCTGTCCCATAGTGCTTCCTTCCATTCCAAGGAAAAGATTGCACCATCAAAGTCCGGGATCAAACATCTAGGCTCTGTTGACAAACCGGATTCACAAATCACTTGAAGCATGATTCAAGATAGCTTTCGCAAGGAGGCTATTTTGGCTCGGTTGTTGATGGAAGATGGCGAGTGGGCGTTTTTTGTTGAGTTCATTGTGGCGTTGCGG
>JANOQY010000536.1:0-5523 GCA_031414995.1 Betaproteobacteria bacterium
GCCTCGCGCCGCTGCGATAAAGGTAACTGCGAAGGTAACCGCGAAAGTAACTGCGGACGATGCGGAGCAGACATGACTACGCCTGCGTTGTCATTGGAGCGATGGGCACGATGGGTGCCAGCGCTGCTGCGTCGCGCCTGAGCTCCCCGGCACTATTGGCAAACAGCGTCGTTGAACGACGCAGTTGCGCGGACAAATAGAATCCGCCGCCAATCGTTAGCACGACAAAAGTGCCCGCCAACGATAGCGCGGCTGGCACGCGGCTCGGGGTGTCCCAATAGATAGCCAGGATCAGGATCGCGACCATCACCAGACTGACCATCAGCAACGCACTGACGAGTGCGGCGCTCATGGCGAGTCTGACGAGACGGGCTTTTTCTTCCTGCACCTCGATCGATAACAACTCGACCCGCATTGCGACATGCTCGAGCACGGAGCCGCCAAGCTGGCGAATGTGCGTCAGGAACCCATCGGTTCCCGTCGCAGATGTCGCCCCGGTCGTGGCCGACTGCATGATCAGCCTTCGCGACGATTCGTGATCAGCATACCGACGAGCAAGCCGACACCACCAGCAACGGCGATGGACGTCCACGGGTTACCGTGCACATATTCGTCGGTCGCTTTAGCGGCGACTTTTGCTTGATGGACGGTAGCGTCCTGCAATTCGCAATAGCGGGTTTTGGCGGTCTCAAGCTGCTCTTTGAATTTGTCGCGTGCGGCGGCGAGCGCATGGTCTCCGCTACCGGCTGCACTCTTGAACAAAGCCTCGCCTTCGGATAACAGTGCCTTGAAGTCGCTGACTACCTGATCCTTTGATTCAACCAGATTGTGTGCCTTCTCGGTTACGCGCTCGAGGCCATCGGCCCCGTTTGATGCTGCTTTCATGGGATTGCTATTCATGTTGAACTCCTGTCGGGGTGGGTGGAAAAACTAGTTTCTGCGTCTTACGAGTCCTGCGATCAGGCTCACCAGAAACAGAACAATGAAAATGAAGAACAGCACCTGCGCGATGCTTGAGGCACCGGCGGCGATGCCGCCAAAGCCCATGAGCCCGGCAACAATGGCGATGATAAAAAATACGGCGGCGTAGTACAGCATGGTGGATCTCCTTGCGTTAATTTGGGGTTTCGCATGACAGCGGGAGTTTTATCTTCACGCTGCTGCCACCAGTGCAGATTACGCAAGCGTCCATAAGAGTCGCATCGGACGGGTGGCCTACCACTTGTAGGACAGACGCCGATTCCCTCGGCATGATGCGGGCACATCACAAAAAAAATCCCGCATCTGCGGGATCCTCATCGGCAATACCTGAACAAAACCGGAGCAGGCTAGTTGGCTCTCATTTCCTGCAATGTGGTCCGCACAATGTCGTAGTCAGCGGATTTATCGAGAAAATAATCCGCGCCAAGTGTCATCGCGCGCTTTTTGATTTCAGGAAAAGGGTGGTTGGTGAATACGATGATTTTCGGCTGCGGGTCCAAATTAGCCTTGCGCAATTTTTCGATCACGGCCATGCCGCTACCTTCGCGCAATTTCAGATCAACAATAACAGCATCGACCGGACGCGCGATGATTGCGGCAACCGACTCATCCTCGGTATCCGCGAAACCGACAATTTCAACCTCGCCGGGTACATGCAAGAAATCCAGCAACAGATCCCGCACATGCGGGGAATCTTCCACCAGATATACCCGTAACGGGCGGTTTACTGCGCCTTCCATAAAGCTGGTTCCCTGCCAATTTTTTGGCTGCGATGATTTGCCGCCGTTTGATTCGGAATTCATTTGTTGCGTGTTCATGTTTCAATTACTGGATGATGCCGTTTTTGATCCCGTAGTAAGTCAGATCTGCGTTGCTGTGCATGCCCATTTTTTCCAGCACACGTGTGCGGTAGGTGCTGATCGTTTTTACACTAAGAAATAGTTCGACCGCGACTTCGGAAACGCTGCGCCCGGCCGCAAGCTTGCAAAATACCTGGAACTCGCGTTGCGATAGCGCGCCGTGAAGTGGGGCAGTGGAGGCATCCGGCGTCTCGGCGAGCAGCTCTGCCACTTCGCTGCTGATGTATTTACGGCCTTTTCGTACCGTACGGAGCGCAGTCACCACTTTTTCGGGTGCTGATTCCTTGGTCAGATAGCCGGATGCGCCTGAGCGCAACATATTCACGGCATATTGTTCCTCCGGATACATCGAGAGAATCAACACTGCCATGTCGGGCTTCAATGATTTCATGCGCTTCAATACATCAATGCCGCTTTGCTTTGGCATGGAGAGATCAAGCAATGTAACGTCGATTTCCTGCTCCCGAACAGCCTTCAACGCATCTTCTCCGTTGCTGGCCTCGGCAACCACTTCGAACTCGCCCGTCTCTTCGAGCAAGTTTCGCAAACCCGCGCGAAACAGCGCGTGGTCGTCGGCGATCATTACTTTGGTTTTATCGAGCATTAAGGGAGAACTCCGGATGGAATCTATTCATGTGCGTTCATTTACAAAAAGCATTGCCAAGAGATGGTACTTTACTCATCCGGGCCGATGCGTAGGGTATTGGTGTAGTTTCCTGTAGGACAGACACTGACACCGTTGAGTGCGAATTCTAAGTGAAAGCTGCGCTTTCAACTACTTTCGAATAAAGAGCAGTCCAAGCCCAGCCACTAACGCGCCAACGCCAGCCCATATTGGTACGTTGACTGTTTTTGTATCTTTTACGGAAAGCACGATCGGGCCGAGCTTTGCCTCATGCGTATCTTTGGTGTAGGTGAAGCCACCGTACAACAACCCAAGGCTGCCTGCGACGATCAGCACGATTGCCAATATTTTTACTGCGTTCATTTCAACTGCTCCTGTAGAAGATTATTTTATTCATGTTGTCCGCGGCGGGGAAGTCTGGCAAACCGGCTCGGTCTGCCAGACTCTGCGCTGAGCAGTTACAAGCGCCGTCCCTGAATCAGGCGAACCGCGATCACGACAACGGCAATCACGAGAAGAATGTGAATGAACCCGCCCATTGTGTAAGACGAGACCAATCCAAGTGCCCAAAGGATGACCAAGAGAATTGCGATGGTTTCCAGCATGTTCGTTGCTCCTGATTGTTTCAGTTAATTACTGACGACCTTTGACGCGCAGATCGTTCTTGACCGAAGTCACACCCTTGATACCGCGTGCAACCTGGGCTGCCTTTGGCACATCGGCTGCATCGCTTACGAAGCCGCTCAACTGGACTACGCCTTTGAACGTTTCGACGTTGATTTCAGCAACCTTCAATGTTGGTTCATTGAGCACGGCTGCTTTAACTTTGGTGGTGATGACGGTGTCATCGATGTATTCGCCGGTGCCTTCTTGTTTGGACGTCGATGCGCAACCGAGCATGGTGGCCAACAGGATGGCTGGGATGATGGTAAAGAGTGATTTGAGTTGTTTCATGGTGTATCTCCAAGTGAATGTAAGTGAAAAACGGATGGTTTACGGTACAGCTGTGTTGTCGGTGCGCGCTGAAATGCCCGGTAAATAACGCGCCCGACGGTGTTCAATTTCAGATGAAGCGCCAACCATCACAAGGTACGCCGCAAGTTGATACTCAGTTATCGGAAGACGCCTACAAGCGTGTAGGACGCCTGCGCATACGGTTGTAGTCGCTAACCGACTTGCAAACAGCCGTAATCTGTCGATCGCGACGTGTGATAACCCCAAGCGAAATTAAGACGAACCGCAAGCGCTGGCGAGCCTTGCAGGCAGAAAAGCCTCGCAGATGCCCGTCAACGCTGGTGTTTGCACAATACGAAAAACTCCTGTTGCGCGATTCCACACCTGCAACATTCAGTGAGCGCTACACGACATAAGGAGTAAACTCATCTACCTGGTCACGTCTTTTTGCGTCAATACGACAAGACCTTCCTGCCGCGCGATCCCACCAGGGTGAATACCATGTTCGTGCCAGCCTCGAGTAATCCAAAGCAAAACCGGTTCCTTGCCGCCCTGCCAGATAGCGACTACGGACGATTGATGCCGTATCTGGAGCCCATCATCATGCCGCGGGGATGGCGCGTTTTTGACGTGGCTGTACCAATGAGCCATGTGTATTTTCCGACCACCAGCGTGGTGTCGATGTTGTATGCGATGCATAACGATGACGACAGCGACAGCGGTGCATCTGCGGAAATTACCTTCGTCGGCAAAGAGGGTCTGGTCGGGATGTCGTCGTTCATGGATAGTGAACATACGCTCCGCGAAGGCGTTGTGCATGCCGCTGGTGATGGATATCGCATCAAAGCCGACGTGTTGAAAACAGAATTCGCGCTGGGCTCAGGCTTTCATCAACTGGCGCTGCGCTATGCAAAATCGGTGGGTGCGCGATTGGCGCAGACCGCCGAATGTAGCCGTCAGCATTTGCCGTTACAACAACTATCCCGCTGGTTATTGTTGTGCAGCGATTCGCTGGCGAGCGCCGAATTGAAGATGTCGCCGGAGTTGATCAATAACATGCTGCGGCGCGATGGTGTGGCGCAGGCTGTGGAGTTACTGGAAATATTCGGCGTGGTTCACTACTCGCGCGGCCACATCAGCATCCTTGATCGCACGGAGTTGGAACAGCGCGCGTGCGGTTGTTACGGTGCAGTCAAAAGCGAGTTGGCCGCGTTGCTTTTCGAGCGCGTCGCAGTTACCGAAGCGGCAGTACGTGGCGCAACTGACCATTAGTCCGCGCGCCGCATGCCTGGTGCATGCCCACTGAGGTTCGTTCATGACCGCCCGCAAAAAATCAAAAGCAATTGCAATACCCGCCACGTCCACCACCGACGCTGCGGCAACGGAAGCACCAACATCCGCATCCGCACCCTTTCCGATCGTCGGTATCGGCGCTTCCGCCGGTGGATTGGCCGCGTTCGAAGCGTTTTTTGCAGCCATGCCCGCCGACAGCGGTATCGCATTTGTCCTCGTCCAGCATCTGGCACCCGACCACAAAAGCATGCTCGTCGAGCTGATCGCCCGCCACACCCAAATGCCGGTGTTTGAAGTTGAAGACGGGATGGTCGTCAAGGCCAACTGCATCTACGTCATCCCACCCAAGTTCGACATGGCGTTTATCAACGGCGCATTGCAGTTGTTGGCGCCGGCAGCACCACGCGGTCATCGCTGCCCAGTCGATTTTTTCTTCAGGTCCCTTGCGCAGGACCAACACGCACGCGCGATTGGCATCGTGCTTTCGGGTACCGGCAGTGATGGCGCGCTGGGGGTTCGCGCCATCAAGGGTGAAGGCGGCATGGCGATGGCGCAGAATTCCGAATCCACCCAGTACGACGGCATGCCGCGCAGCGCCGTTGCCACCGGGCTGGTGGATTTTGTGCTACCACCGGCCGAGATGCCCGCGCAATTGATCGCCTTTGTTGAGCATGCATTCACCAATCACACATCGGTCGCGTCAACGCCGGGACTTCGCATCGATGGCGCACTGAAGAAGATTTTTATCCTGCTGCGCGCGCAGACCGGCCACGATTTTACCGATTACAAACTCAACACCATCAATCGCCG
>JANOQY010000537.1:0-5387 GCA_031414995.1 Betaproteobacteria bacterium
CCGTCGATCTGAATGCCTTCGTCTTCGAATACACGCTTGACGGTTGGGCGCGACGCAACACGAACGGCTTGCTTGGTCCAATGCGGGTAAGCGGTTTTCATATCGAGCCCGATGCGGTAGCCCCAGCGATAAAATACCAGCAGGTAGGGGTCGCAAACGGTGTACTGCCCGCCCATGGCAAAGGTTTTGCCGGTAAGTAATTTTTCAATGTCGGCAAAGTAGCCTAGCAGCGTTTCGCGACAACTGACTTTGATGTTCTCTTTGGCAGCGCTGTCATTGGCATAACGTTCAGGTCGCACGATACCGGCGAACGCGACCTGAACACTGGATGCGAGCCAAGCCAGCATCGCCAACGCCTCGGCTTGCCTCCAGGTTTCTTTTGGCCAAAGCCCGCGCTCTGGATAGCCGCCACCAAGGTAGGTCAGGATGGCAACGTTTTCAGTCAACACCTTGCCGTCAACATTGAGCGCGGGAACGCGGGACTTGGGATTGATTTTGAGATAGTCGGCTTTCTTGTGTTCGCCATCCTTCAACGATACCAAAACCGATTCGTACGCAATCCCTAGCTCTTCCAGGACGATATGCGGCGCGAGAGAGCATGCACCGGGGGAGTAGTAAAGCTTGATCATGATGATGCCCGTAACTGAGGAGGCATCATTGTCAAATATTACAGCCGCGTAATCAAGGATGACGTATCAAAGCGTTTTCCACCGGCGGCCTGCACTTCACCGTAGAACTGATCGATGATGGTCGTCACGGGCAAATTGGCGCCGTTGCGCTTGGCTTCCTCCATACAGATGCCCAAGTCTTTGCGCATCCAGTCGACCGCGAAGCCGAAATTGAACTCGCGTTTCAGCATGGTTTTGCCGCGATTTTCCATCTGCCACGATTGCGCAGCACCTTTGGAGATCACATCGAGCACCAGATTGCCATCTAATCCGGCCTTTTCGGCAAACGCCAGTCCTTCTGAGAGCGCCTGAACTACTCCGGCGACACAAATCTGGTTAACCATTTTCGTGAGTTGCCCGGCCCCGGATCGCCCCATCAAGGTCGTCGCCTTGGCAAAGCAATCGATCACCGGCTTGGCTTGGTCAAATGCAGCCTGATCGCCACCGCACATGACCGTGAGTTGCCCCTTTTCTGCACCGGCTTGCCCACCCGATACTGGCGCGTCGATGAACTGAATGCCCTTGCCTCTGGCGCCCTCATAAAGCTGCCGCGCGACATCGGCGGAGGCAGTCGTGTGGTCGACGAGAATGGCTCCGGGTTTCATCGCGGCAAGTGCGGCACCGCCCACTTCGATCAAATCTTTGTCATCGCCGACGCACATCAGGACGAGGTCAGCACCTGTTACCGCGTCCTCAACCGTTTTGCCAAACGCACCGCCGTGTTGCTTGGCCCAAGCCTCGGCTTTGACAGTAGTGCGATTGTAGACCGTGACGCTGTGGCCCTTGGCTTGAAGATGACCCGCCATCGGATAGCCCATGACACCCAGACCCAAAAATGCGACTTTCATGTTTTTACTCTTTTAGTTAAACGTTTACCTGATTGGGTGGAATTTTACCTGTCAGCGCGGCTTTCATGTTATCGGCAGCAAGTTCGGCCATGCGCATGCGCGTGGCGCGGGTGGCGCTGCCGATATGCGGGGTGAGCGCGACGTTATCGAGTTTCAGGAATTCGGCATTAAAAGCGGGCTCGCCTTCAAACACATCGATTCCCGCGCCAGCGATGCGGTTTTCCTTGAGTGCTGCAAGCAACGCCACATCATCGACGACACCGCCACGTGCGGTGTTGATGAGGATGGCGGTGGGCTTCATCAACGCGATGTCGTCGGCCTTGATGAGGTGATGCGTGGCCGGCGAATACGGCACCATTACCACCACGAAATCGCTTTCCCGCAGGATGTCCTGCTTGCTTGCCAAGGTGACGTTTAGCTTTGCCTCGATAGCTGCATCGAGCCGCGTGCGATTGTGATAGCGCACCTTCATCTCGAACCCGGAGGCGCGCTTGGCTATTGTTTGGCCGATGCGGCCCATGCCGATGATGCCCAGCGAGGCGTGGTGAATATCTGTGCCCAGCCATTGCTGCAGGGCAAAGCCTTTTTTCCATTCACCGTTGCGCAGTCGCCGTTCTGTTTCGGTGATGCGCCGGGCGGCAGCCATCAACAACGCAAAGGTGAGGTCCGCGGTGGTGTCGTCGAGTACACCGGGCGTATTGGTCACTTTCACTCCGCGTTTGCTGGCCTCGGCGATATCGATATTGTTGTAGCCGACTGCGATATTGCTCACTACCTTCACCGTCGGGCAGGCATCGAAGAACGCCACGTCGATCTTTTCGGTCAGGCAGGCGATGACGCCCGCACAGCCGTGTGCCCGGGCGCGAAGCGCATCCACCGAGAGGATGTCGTCACTCTCGTTATGATCAACGTCGAACAGCTGAGAAAGCAACGCAACAATTTCCGGGAACACCCGCCGGGTAATCAGTATTTTTGGTTTCATAAGCAATCAGATAAGCAGCCGCATGGATAACCACGCCCGCCGGGCTAAGCGGCGCAGAATGCGTCCGCTTCAACCTGGCGAGTTATTCCGGCGCCAACGGCGTCCGGAATAACATTACTTGTACAAAAGATTAGGCAACCACATCCCGATCTCGGGGAATATGTAGAGCAATGCAAGCGCGACCACTTGAATACCCATGAACGGCATCATGCCCGCAAATATCTGATTCAAGGTCACATGCGGAGGCGAAACGCCCTTGAGATAAAACGCCGCCATCGCCACGGGTGGTGACAAAAACGCCGTTTGCAGGTTAAGTGCAACGAGCAACCCGAAGAACAGCGGATCGACACCGAATTTTGGTAGCAGGGGGATGAAAATCGGCATGAAAATGACGATGATCTCCGTCCACTCCAGCGGCCAACCGAGAATGAAGATAATGAACTGCGAAAGCAGCATGAACTGTAACGTCGTCAGCCCCAGCGAAAGGACCCATTTTTCGATGATGTCCTGTCCTCCCAACAGCGCGAATGCCGCCGAAAAAATCGATGAGCCGACAAACAGCCAACACACCATCGCACTGGTTTTAGCGGTGAGGAAGGACGACTCTTTAACGATACCGCCCAATTCCTTGAGGGTCGTCGTTACCGCACTATCGGGTTTAGTTTTCCTGGCATTCGCGTACCGATAAGCACCGGCAAGAATACAACCGCCGAAAGCGCCGACTGCAGCAGCTTCAGTCGGCGTGGCCAAACCGAACACGATGGAGCCAAGCACGGAAATAATCAAAACGGCGAGCGGAAAAAACGACGTTAACAACATTTTGAAGATTTCCAGCCGTTGCCAATTCAGCATCGAGTAGATCACGGCCATGCCGGTCATACCGATGCCAAACACAATCCAGTACCAGGTCGGTACCGACACTCGGGTCGCAGCAGAGGGCGCAGTTGGTGGTGGAACTGCCTTGGAAACCGCCGCGCTCTCAGTTAGTGCTTTAGGTGGCTCGGCAACAACGGCTTTAGCGATTTCTACTGGCGGCTCTTTTAACCCGCCCTCTTCCTTGGGTGGCTCTTTCAGTCCGCCGTCATCTTTAGGCGGCTCTTGCAAACCTGACGAGAGTTCAATCGGTTTTTCGTCGACGGGCGCGCCAAATGCACCGCCGGATTCAACCAGCCCGGTGGTATCCACCTTCGCGACTGGAGCCGTCGCAGAGGAATACATCATGCCGAGCAGCAAAACGATGACGATTGCCGGAATCAGCGAAACAAATAATTGGCCCAACACCGAGCGCTTTGAGAGGCCAGGTACGCCCAGTCCGCCAAACAGGCCGGCCACGGCATTACGACCTTTGGGCGCAAGTGCAGTCGCGAGCGGCGGCAATGGCACGAAGCGCTCACTTGCCGCGAGCGGTGGCGCCAAATGTGGTTTCCACTTCGCGACGATGATGACGTAGCCGACATAGAGTGCGGCCAGCATGATGCCCGGGAAGAAAGCACCTGCGTATAGTTTCACGACGGAGACACCGGCAGTCGCACCGTAGACAATCAGTAATACCGAGGGCGGAATCAAAATCCCCAAGCAACCGCCAGCGGTGATGGCACCGGCAGAAAGCCTGACGTCATAGCCCGCGCGCAGCATGGCGGGGAACGCAAGCAAGCCCATCAGGGTAACCACCGCACCAACAATACCCGTCGCTGTCGCAAAAATTGCGCACGTAACGATAGTGGCAACCGCCAGCGAACCAGGCACCCTCGCCAGTGCCAGATGCAAGCTCTTGAACAGTTTTTCAATCAGCGCGGCACGCTCAACCAGATAACCCATAAACACGAACAATGGAATCGCGATCAGCACATCGTTGGACATCACCGAATACGCGCGCTGCACCATCAGATCCAGTGTCTGTGTGACAGCGATCGCCGGATTCACACTGCGGTACGCGATCCAGGCGAAAAACATCCCCATGCCCATCAGTGTAAACGCGGTCGGAAAGCCGAGCATGATCATGACGACGATTAATCCCAGCATGATCAGACCAAGGTGGCCGTTGGTGAGATTTCCCCAGGGCGTTACCGCGACCAGCACCGTGAGGATAATGGCCATGAGACTGAAGCCGAACCAGAGTTCTTTGCGAATTGTCGGCATCTTCATTTGGCTTTCCCTTGCGCAACCACATATTTATCCAGACTGGCAATGTCCTCGTCCTTGACGTGAACCATCTCTTTGAGTTTTTCGACATCGACTTCCTCGACATCTGCCTCCCGTGACGGCCATGCGCCCTCGCGCAGGCAAACGATACAGCGGAGTATTTCAACGAAGCCTTGCATCAGCAGCAGTGCACCGGCCAACGGGATAATTGTCTTGAAGTGATACAGCGGCGGTCCGTCGGCCGTAATGCTCGAATGCTCTTTGATGGCCCAGCTTTCGCCGGCGTAGATGTAGCCCGCCCAGACGAGCGCCACGACACCCGGAATAAAAAAGAGGATGTACAACACCAGATCGACGCTAGCCTGCGTGCGAGGCTCAAAGAAGCTGTAAAGCACATCGCCTCGGACGTGGCCGTTCTTCGACAGGGTATAGGCACCGGCCATCATAAACATTGCGCCGTACATCATGATCATGACGTCGAAGGCCCATGAATGAGGTTTGTCGAGGAAGTAGCGTGAGAATACCTCCCATGTAATTAGTACTGTCAGCCCGACAGCGAGCCAGGAAAAGGCTTGGCCAAACCAGGTGCTGACTTTATCGACGAAGAGGAAAAGCTTCTGCATATTTTGCCCGCTCAAAAAAAATCAACCATCCGGACCTTGCCCGGATGGTTGATGCATTGTCAAAAATCCCTTAGGCCTTCTTGGGCGCTGCCGCTTTGGCACCAAAGAAATGGTTCATTGCCAT
>JANOQY010000538.1:0-2207 GCA_031414995.1 Betaproteobacteria bacterium
AGGTGCGGGCAGGGTTGAGGACACTTCTGAATTCATGGTTTTTCCTGTGATGCGGCAATTAGTTGATGCACAGTGTGACAGCAGAAAGCTTATCGAAATTCACTGCATAAAAAATAGATCAGCGCGCCAGAAATTCAGCGACGGCTTCCCAGCCCGGCGTCTGGTCGGCAAATTTCTTCATGATGATCAGCAGCGGCACCGCAAGCAGCATGCCGCCCACACCCCACAGCCAGCCCCAGAACAGCAACGCCACGAAAACCACGGTGTGATTAAGTGCCAGCCGTTTGCCGACGAGCATCGGATTGATCAGTTGACCTTCGACAAACGTAATGCCGACAAAACAGGTCACCAGCAGTAACGCCTGACTGGTGGAGTCTGTAAAGGCCATCCCCGCCAGTAACAACAGTAGCGCGCTGGTACCGGCACCGATGTAAGGAATGAAATTGAGCAGCGCTACCAAGACACCCCAGAACCACGGCATCGGCAAGCCAAACGCCCACGTAAGCAGCGTCACACCGAACCCCAGGCCGATATTGATCATGCTGACGCTGGCAAAGTAAGTCGCCACATCGCGCTGCACCGTGCGCACCACTGTCACGGCGCGTACCTTGTCGCGAAAAATGGGCAACACGCGCACCAGTTTGGTCAGAAACAAGTTGCCCGACGACAACAGAAAGTAGGCCAGCACCATCGCGCTGACGGCCGAAATAATAAAGCCCTGCGCCATCTGTAATAGAACACCAGTCATGCTGAGCCCTTGCGCCGCAGCCTGTTTGGTCAGATCAGTCGTGTCTCGCGGTGCGATCAAATTGCCAAAACGAAAGCTGCGCACCCACCGCAGAAACTCCGCCAATAAATTTTGTACCTGATCCGGCAACTCAGCCAACACATCCCAAGCCGGAATCACCAATATTTCAATTGCCAGCACCAGCGACCCCACCATGGCCAACATGACGATGGCGGCTCCAATGGGTTCTGGAATGCGGAATTTGGAAAGCTTGTCGACGACTGGTGTTAGCACCACTGCCATGACGACGCCGAACAAAATCGGCATCAACACCGCCCGCCCAAAATAAAGTGCGGCCACCAGTGCCAGCACGAACATGCCTACAATCGGCAGGGTGCCACGGGAGCGCGCACGTGGCGGGGCGACCACAACCGACGAATCTTCACTCGTGGTCAGTACAAACTCCACCGGTGCTGTATCAACAGCACGATCGGCAATCGCTGCACCGTCATTGCTGGCGGCGTCAGCGATTACCGACGGTGCGATCACATCCGTATTTGTCAGTTCAGCGCCCGGCATCGAGCAGGCCCGCCAAATCATCTGCATGCTCTTCTTCGATGGACAAAATCCACTCGAGCATTCGACGTGTGGTGGTGTCGTCGTTACCGATCACTTCGATCATTTCCTTGTAGCTATCGATGGCGATGCGCTCTGCGACCAGGTCTTCCTTGATCATGTCGATCAATGTATTGCCCGGTATGTACTCGGCATGACTACGCTTGGTCAATGTGTCCGGTGAAAAATCGGGCTCGCCACCCAGCTGTACGATGCGTGTGGCGATTGCGTCTGCGTGTTCCTGCTCTTGCGTGGCGTGCTCCAGAAATTCTGCGGCGACAGATTCAGCGTGCACACCAGTGGCCATAAAGTAGTGCCGCTTGTAACGCAGCATGCAGACGATTTCGGTCGCCAGTGCTTCGTTGAGCAGCTTGAGTACCTGATCGCGATCGGCTGCGTATCCCTCGGTAACGGCACCCTCTTCAATTTTGCGGCGGGCGTTGGTGCGCAATTGCGCAACGCTGCTCATGGAACGGCTGCTCGGTGATGGACGCTTGTCGGTCAATTTAGTAACTTTACTCATGATGGTTATCCCCGTCTTTCTGGTGTTTGTGTGGTTTGAACTAGCAAGCCGCCGACCTTGCGCAAGGCACGCATGGTCGATAGCAAACTGATGGCCATGGTGACAAAACGTCGACCGCGACCGAGGCTCGAAGAAGCATTGAAGCTCCAGATCACGCCAGCGGCGACGGCTGACGCTTTCAGCAACTTCCAGCCGTTTTGAATGGAACGCTGCGACCGCCCCAGCGCCTGCAAATCCAGCGCGACCAGGCGCCCGGCTTCTGCTGTTTCTTCGCGTGCGATGTGGATGCGCGCAATCAAGGCCTCGCGCCGCTGCGATAAAGGTAACTGCGAAGGTAACCGC
>JANOQY010000539.1:0-2535 GCA_031414995.1 Betaproteobacteria bacterium
ATGACGACACGCCTTACGACGCGAAGTTAAAGCGCCTGCATCGCATGCAAAAAACACTCGATGCCCAGATGCACGCCGTTTCGAACGCGATGATCGGCACGACACAACGTTTGTTGGTTGAGGGCGTCTCCCGCAAGGATGATAACGAGTTGATGGGACGTACTGACAATAACCGTGTGGTGAATTTTCCTGTGAGCGGCGTCAACGCGAACCGGTTGGTTGGGCAATTTGTTGATGTGGTCATCGCCAGCATGAGTCACTACACCTTGCGGGGTGAAATTGTGACGACTGAAACAATCACGGCGTAACGATGAAGACACCGTCGCTCGAATTCGCGTTTACCCCTATTGATAACCACCGATTGGCGTCGCTGTGCGGATCGATGGACGCCAACATTCACCAGATTGAAGCAGCGCTTGATGTAACTATCGCCCGCCGTGGCGAAAAATTTTCCGTGGCCGGTGAGCCCGCAAAAATTGAGCTCGCCGCCAGAATATTGAATCGCTTTTACGCGCGCGCGCATAACGATTTGTCGGTGGAAGAAATTCAGCTGGGCATCGTCGAGATGAGCCATGCCCGCGAAACTAAAAATGCGAAGCCTTTGGAAGTACTGCCAGAGGAAGAAATTGCGCTGCAAACCCGCCGTGCCGACCTGCGTGCTCGTACCGATCATCAAAGCCAGTACATCCGGCAGATGCAAACGCACGACATCACTTTCGGCGTCGGCCCCGCCGGCACCGGGAAAACCTACCTCGCCGTCGCGTGCGCAGTCGATGCGTTCGAGCGTGACCTCGTCAAACGTATCTTGCTGACCCGTCCCGCCGTTGAGGCGGGGGAGCGTCTCGGTTTCCTGCCGGGCGATTTATCACAGAAAGTCGATCCTTATCTTCGCCCTTTATACGATGCGTTGTATGAGCTACTTGGTTTTGACAAAGTCAGCCGCATGTTTGAGCGTCAACAAATTGAAGTGGCCCCGTTGGCGTTTATGCGCGGCCGCACACTCAACCATGCCTTCATCATTCTCGATGAAGCACAAAACACGACGCCAGAACAAATGAAAATGTTCTTAACCCGCATCGGCTTTGGTAGCAAAGCCGTGATCACGGGGGATGTGACTCAAGTGGATCTAAAGCACGGCACCACCAGCGGGCTGATCGACGCGCGCAACGTGCTGCATGGCATTCGCGGTATTGCGTTCACGATTTTTCAGGCCAACGACGTGGTCAGGCATCCGCTAGTGCAGTCGATCGTGACAGCCTATGAAGCGAATCGCCGCAATCGCTGATTGATGGCGTCAATGACCGCCAAATCGCACAAAATCGACATCCAGATTGCCAGCAGGCTCAGCGGCATTCCTGCTCAGCGCGCGTTCAAAAAATGGCTGCGTGCGGCGCTGCCGGTGACGGCTGAACTCACGTTGCGCGTTGTCAACGCGGCTGAAGGGCGCAATCTGAACAGCGCCTTTCGCGGCAAAGACTATGCGACCAATGTGCTGACTTTTATTTATCACGAGAAAAAATCGCCCGTGCTGATTGGCGATATCGTTTTATGTGCGCCAGTCGTGGCGCGCGAAGCACGCGAACAAAACAAGACGCTTGAGGCGCACTATGCCCATCTCACGATCCACGGCGCGCTGCATCTGGCTGGGCTGGATCATGAAATCGAACGTGCGGCGCGGGCGATGGAGAAAAAAGAAATTGCAATGCTTGCCGCACTCGGCGTTGCAGATCCTTACGCGAATCAATAAGTACTTCGGACTTACTAGCGGATCCTGACTTGGGCTGTCATCTGGGTTTTTTCGCCCTGTGGTAAAGTCGCTGCATCGTAACAACAGAAACAATCAATGGACGATTCCCCCAAGCGCTCGCTACTTGAGCGCCTCTCTTCCATGCTCCTGCGGGAGCCGGAAGACCGCGGCCAACTGGTCGAATTGCTGCACGGTGCGTTCGAAAAAAACCTGCTGGACGCCGATGCCCTGTCGATGATCGAAGGGGTAATGCAAGTCTCGGAAATGCAGACGCGCGACGTGATGATCCCGCGCTCACAAATGGACATGATCGACGTCGAAGACAGTCCTGATACTTTTATTCCGTTCGTCATCGAAACTGCGCACTCGCGCTTCCCCGTTTACGAAAACGGCAAAGATAACGTTATCGGCATCCTGCTCGCCAAGGATTTGTTGCGCTATTACGCCAATGCCGAGGAATTCGATGTTCGCGACATGTTGCGTCCGGCCGTATTCGCGCCCGAATCAAAACGCCTCAATGTTTTACTGCGCGATTTCAAGGCAAACAGAAATCACATCGCCATCATTGTTGATGAATACGGCGGTGTCGCGGGCTTGGTCACGATCGAAGATGTGCTCGAACAGATAGTCGGCGATATTGAGGACGAATTTGATTTTGATGAAACCGAGGACAACATCCTTCCGGATAAGTCGGGTCGCTTTCGCGTCAAGGCCGTTACCGAGATTGAAGATTTTAACGAGGCATTCCAGACTCATTGCTCCGACGAAGATTTCGACACCGTTGGTGG
>JANOQY010000540.1:0-1589 GCA_031414995.1 Betaproteobacteria bacterium
CTTTGGTGAGAGGGTCAAATGTTCCGGGATAAACGGCTCTGATCATGTCTTGTTCTCAGATCGGATTGGGCGGGAAAGTAGAACGGATACGTAATAGCGCGAAGTGTACCGCACCCGCCCTGCCCTGTTTTGCAATTTCCAGCGGCAGTTCAGGCAGGGTTGCGAGCAAATCTGCAATCGGCGTGCCCCACTCAGCGTAAACCAAACCGCCGTCGAGCAGATGCGACGGCAATTTTTTAAGGATCAAAGCCATCAACCCGGAGGTAAACGGTGGATCGACGAACACGATGTCGAATTTTTCACCTCCACGATCAAGAAATTTCAACGCATCCATCGCGATCACGCGACACACTGTGGCGGCGAGTGTTTGCTGATTGGTTTTTAATGCAACCAGCGCAGCCGCACTGACTTCCAGCATGGCAACGTCGGCAGCGCCACGAGAACCCGCCTCAAAGCCAAGCGCACCACTGCCAGAAAACAGATCAAGGCAGCGTTTACCGTGCAGCGATTGGCCCAGCCAGTTGAACAAGGTCTCCCGCACGCGATTCGCGGTTGGGCGCAAGCCGTCAACGTCGGGAAACACAATCACGCGGCTGCGCCATGTGCCGCCGATGATGCGAATGCGGTTGTTTGCTTTGGCAGCCTTGGTTGCGACCTTGGGTTTGCCGGACGTGCTTGGCTTAAAATGCTGGGGCATACTGGCATTCGCATTCATATTCGTATTTGCAACGTTTTTCCGAATCTATTTTCAACATTTCCTTCAAATTCTCGCAGGCTTTTCCCTTGTTTAGCATTTTCGGTTCAAAAAAATCAGACGCACCTGCTGCCGAACCAGCCGCGAACCCGCCGGAGGCCACTGGCTGGTTGTCGCGGCTCAAAACCGGGCTTTCCAAGACACGTGCGGTGCTCAATACCGACGTGTCGGAATTATTCACGCGCCACGGCGGCGTTGATGAAGCGCTATTCGACGAACTGGAAACGGCATTGATCAAAGCCGATGTGGGTGTTGGCGCCACCACCCGTCTGGTCACCAGCCTCCGCCGCGCGGCCAAAGACAAGAAAATCGCCGACGCTGCGTCGCTGCAGGCCGAGTTTGAAACCTCGCTCATCGAGCTCGTCGCCCCGCTCGAAAAAATGCTCGATACATCGACTGCAAAACCGTTCGTTATCATGATTGCCGGCGTGAATGGTGCAGGCAAAACAACCACCATCGGCAAGCTTGCAAAATACTTTCAGAGCCAAGGCAAGAGCGTGATGCTGGCTGCGGGCGACACCTTTCGCGCTGCCGCGCGCGAGCAATTGACGACGTGGGGCGAGCGCAACAACGTCACCGTCATTTCACAGGATGGCGGCGATGCGGCTGCGGTGATTTTTGATGCGATCCAATCCGCCAAGGCACGCGGTATCGATATCCTCCTCGCCGATACGGCCGGGCGATTGCCGACGCAATTACATTTGATGGAAGAAATCAAAAAAGTAAAGCGTGTAATCAGCAAGGCCGATGCCACCGCACCGCATGAAACCTTGCTGGTACTCGATGCCAACACGGGCCAGAATGCGTTGAATCAGGTGAAGGCGTTCGACGACGC
>JANOQY010000541.1:0-4984 GCA_031414995.1 Betaproteobacteria bacterium
ATTCCCGGCCTGCGTTTGCTTGACGGCAGATTCATGGTGATCAATCAGGCAATGGCCATCCCGAAAGGCCGACCGGCAGGAACTGAATATGTGTCGAAGTTCGTGGAAGAAATGAAGGCGTCGGGATTTGTGGCGGATGCGCTGAAGCGGCATGGCATTGAAGGCGCGGTGGTTGCAACTGCGGCGCGCTGATCAAGAAAAATACGTACAACAAGTATTGGTGAGGCTCTTAGAGCATAAACGGCTGTAAAAGCACGTCAACGCTAGTGTTTTACTTTTTCGCGGAGCTGCAGCGCCTCAAAGCTTCGGAATTCGAATCCGACTGATCATCAGCGATCCCGACACGCCGAACAACAACACCAGAGGATGAAGCTGGAAACCGGCGAGGGTGATGCTGCCGAACCAAAGCTTATCCTGCACCGCGCCGCTCGCGGCGGCCAGCATCAGCAAGCAAACCAGTAGCACGGATGTCGGGATTGGTGTTCCTTCGAAATACTTTACCTTGTCGCCACCGTCCGACAATGCTTCCGCGGTGACGTTATAGCGGGCCAGGCGTGACACCCCGCACGCGACGAAGTAGGCCAGCACGATACGATCATAGAAGCCTTGCATGCCGCAGCCGTAAGCGATGATTGCCGGGGCGACGCCGAACGAGATGACGTCGGCGAGGGAATCGAGCTCACGGCCCAGCGCGGATGTTTTTTGCCGCCATCGCGCGATACGACCGTCGAAGACATCGAATACCAGCGCGGCAAATATGAGGCTGCACGCAAAGTAAATGTGTTTGACGTCGTTTGTTTCCAGATACGTCATGGTGGAAAACAATGCACCCGTTCCACATACCGCGTTGGCGAGCGTGAACCAGTCGGCGAGATGAAATTCACGGATCATGGCGAAAGGTTTGGGTGGCTGGCGTGGCGTCATGGGAATTGGACTTCCGAACAGAATTGTTGACAGCGTAACACCGCCAATATTGAGCACGCAAAATGTGCGCCGGGCTCGACAACCTTGTGAAAAGTGTTCGAGCCCGGCGGGATTTACTGGATGCCGACCAACTTATCGTTGGCGTGGGTTATCCGGTTTGCGATCGTAGCGATTGGGTACGCCATCGTTGTCGCGATCACGATCGCGCGCGTTTGGGATTCCATCGCGGTCACGGTCGCCCATCGGGCGGTTGCGATCCCAGCGGCTTCGCTCATTCACCCAACGACCATCGCGTTCTGTCCAGCGATGGGGATGATAGTAATAACCCGCGCGCTCGCGTTCCCAACGGCCTTTTGTCCAGACATGGCGATTACTGCGCCAGTTCCAGTAGCCGGGTGCCCATACATAGCCGGAACGTGCGGCAGGGACGGCTTCGTAACGCAAGGCGGGCGGTGGGACATTGATATAAACATCGACGGCAGCGTTCGCGCTAGGCGCGATGGCCGCAAAAGTCGATGCCACGATTGTGCTCAAAAGCAATTTGCGAGTCCACATAGTAAGTAACCTCCAGCGTTGTTGAGAGTTGGTGCAGTTGGTGCAATGAGACTAACGCGCCAAGTTGCAGGACGATGTAGGACTGACTCCGGTTCAAATGTAAGGAAATATTGCGAAGCATGGAATCGTTCCTGATTGACGGTAGAACGCGGTTATGTCCTACGCGCATGCTCGGCAGTGGCGCGCATGATCATGGTTCAGTCAAATCTCAAGTGTCATCACTCCGATGGAGGACGCATCATGAAAACGAAGAAAACCATAAAAGCATCGCCCGAGCCGATACTCCCGGCAATGCTTGATTCGCACGAGGATGGGGAAAATATTCAACACCCCGCCAGCAACGCGACCCAGCCGCTGGCAAAGGCAAGAGTGCGACGCAAGGCAGGCACTGATCAGGCTCTGTTATTGGAAAAAGGCCCCAATGCGTTGCCGGTGTCTGACTATCCGCTAAAGAAAGGCCCGCTCGCGGCAAACAGCCTTGACCTGGAAGAGCAGGCTCGCACGCGAGCCCGCTCCCGCGACTAAAACTGTTTGCAGGAACAGTGTCGCGGTAAAAACTATTCAGCAAGCCACTTTGCAATCGGCTGCCACTGTGCCACGTCCTGCGCCGCAACCGAGGGCGGTAAATCGAAAATGGATTTCCCCTCAAACGCGGCATTCACGTAATTCTGGGTGTCGCGCAGATGGGTGAGTACGGGAAGCTCGATGGGTGCCAGAAACGCGTCCAGTTTTTCGGCAGCCCGTGTGCGCGCATCGACGCGCATGCCGACGATGGCGACAAAGGCTTTGCCCTTGCGCACGGCCTTTTCATCGAGCAATTCATCAAGAAATAAGCGCGTCGCAGCCAGATCGAAACTTGATGGCACCACAGGCACGATGACTTGATCGACCAGTTTTATCATGTCACCCAGCTTGCCACCGTGCAGCCCAGCCGGAGAATCGAGCACCAGCACGCCTGCGCCCGATTTTTGTTTGGCGCTATCAAGGCGCTGGATGCGCGGCAACTTTTGGGGTCGCGTCGAGAGCCAGTGCAACGCCGACTTCTGCCGGTCGAGATCCCACAGGAAAACATTCTCGCCATGCTGCGCCAGATAGCCGGCGAGATTGGTGCTGAGGGTGGTCTTACCGGCGCCGCCTTTGGGATTGGCGATCAGGATGGTTTTCATGGCGTGTCACCGCAGGGTCGATGAAGACATACGCTAACAGATATGGCACAGCGTGGTGTGACGATCAGGTTGCTTTGCCAGCCGATGGATGTCTGGAAAACAGCAAAAAAGACAAACTCTATATCTGGTGCGGCTTTCAGGCATAAATCGGCTGAAGAGGCTCGCTAGTATTAGAGTTTTGTCGTTTTATGCTCTCAAAAGGTCTAGGATTTTCTTAGTCTGCGCTTAACTGCCCCACAAGCTGCCACGCGTCACCATCGTGGCGCATGATGATCGCTTCTCCCATTGCAGGCGAGCGGCCGGAAAGCATGGTGATATTGACCTGATGTGTCACCAGCACAAGATTTTTTCCCTTTTGCATGCGCACTGGAATGCCGCCTTTGGTCTGCTCGGCTTGCAGTGCCGCCGCTTCAGGCGAATCAAAATGGGAATTGAGCGCGGGCCAGGTATCGACCTTGCCGAACGCAATCCGCGCGGTTTCAATGCAGCGGCACCAGGCGGAAGAAAACACGCCGCCGACTGGAATGTTGTGTCGCACAAATGCTTTTCCCCATGCGCGCGATTGCTCACGTCCAGCGTCGCTGAGGTTGCGTTGTGTTTTGCAATCATTGAGCTTGTAGCCGGGCGGATCGCCAATCCCGGGAACGGTTGCGGCGTGACGCAGCAGCACGACATGGCCACCATTTTTAAGGGCGGCCCAAATTGCAGCCTGTTGTTCGTTGCGCGCCGGTGCCTCACTTGCGTGGGCTGTGGCTGTGAATAATATTGCGGCAACGAGGATGAAGTGTTCAGTCATTTTCTGGCGGGGGCAATTAGTAATGCGACGGTGATGGATTGAAGAAGAGATCAAAATCCCAACAATTTTGGTCAATGCGTTGATAGAGTACGTGATCCATTAACAGTTCCGGAACCCATTCATGAAACCCACACACACTCAAGTCGCCATCGTTACCGGCGCCGGCAGCGGCATCGGCAAAGCGACCGCACTCACGTTGTTGAACGCGGGCTACGCCGTTGTGCTGGCAGGCCGCAGAGGTGATCTGCTGGGGCAAGTGGCGGATGCATCCGGCGCGGGAAGCCGTGCGCTTGCTGTGGAGACCGATGTCGCCGATCCGGATGCGGTGAAAAATCTGTTTGCCCGCGCGTTGTCGACGTTTGGCCGGTTGGACCTGCTGTTCAACAACGCGGGCACCGGTGCGCCGGCAGTGCCAATCGAGGACCTGCCCGTTGAGAAATTGAAATCGGTCCTCGACATCAATTTACTCGGCCCTTTTCTTTGTACGCAGGAAGCAATCCGCATCATGAAATCGCAAGACCCGCAAGGTGGACGCATCATCAATAACGGCTCCATCTCCGCGCACGCCCCGAGACCAAATTCTGCTCCCTACACCGCCACCAAGCACGCCATTACCGGGCTCACCAAATCGACCTCGCTCGATGGCCGCAAGTACAACATCGCCTGCGGACAAATCGACATCGGCAACGCGCATACCGAACTGGCCGCGCGCATGGCGCTGGGCGTGCCGCAGGCCAATGGCGAGATCGCGATTGAGCCGTTGATGGACGTACAGATTGTTGCCGACGAGGTGTTGCACATGGCTAGCTTGCCACTGAGCGCGAACGTTCAATTCATGACCGTGATGGCGACCAAGATGCCGTTTGTGGGACGCGGTTAGGCACGTCACCGGTTTGAGGTGCAAGATGTCTTCCTGGATGGCGCTTGTTGCGCCTGCCTGTTTTCCCCGAGGAGGCTGCGATGAGCGAGAGTGATGGTTCTTACTGTGTTGTCTTCAGCTCGAAAATGGATGACGCCTACCACCAGTTGTTGGAGGGCTATTTGCAAACCGTGCCGTCGTCCTCCGCCGTGCCACTGCTATGCGCGTTTTGTTCTTCGGTGGTTTCGGTCGAACCGTTCATTCACTTGCGGCTGACGCAGCTCACCGACCCCGGCCATATCTGGAGCATCCGTATTCCTTCGTCGTTAGTGATTGCCATCATCGACCAGAGCGAGGCAAAAAATCCGATTTTCTTCCAGGCGAAAGTCGATCTACTGGCCTAGCAGTCTTGCCGGTTTGTACGGCAGCGACCGCATTCAAACGAAATGAATGAGACGTACGAAGCGGTGGAACCCGGCCGCGCGGAAATAGACGCGCTGCCGGGTCCTGTGCTGATCGAATTCGGCAACGCCTGGTGCGGGCATTGCCGTGCTGTGCAGCCGCTGATTGCCGCAGCGATCAAAATGCATCCTGCCTTGCGTCACCTAAAGATTGCCGATGGACCGGGCCGTCGGCTGGGGCGCTCGTTTCGTGTGAAGCTTTGGCCGACGCTGATTTTTCTCG
>JANOQY010000542.1:0-8196 GCA_031414995.1 Betaproteobacteria bacterium
GGCATTGAGTTGTGCTTGTGTCTCGGCAAGGGTCCAGCCCATCTACTCCGAGGCAAGAAATAATTTGTCGCGTCCGCTGTACTCATGATGTAAGCCGGTGCCCATTTCTAGCAGCGCGGTCACCCGCCCGTTCACCATGATCGAACCCCGCGACGCCTTGACTACGCCGGCGATGATTTTCAGTAGCGTGGATTTGCCCGCCCCGTTTTCACCGATGATGCCCCAGGATTCGCCGCGACGGATAGTTAGGCTGATGTCTTCAACGGCACGATAGTAATCGTGTACTGCACGCCCGGTGAGCAACTCGAAAACAGTTCGCAAGCGGCCCGCACCAGTGCTGATGACGGGGTAGTCCTTGCTGATATGTTCAAGGCGGATAAGTTCGTTGGAAACTGGGGTAGACACAGTGGTCGGATCTGGTAAGGGACAGGGGACAGGGGCTAACTGATTCACGCTGGCGCGCGTGAGGTCGGAATTATCCTAGATTCCTCAGTTGGACGGGTGTGAGTGTGCGCTTTTGCGGCTTTCTGGCAAGGCCTCATTTGCCAAACCCGGACGACGCAGGCTTCACCCTGCTAGGAGAAGCAACGCCGCTAGGAAGTCGCAAAAGCGTGCAATCACGCTCGTAGCGCTCCTACCACAATGGTAACCAACCAGAATGCGTTAATCTTCAATCCTGTCAGCAGCTATTGATAGCGAAAAGCGGTCAACTGAGGATTCTAGGATGTTGTTTAACCCCACCCGCGATCAGGCGCGCGATTTCCTGTTTGAATCGTGGCGAAAATTTCGTGCGCAGGAACTACTTTCGGCAATGGAAACGATGGCCGTTGAGGTGATTTCACTGCACCCCGAATACCACCCCATGCTCAACGACCGCGATCACTACCTGGAGACCTACCGAGACCGCGACTACCCGCCGGAATTCGGAGAGACCAATCCCTTCCTGCACATCAACATGCATCTTTCGATTCGTGAGCAGGTCTCGATAGATCAGCCGGCCGGCGTGAAAGGCTTCTACGCCGCACTATCGAAAAAGTCCGGTTCTGCTTTGGCCGCTGAACACGAAATGATGGATTGTCTCGCCGAAATGATCTGGCATGCGCAGCGACATCGCACTGCACCGGATGCGCAGATTTATCTGGGATGTCTAAGTGGAAAAATAAACAAACTCTAGCATTGGCGGGCTTCGTGGAGGCTTTTATGCCTAGACGCCGCACCAGTTATTGATCTACATTAAAGAATACTCAAAACTCTGTCGTACCTGCAAACAACCACAAGGACTGCGCCGGGCCGGTATACGAGTGTGAAAAACAATTTCACTCTGACCCCATGGGTTGATCGGCCCGTCGCTCCCAATACTGGCCTCACGAAATACTGTGAGGATTGATGTCCAACGTTTGAAACCACCGGACGCTGCGCAGCTTCATCGCGCAGCGTCCGGTGGATTGATGGGTTGGGCATTCAGGGGGTGAATCTCATCGGATAGAAGCTCCAACACTTCTGGACCTTCAGTGACTACTGGGGTCCATGAGCCGGACTCAAACTGCTCCCGGACGAAATAATGACGTGCTTTCCAATCGCAAAGTACGGCCTTCTCCAGCCAGCCATCGCTGTCGGTAAGTTCCTTGTGGTGTGCATGGTAGTGTTGAACGTCGGCTTCGCTGCCGAAACCAAAAACTCTGAAGAACCGCATTGCTGGAATCTTCGATGATGTGATCGCAACCTGAGCCGTCAACGCCACCAGCGCTTCACGGAAAGTCGGGTAATCCTTTGAAGTGAAGAAATGGTAGATGCCATTTACATCGCCTCGATGTGCATCATTTGTGACAATCGAGGCTGAGAATCCAAAGCAGTTTTTTGGCCGTGGCGAGATGTGACAGTGAACCTGCCAACCACATTGGAACCTTTCGGCGCGACTTGCCTTTAACAGGTTGTCGAGTTTCGACGAGAGTGAGCTTTTGAAAATGTCTGCGAACATCATCTCTCCGTTTTGAATGCCCAACGACCAAGGTAAAAGGCGGCGCGCTTTTGCGGCGTCCAGCGACCAAAGGGAGCGATTTTGACTGACCTGTTAGACGGCGTCACGACTCCTCCTCCTTAGCACTCTTAGCCCTCTTAGCCCTCTTCTCCATTCTCAAATGAAAGCGACCACAAACCTGCGCGCACGAGTACAGATACGCCAGCCTATTGTGTCGCGCCAAGTTCTTCGGCTGTGACGCCGACGCAGTCTGCTGCTCTGAAAGATTGGACGCCATTTGCGTTACAGGCGTGGTGCCAAAACTGGCTTCCAGCGGATGATGCGCGAAGTGGTTGCGAATCTTTCGGATCAGCGTCAGATCCTGATAGTCGCCCTTTGAGATGAACCCGAAAGCCCGAGCAACCGCGATGCGTTGGCTGAAGCTTGATAGTGGTCCGACTGCTTGAAACAACTCGTCAGCCACCTTGGCATCCACCACGAGAGATCGCAAGTACACGGCCAAGTAGTTCTCGACGAAACCACCCACTAACACGGCAGCACCACGATCCGACTCGTTATGGAACGAGTCAATCATTTTGTTCCAGTCGAAGAGGTGCAGCTCGTGAGGCTTTGCCATGTGCGCCGTCTAACGTCCGAGCTGAAGGGCGCCGCGCTTTTGCGGCGTCCAGCGACCAAAGGGAGCGACCTTGAGCGACGTGTTAGAAGGCGTCTTCACTCAACACCGCCAGTAGTCACCATTGCCCAGTGCGCGTGATGAAACTCATAAATCCAGAGGCTGCAATCCGTATCGTCATGGACAACCCCGTATCGGTACACGCACGCCCCAGCTCCAACGGACTCCATTTTGAGGTGACGGATATCGTCCGTGTCCATGTTTGGCGTACCTGCGAGCATAGTAGCTGAAACAGGAACGTTGGCTGGAAGAGTACGCCCGGTGTGAAAGAAGTACAGGCCGCGCGTCGTCCGCTCGAAGACACGCTGGTACGTGCTTATCGGGACGTGGAAGGCCAAACGGGTATTGATGCTTCCATCCTCCTCCAAGACATCAACCTCCCGCGCGTTGGCGAGAAATGAATTGCGGAGTCTGATCTTGCGCTTAATGGTTTTGTACGCTCCATCGTCCCAAAGAACTTTCGAGGCAGGATTCTGCTTTCCAATTTGGGCGCTGATGTAGAAGCGCATGTCTTCGTCATCAGACGAAGCTCCGTTATTGCAAACCCAACAGGCGGGGACAGTCCGCAGTTGTGCGTTTGTAACGCCTTTGAAGAAGCCCTTGGGTGGTACGTGATCCACTGTCTCTGCGGGTCGCACGCCGCAGATCACGCAAGTTCCACTCTTGGGGGGTTGCATGCGATCTAGCCTTCTAACGACTAAGGTAAAAGGCGCCGCGCTTGTGCGGCGTCCAAGCGACCAAAGGGAGCGTTTTTGACCGCCGTGTTATGCGTCATAGCCGCATGCCAAGCCAAATAACTGCCTCAGTCGACGCGGAGACGATGGGCGTGAGCACCTTTGGCCAAAACTTGTCGACTGAAATATGTGATGCCGACAGATCATGGTGTTGTCGTTCCTCGGTGACGATGGACGAGATTGCCGCAATTGCTGCGGGATCGATACCACGCAAGAGTACCAGTTGCTGCTCAAGATGGCGGAGAACAACACTCTCAACAGCGACAGTCGTCGCCGCAATGGCGCTCGAACCAAGAAGACCTGTGACAAGTCCAAGCACAAAACCACCAATGCCGCACAACCAATAACTCCGACAACGCGGTCGTGCCCGCCGTTGTAGCTCCGCGTGGAATACGGCGCGGTGTCTTTCCTCGTGAGACTTGAACGTAGTGAGGTCTGAAACAAGATTGCGTGCTGTAAGTCGAGCCATGAGAATTTGGCCAGCATAGATATTGACCGCACCATGCTCGCCAGCATGATTGACCTTGATAATCCGACTTCCCAGTTCGTTGTCAGTCACAAATTGCGCAGTCAATTCCATGACGCATAACTAGTTTTCGACACCAAATCGCTGTCTACCATCCCGGTTGGTGTCTAACTTCCCGGAACCAGCTGCCTTGAAACCCTTGACAGGCGCGGGTTTCAATCAATGTGCCATGTGAATTGATGGTACTAACAAAAGTGTGAAAAAACACATGCGGCCCGAGCAGTCTGAACGCATCCTACATCAGTTACGCGAACGTAATTGGGAACAACCGGGACCTCGGATAATTTCCGACAAGAGGATCAGCTCGTAGGTTGGGTTAGGCGTAGCCGTAACCCAACGCGTTCCCGGTAGTTGCGACCATTGTTGGGTTACGACGCTGCGCGTCTAACCCAACCTACATTCCTATTACTGATCGCTGATATTGGGCCTACTCCCACTGACGCCGCCGGACAGCATCACGCCGACGGTGCAACCTTCAATACTTCTTCCATCGTCGTAATGCCTTGCGCGACTTTCATCGCACCCGATAAGCGCAGCGGTTTCATGCCTGATCGATACGCTTCCGCGCGGACGGCAGCCAGATCAGTTCTGTCGGTAATGAGTTTTTTCAATTCGGACGTCATCAGCAGGATTTCGTAGATACCGATACGCCCCATGTAGCCGGTGTTACGACATTCCAGGCAGCCGACGGGTTTGTAAATGTGCGTCGGTGCCTCGCCTTTCCAAGGCGCGACCGTTTCGTGCCAGATCTTGATCTGCACTGGGTCATCGAACGCGACTTTCTCTTTGCAATGCGGGCACAACGTTCGCACCAGCCGTTGCGCCATTACGCCCAGCAGTGTGGACGTCAACAGATAAGCTGGCGCGCCGAGATCCAAAAGCCGCGCGACTGCAGTCGGCGCATCGTTGGTGTGCAACGTGGAGAGCACCAGATGGCCCGTGAGTGCTGACTGGATCGCCATTTCCGCCGTTTCGAGATCGCGTATCTCCCCGATCATGATGATGTCCGGGTCCTGCCGCATCAAGGCGCGCACCCCTTCGGCAAAACCCAGATCGATCTGCGCCTGCACCTGCATCTGGTTGAGCGAGCCCTCGATCATTTCGATTGGATCTTCAATCGTGCAGACATTGACTTCGGGTGTGGCGAGCTGCTTCAGCGTCGAATAGAGCGTGGTGGTTTTACCTGAGCCGGTCGGGCCGGTCACGAGCACAATGCCGCCGGGATTGGCGATCAGCGTTTGCCATTTCTCGTAGTCTTCCGGCGAAAACCCTAGCTCAGAGAAATCACGCACCAGCACATCGGGATCGAAAATCCGCATCACCAGTTTTTCGCCGTGCGCGGTTGGCAGCGTGGATAAGCGCAATTCAATCTCCTGACCATCGGGCATGCGCGTCTTGATGCGCCCATCCTGCGGGCGACGCTTTTCCACCACGTCCATACGCCCCAGAATCTTGATGCGCGAGGTCATCGCCACTGCTACCGTGGCGGGCACCTGATAAACCTGATGTAACACGCCATCAATACGAAACCGCACGATGGCGACATCGCGACGCGGCTCTACGTGAATGTCTGACGCGCGCTGGTCGAACGCGTACTGCCAGAGCCAATCAACGAGAGTGACGATGTGATGGTCGTTGGCATCGAGCGTGCGCCCGGCTTTGCCGAGTTCGACCAGTTGCTCAAAGTCGTTGATGCGTCCAGCGCCGCCATCATTTTTTTCGGCGCGCTTGACCGATCGTGCAAGGTTGTAGAACTCGCCAACATAACGCGCGATATCCTGCGGGTTGGCGATCACGACCTTAATATTGAATTTCAACATATCGCCAAGCTCGCGCTGCCAGGCGGACATGAATGGTTCACTGGTCGCGATGACCACATCCCGACCGCGAACTTCCACGGGCAAAATATTGCGCCTGGAGGCGTAATCAGACGACATCACATCGGTCACCGCGCGCATGTCTATTTTCAGCGGATCGATGTGGTAATACGCCAGCTCAACGCGGCCGGCCATCCATTCGGTCAGGCGCTCGATATCGAGGTTGCGTTGCGGTGGCTTTAGCGATTTCAGTTTTGCGTTTACAGCGATCACGAGCGGATGCGCGTCCGATGGCGTGGTGCGCCAATCTTTCAACGCCCGATCAGCTTCGTCTTGCGGAATGTAACCATCTTCGACCAGTGCCGTCAGTACCTCCGGCAGGGTCACGCGACGTTCGGTTTTGTTACGTCCGACCGGCTCTAGCACCGGAGCGGCGAAAACTGGTTTGGTCGATGCGATTTTCGGTGCGGGTGCAGGAATGGCCATCAGCAATGATCCTATTTTTTTACTTCCGCGCCAAGTGCCGCGCACGTTGTCAGCAACTGTTCACACAATACTTTCAATACCGCCTTCAATCGCGAGGCACGCAAAACATCGTATTGATGTGGCTGCGTTTCATCCACATAACAAATCTGCGCCATTTCCAGTTGCAGCGCATGCACGCCATCAGCGGGCACACCGTAATGCCGCGTGATATAGCCGCCTTTGAAGCGTCCATTATGTACCGCAGTGAATCCATCTGCATGCGACAGCAAGTGAATCGCCGCATTCGCCAGTGCGGGGTCACAACTTTTGCCATCCGCCGTGCCAAGATTCAAGTCCGGCAACCGACCTGCAAAAAACCGCGGTGCCTCACTAACGATGGAATGTCCATCGAGCAAAACACAGATGCCATGGCGCGCTTTGATACGCGCGATTTCGACAGAAAGCTGTCGGTGATAAGGCTGCCAATACTGCTCAACACGCGATGCGATAACGGCAGCATCAGGTTGCAGCCCCGGCTGGTAAATGGGCTCATCATGGAAAGTGGCGGTCGGGCAAATTTCGGTATTGCTGGCACCGGGATATAGCGCGTCGCCGGAGGGGTCGCGATTCAAATCAACGACGATACGTGAGTGGGTCGCGGTCATCAATGTCCCACCCATTGCCGGGACAAGGTCGTAGAGTTTTTCGACGTGCCAATCGGTATCGGGCACACATGCACCCGCTGCTGTGAGCATCTGCGCAATGATTGGCGGCAAATAGGTGCCTGCGTGCGGCACGTTCACGATCAGCGGCGTATCCGGCACACCGGGCACGCCGCGTTCAATCTGCCAAAGATTTGCGGCGACACTCATTTTCGTTCTCGTCCATTGGCGACAATGCGTTGCGGTCTGACGCCGCCCATCCAGTAACAAAGTTCTGCCGGCGAGCCGATGTCCCAAAGACACCAATCCGCCCGCTGGCCCACTGCCAACGAACCGCAGTCATGTTGCAATCCCAGCGCGCGCGCTGCATTGACGGTAACGCCGCGTAGCACCTCGGTTGGCGTCAATCTGAACAAAGTGCATGCCAGATGCATATTCGCTTGCAGCGAAACAATGGGGGAGGTGCCGGGATTGAGATCGCTTGCGACCGCAATCGGCACACCCGATTTTCTCAGCGCATCAATCGGTGGAAGTTTGGTTTCGCGTAATACATAGAACGCACCGGGCAGTAGCACAGCGACGGTACCGGCCTTCGCCATTGCTTCCACGCCTGCATCGTCGAGGTGTTCAAGATGGTCGGCAGACAGTGCGCTGAAATCGGCGGCCAACGCCGCACCGTGTTGGTTGGACAATTGTTCGGCATGCAGCTTTATCGGCAGACCGAGTCTTGCAGCAGCTTCAAAAAAGCGCTGCGTTTGCGCTCGCGTGAAACCGATCTGATCGCAAAAGGCATCAACCGCATCGGCAAGTTTTTCTCTCGCAATGCCCGGCAATATTTCATTGCAGACGTATTCGACATACGCATCGGCACGACCGGCAAACTCAGGCGGCAACGCATGCAATCCAAGAAATGTCGTCACCACATTGATCGCATTGCGATGGCCCAGTTCGCGGGCGACCCGCAACATTTTTCGCTCCGATTCCAGATCGAGTCCATATCCGGATTTGATTTCAATCGTCGTCACACCTTCGCGCATCAACGCGTGCAGGCGCGGCTCGCTTTGATCGAAAAGCTCTAACTCTGCCGCTTCACGCGTGGCGCGCACCGTGGAAAGAACACCGCCACCGGCGCTGGCGATAGCTTCGTAGCTGGCACCTTGCAGGCGCATTTCAAATTCCTGCGCGCGATTACCAGCGAAGACGAGATGCGTGTGGCAATCGATCAAACCCGGTGTCAGCAATGCTCCCGCGCAATCGTGCACGATCTCCGCATCTGCCATCGGCGCATCGGCTGCCTTGCCAATCCAGGTAATCCGGTCGTTTTGCGATGCAATTGCGCCA
>JANOQY010000543.1:0-1527 GCA_031414995.1 Betaproteobacteria bacterium
TCGTTTTGCATGAGGCCAAGATAGCCGCCCACCGAGCGCGCCGCTGAAACCATATTGCGATGGGTCAGCATCACGCCCTTCGGGTTACCCGTCGAGCCAGATGTATAGATGATGCCTGCGAGATCTTGATCGATGATGTGATCTGCGAGATCTACATCTAGGATCGGCTCATTGGGTAATGGATAGCGAACACATCGATCTGACAGCTCATTACCGGAATGATCTTTACCGGCATCGGTCACGACTACGCAGGTGCGGATCGACGCATTGGCGGCCAATGCAGAAGACCATACTCCGCTGAGTGCAACACTTGTAATTAGCGCACTTGCGCGCGCGTCGTTTAGCACGAAGGTAAGTTTGTCGTGTTTGGTCAATGGATTGACAGGCATGAGGACCGCGCCGATGCGAAGTGCAGCAAATACGCCGACGACCATTTCCAGACTGTTATCCAGAAAAAGTGCCACGCGTTCGCCACGTTCAATGCCGCGCGCGCGCAACATCCTTGCTAGTTGGTCTACGCGTTTATCGAGTTTGGCATAGGTGACTCGCTGGCCATCGCAAATCAGCGCGACTTTGTCAGGCAAACGATGTGTTGTGTCGTCAAAAAAATGGTGGAGCAGCATGGAGGCCCGCGAATCGTATCCTCAGCCTGCTGGCGAGGGCAAAGCAGAAGTATGCGCTACCGCGCTCATATCATGACCAAGGACGAGCTGTTCGTGTAGCAGCATCGTGGATAAAATTGCCACGAATGCCATGTTGTCGGCGAATCCTATGGCACGTCCCGTGCGACATTTTTCAAATAGTTTGGTCGTCGCAATGCCATCGAAATAGCCAGCGCGAGATATTTTCGATGGACTGAGTAGTTCGGCGACGTAATCCACTGCTCGACCTGCATTGAAAAAACTCTGGCTGTCTGGCGCGCGATAGGGCTGCTTTGGCCGCGTGCGCACCGATTCAGGTAGCAGGCCGGTCATCGATTTCTTGAGTAGATATTTTTCGGTGAGCCCACGCAATTTCAACTGCGGGGGGAGCCGGTTAGCAAATTCGATCACACGATGATCGAGAAACGGAAAACGCCCCTCGATCGAATTGGCCATCGCGACGCGATCCCCCTGCGAGCAAAGCAAATACCCGGACATCAGCGTGTGCGCCTCGACATACTGGTCCCGCGACAGCGGTTTCCACCGGTCCATGCCGTCTGGCAGCGTTGCCATGATGGCGGCGTACGGATCCCAGTTGCCAATAACGTCTTGTGTTTCACGTGAGAAAAATTGACTGATACGTCGCGTGGTGGTCCATCGCGGAATGTGTGCAAAGTACGGTTGGTCAACGTGCTCCAACCCATCGCGAAAAAATGCCTGCGTCAACGCGCGAGCCCTGCCATCAGCTGGCGAATTTTTCAGGTAGGGGTAAAGCCGCTCAAGGATGCGTGACCGCGAAGTGGACCCCGGCGAGCGCGCCAAAAAGCGGCGAATCTTCGCCTCCTTGAACAAATCGTAACCACCAAACACTTCATCTGCACCTTCA
>JANOQY010000544.1:0-3368 GCA_031414995.1 Betaproteobacteria bacterium
AGCTGATTCCTAATCAGTTGGGCATTACCTTGAAGCTGGCGATGGAGCTTGAGCCGCAGTTCAATGAAAAACGCAAGGTGGAAGAAGAAGTCGATGAGCTGTTGACGCTGGCCGTGAAGCTCGAAGGCATCGCCCGCAACGTCGGCATGCATGCGGGTGGTGTGTTGATCGCGCCGGGGCCGCTCACGGATTTCACGCCACTGTATGTTGCGGATGGATCGGACTCGGTGGTCTCGCAATACGACAAGGATGATGTCGAAGCGGTTGGCTTGGTGAAGTTCGACTTTCTGGGGCTCACCACGCTGACGATTCTGGAAGAGGCCGAGCGCAATATTCACGCGCTCAATGCCAATCCCGGTGATGACCATTTCGATATGGACAAGGTACCGCTCAACGATCCCGGCTCATTCGAAATTTTCACGCGCGGTAATACCGTCGCCATCTTCCAGTTTGAATCGAAGGGCATGCGCGATATGTTGATTCGCGCACGCCCGGATCGGCTCGAAGATCTGATCGCGCTGAACGCTCTCTATCGTCCAGGCCCGATGGAATCGATTCCGGACTACTGTGACCGCAAGACCGGTAAAGCGAAAGTCGAATATCCAGATGCCAAGCTGGAGGCGATTTTGAAACCCATCCTCGGTCCGACCTACGGCGTGATGGTGTATCAGGAACAGGTGATGCAGATCGCGCGCGAGATCGGCGGCTACTCGATGGGTGGCGCGGATTTGTTGCGGCGCGCGATGGGTAAAAAGAAAGCGGAAGAGATGGCCAAGCATCGTGCCATCTTTGGCATGGGTGCCGCGCAGAACGGTGTTTCATCGGCTAACGCAAAAGCCCTGTATGACGCGATGGAGAAATTTGCCGGCTATGGACTCAATAAATCCCACTCCGCGCCGTACGCCTACCTGGGTTACCTGACGGCCTACCTGAAAGCCAATCACGGCGCAGCTTTCATGGCAGCCAACTTGTCGTGCGTGATGGATTTCACCGACAAGGTGCAACAGTTGTTCGACGACACGAAAGCCAATAAGCTGAACGTACTGGCACCGAACATCAATACTGGCACCTATCGCTTTGTCGCGACGGATCGCAAGACCATCCAGTACGGCTTGGGCGCAGTGAAGGGGACCGGCCATGGCGCGATTGAAAACATCGTCAGTGCGCGCGCAGCCAAAGGGTTGTTTAAAGATTTGCTGGATTTTGTGAAACGTGTTGATCGTCATACCGTAAATCGTCGGGCGATGGAGGCTCTGATCAAAGCCGGCGCGTTCGATGCGATGGACGCCAATCGTGCAGGTTTGTTGGCCTCGCTTCCGCAGGCGATCGAACTGGCCGATAAAGCGGATCGGGATGCGCAGCAGGAGAATCTGTTTGGTGATGCGACATCAGGCGGTTTGGAAGTGCTAACGCCGGTGAAAGTGCAGCTTTGGGGTGAGCGCGAGCGTCTGAGACATGAAAAACTGGCGCTGGGCTTTTATCTTTCCGGACACCCCTTCACGAGCTACGAGCGCGAGATTCGCCAATTCGTGAAAACGCGGTTGGTCGATGTGCAACCCAAAGATGATCCTGTATTAATGGCGGGCATCCTGATTGACCAGCGCGTACGCAACGGCAAGCGTGGCCGCATGTGCGTGATCACCATCGATGACGGCACGGCGCGGATTGAGGCTGTCATTTACAACGAAGTGTTCGATAAAAAACGCACGGTGATGGTTGACGACCAGCCGCTGATCATTCGCGGAACCGTGAGCATTGATGATTTCTCAGGCGGCATGCGGGTAATCGTCGATGAGATGTTGGGTATCGAAGATGCGCGCCGTCATGTGCGTTCGATGACGCTCTCGATGAACGGTCAGGCTGACAGCAATAAATTGCGGCAGATACTTTCGCAGCACGTGGCCAACCAGCCCGATAGCTGCGTGATCAATATTCGCTACGACAATGGGGTGGGTGTTGTACCAATCACGCTGCCGGACAAATGGCGCGTGCGGGTCACGGATCCGCTGCTCGAAGATTTGTATCGTTGGCTCACGCCGTCAAATGTTGATCTCGAATACGAGACGACAAATATGCTGCCGCCACCACCGCCATCGCGGCGCTATCGTTCGGGTAATGGGAATGGCGGCGGGTATCAGTCTTTTCAGGGCGGAGATTATTAGTCTGCCAGCAAAAATTAATTAAACTCAAGCATACGTGGGGCTCGCAGGCACAAAATGCCTGAAAAACCCCGCCAGATATAGAGTTTCATCAATTCTCTAATATCGTGTAGTCCTACCCCCACGCAAGCCCCGTGTACACTCCTGCCATTGCCGCTTCTGCAAGAAACGATGGAACCGAACGCTTTTGTGTTCCTCCAATGGCAGTCGTTTCTCGCTTCTTCCCTCAAAGCCGCAAAACAATATTCCCCATTGAGATCGCTCGCCTCCACCATCCTGCATTGCACCTTCATCGCCTTTTTGCTGATGTCCGCAGAGGCGACGGCGCAACAGATCGACTATAAGGTAGTGATCGACGCGCCTCGCAACTTCAAGGCGCTGATTCAGGAAAATTTATCGCTGATTAAATGGCGCAGCGCCGAGCTGATCGATGAAGCACAACTCAAGCGTCTGGTCGATGAAGCAAAAGTTGAGATTGAAACGCTGGTATCAACCGAGGGCTACTACACGCCAACCATTGACGTCAAAATGGAACGCGATGGCACCACATGGATTGTGCGGTTCAGCATAGAACTCAACGCGCTGGTGCATGTGAACGATGTGCAACTCTCGTTTGCTGGCGCACTCGGCACCGCACCCCAAACCGAAACGCCGACAACCGACGAATTACAAGCAAGCTGGCTGTTACACAAAGGCGATGTGTTTCGGCAGGCGACCTGGGAGGCCGCCAAGCGAAAACTCCTGCAGCAACTGATCTTGATCCGCTACCCGTCAGCGGTGATTACCGACAGCCGCGCCGAGGTCAATGTACAGACGGGTGAAGTGGTGTTGAAGGTTGAAGTCAACAGCGGGCCGGCAATCAAATTTGGGGCGCTCACGGTGACCGGCCTTAAGCGCTATCCACTGACGCTCATCAGCAATTTGAATCCCATTTCACCGGGCGATGTATACGACCAAGCTAAGTTGCTCGAATTTCAGCAGCGCTTGCTGGACACCGGTTATTTTCTGCGCGCTGATGTGAGTGCCGAAGCCGATGTGACCTCATTGGGCGGCAGTGTCGCGCCGATCATTGTCACCATCGTCGAAAACACGCGCCAGAAAATTGGCCTTGGTGCCGGCTACAGCACCAACACCGGCTCGCGCGCGCAGGTGAGCTATGAACGATTGAATATCTTCAACAGCGGCGTGCGCTTGAAATCGTTGGCCACC
>JANOQY010000545.1:0-2545 GCA_031414995.1 Betaproteobacteria bacterium
GTCTCTGATCGTAAAACCGCAGACGGCGGCATCATTGGTTTCAGGCTCGATATTACCGCGCGCAAAAAGGCCGAGGAGAAGCTTGCGCTTAGCGAACAACGCTTCAAAAGTTTGCTCGAAATGTCATCGGATTGGTATTGGGAACAAGACGAATATCTTAGGTTCAAACACATATCCGGCGGCATGAGGCGTTCCACCGGCGTTGATCCTGAAGATCGTTACGGCCTCGCGCGCTGGGACATCCCCTATATTGGCATTACGCGTGAGCAGATGGATGAACACCGCCAACGTGTTGAGGCGCATGAGCCCTTCCGCGATTTCCAGTACGCATATGCCAAAACAGACGGTGGTATTTTTTGGGGCAGTGTTTCCGGCGATCCCGTATTCAACGCGCGTGGCGTATTCGTCGGTTATCGCGGAGTAGGTAGTGACATCACCGAAAAAAAACGCACCGAAGCGCACATACGCGACTTGGCGGAATTCGATTTTCTGACCGGACTGCCGAACCGGTTACTGCTTTCCGCACGTTTCGATTTCGCGGTGCGTCAGGCAGGACGCAATGGCAGTGGCGCGCGTAACGATAACGATAAGGGCAACCGGAACGGTATCTCGTTGTTATTCATCGATCTCGACCGTTTCAAGAATATCAACGATTCGCTGGGCCACCATATTGGCGACCAGATTCTGATCGAAACCGCCAGTAGGCTCACGCAGTCGATGCGCACGACCGACACCGTCTCGCGTTACGGTGGCGATGAATTCATCGTGCTGCTGCCCGGTGTTGCCGAGATCAACGACCTCGCCGCCATTACCAGCCTGATTCTCGATAGTCTGGCCAGCCCCTATCATATTGAAGGGCACGAACTGACCGTGACGCCCTCTATCGGCATCACCATCTGGCCGGACGATGGCGCGGACCTTGAAAGCCTGATCAAGAACGCGGACCTTGCGATGTATCACTCCAAGGCCGAGGGTCGCAATCAGTTCAGCTTCTTCCGCGCCGAGATGAACGAAAAAATTGTTGAACGATTGTCAATCGAGAATGCATTGCGCCGTGCGTTACAGCGCAATGAGTTTTCTCTTGTCTACCAGCCGATTTTTCATCTGCCCGAACGGCGAATCGTCGGTGTGGAAGCATTGCTGCGCTGGAACAGCGAAATACTCGGGGCCGTCCCACCAGCGCGCTTCATTCCAGTCGCCGAAGAAACCGGTCTCATCGTTGCCATTGGCGAATGGATCGCGACGGAAGCGATTGGACAATTGCGCCTATGGCGCGAAGCTGGTCTCGATCATTTCCCGATGACGATCAATGTTTCAGCCGTGCAGTTCAAAACGCGCCGGCTGGTTGATGTGTTGCTGGCAGCCATCACCGAGAACGGGCTTACCGCGACCGACGTGGAAATTGAGCTGACCGAAACCGCGCTCGTCAGCGAGGGTGACGCTACGATGAGCACGCTCTATGAGTTGGGAGCCAATGGTTTTCGTCTGGTCGTCGATGATTTCGGCACTGGTTACTCGAATCTGGGATATCTCAAGCGCTTCGACATCGGTAAGCTCAAAATCGATCAATCCTTTGTACGAGACATCACCACCGACCCTGACGACGCCGCAATCACGCGCGGCATCATCAGTCTGGCGAAAAGTCTGGGCATGCGTGTTGTTGCCGAAGGCGTGGAGCACGACGCACAGCTGGATTTCTTGTTGGCAGCGGGCTGCGAAGAAGCGCAGGGCTTTCTGCTTTCGCAGCCATTGTCGCCGCTGGCGCTACAAGAGAATTATTAAACGCAACGTGCTATCGTTGTTGTGAACACTCAACCAGAGAAGACCCAAAACATCCCCATGCCAACCTACAAACTACAAGTACAAGAAAACGATAGCAAACCGCAGGATTGGCACGATGTGAAATCTAAGTCAGGCGAATTGCTGTTGTTCCATGACGAAGCACTAGCGCGCGCCAAACTGGAAGAACTTTACCCGGTACTGGTGAAGCTGGAACGATTCGCCTCCGGCCCCAAACGCACCCGCGTGATCATCGTTAATCCGTATCAGGATCTCGACGCAGAAAAGGAAAAATAACCATGGAATATCGACGTCTTGGGCGTGCTGGTCTGCGCGTCTCCGCCCTCTCCTTTGGTAGCTGGATCACGTACGGCAATCAACTCGACGAATCAGCCGCGCTCAATTTGATGGCGGCCGCGCGCGATCATGGCGTGAATTTTTTTGACAACGCCGAAGTTTACGCAAGCGGCAAGTCCGAAGAACTGATGGGACTGGCCCTGAAAAAACTCGGTTGGGACCGATTGACGTATGTCGTCACCACCAAATTTTTTTGGGGGCTGCCGCCCAAGTTTGGCGAAGGCGTGAACGAAAAAAATACGCTGAACCGGAAATATCTGATGCAGGCAATCGATGCATCGCTAAAACGCCTTCAGCTCGACTATGTCGATATCGCTTATTGTCATCGCCCCGATCCAAACACGCCGCTGGAAGAAACGGTGTTTGCGATGCATGACATGGTCACGCGCGGCAAGGCGAACTACTGGGG
>JANOQY010000546.1:0-3594 GCA_031414995.1 Betaproteobacteria bacterium
TGCGTTAGCCCAAGCGCGACGACACCGGCACAAATGGGTGCCAGCCAAAACGTGAAATAAGCTGGTGTATTTGTTCGCAATACCAGGACCCAGGCAAACGCAGCGAAAGCCCCTGCTAGCGCAACGATTAGCACGATTCGACCGTGTCTCGAACTACGTGCAAGCCGCAAAAGACCTATTGCAGTTGCTGCATATATGGTTGCTATCATCGCGCAGGCCAACACCAGAAACACGCCCGGTAGTTGGGCAATGTAGCGGAGCGCAAGATAGGGGCCGACCACGAACAAACCCCACAGCATCAAAGGTAATTTTGACCAATTAGTCCACGCAAGAGATTGCTGCATATACGCATTGGCGCTGACTGCGTCTGGGTAGCCAAGTAAAAATTGACTGGCCACATATGGCACGAAAGGAATCAGCGCACCTAAACCGAAGCAGGTGAGTTGATAGAACCGTGTGACTGGCCATGGTGATACCGCCGCCTGAGAGAAAATCGCTGCGAGTGGCAGCAATCCTGCGATTGCAACCGTTGGGTGTATGTGAATCGCGATACCAAGCAGTAGACCGCATCCGAGCAACGCCGGGTATGACGGTGGCGTCGGTCTGAATCGGATAGCCAAATACGCAAGGCCAAGCGCGAAGGCAGCAGCAGGATTTGGGTTGAATACTGTGAGACGCTCGTAGTCGTGCCAGCCGGGCAATGCCAACAACAAAGCCCATAGCAAGCCAAAGCGCGCGTCGATTAGCTTCTTGCCGCACAGATACGCCAACGGAAATTTGAGGCTAGCTACAACACCAACAAACAACGTAGCCGCCAGCCAAGAGGAGGTGGCCGCCAGTGGTATTGCCATCAGGTAATACCAGATTGGACCCAGGTGCATTGCGCCGCCCAGAATTGGGCCTTCCAGTGGGTAATGGCGTCCGCTGACGATGCCCTGCGCCAGAAACATGTCGCGATTCGTGTCTGGAATAGCAGAAACGAAAGCATAGCTCGCGATGTAAGCAAGCATGAGTGCAGCGATCATGGCTGCGTCTTGCCAGCGCTGGTCGGCTACCGGTGTGGAAGGCGTAGACAAGAAGTCGCGTCTAGGCGCGATGATCGGCATTGACCGGAAACGTGCGCCGCACGATATAGATCGGACGACCTTTCGATTCCTGATGTACCCGACCGACGTATTCCCCGATGACACCCAGACCCATCAGTTGCAAGCCTCCCAGAAACATGACCGACACCATGAGCGAGGCATAGCCTGGTACATCATTGCCATAAAGGAGCGTGCGAACTAACATGAAGACTCCATAAACCAAGGCGCAGAACGAAACACTGAAGCCGAGGTAAGTCCACACTCGAAGCGGTAACGTGCTGAACCCTGTAATGCCCTCCAGTGCAAAATTCCACAGCCGCCAGAATCCAAATTTAGATGCATCAGCAATGCGCGGCGCACGCTCGTATGCCACGGTGGCAGTACGAAATCCTACCCATGCGAACAGCCCTTTCATAAAGCGACCGCGCTCCGGAAAACGCTTCAATTCATCAATCACCTTACGATCCATCAGTCGAAAGTCGCCGACATTTTCCGGAATCGCATGATCGGCAAGCGTGTTGTGCAGGCGATAGAACACATGTGCGGTGACGCGCTTGAAAAGCGAGTCGGTATTTCGATTAATGCGTTGGGCTAAAACCACCTCGTAACCTTCACGCCACTTTTCGACAAGGGCGGCAATAACTGCAGGTGGGTCTTGCAAATCCGCATCAATTGGGATGACAGCATCTCCCGATGCGAAGTCGATCCCTGCTGTAAGCGCGGCCTCCTTGCCGAAGTTGCGCGATAGTTCAAGGATACGGATGCGAGGATCAGCGTGGGCAAGTGCCATCAGCGTCGGCAACGTGGCGTCAGTACTGCCGTCGTCGATAAACACAAACTCGAACGATGCGTCAGCAATGGTTTCTAGTGCGGCGTTTGTCGCCCGCATAAAACTCTGCAACGACCGCGCCTCGTTGTGACACGGCACGACGATAGAAATTGTGGGGTTCGTGTTGGCAGTCAAAATAATATCTGCGTTAATTGACCGTACGCATGGCGCGGTATTTTAATCCTGTCCAGCGTGGGATATTTAATATTGTCTAGCATGATGTTGGATTATAGATGCGTTAGCTGCAGCAACTTGATTCACTTTATGGACGTACTTCTCAAGGAATGACAAACAGCGCAAGAACGGCCCACAGATTCATTGTCGTAGCTGTTTTTGATGGTCACCTCGGAAGGTGATGAGCGAGTGCGCAGCGAATCCGACAGTCACGCCAAAAGCGCTAGTCAGAACCACAGCGATCGCTATTGGCCACTGCAACTGCGCGACGACGGCACCTGCAAAGTATGCGAAGGCCAGAACCACTGTGTTGACCAACACAAAGCGCGCAAATTTGCGCACGCTGGTACTCTCACGAAACACAAACCGAGAGTTAACGAAGTACGAAAGAAGTGTTGCGACGACACAACCAAGCAGATTAGCGATGGGCATCGCGAAACCAGCAAACTCAAATGCGCACAACGCGATTAAGTAGTGGACGGCTGTATTGCCGAGTCCTGCAATGCAAAACCGGAAAAATCGATTTAGACGGGAACTGAAATTCATTTGCTATCCATCCGACAGTAGGCAACCGGCAAGGCAAAGCTGACGGGCCGACCGGCGACGGCATTGCGGCTCCAATTTGCACGAAGGAATTCAGGTGCCGTTGTGAATAGTTTTGGCTAGAATTGCCCGATTCGCGTGACCTCGTCAATCCAGGCTTGCTTCTCCGTCGCAGGCAAGGTGCGCATCCACTTCACGATCAGGTACGGATGCGCGGTGCGGACATATCCCACCCGCAAATCGACCCGCAGTGCTTTCGGGTCGCCGCAGTAGCCGAACCATGCCGCACAATCGGTCAGTTCAGTTACTGCAGTCTCCATCACAATTTGCGCGATGCCACCACGCGCGGAGCATTCTGCAAAATGTTCCTTCATCAACCTGCGGTAGAAGTTTTTTTGTACCGCCAGCCCGCCCTCAAGATAAACGTCTTTATACTTTACGAAATTGCAGAAGCCGACGCACTCTGCGGTGCCGTCCGGCCACGTGTACATGGCCACATATTGCCGCCAATCTTCGGGCTGGATCTGCGTTTCAAGAATGCGATACGCCACCGGCACGGGGAACGTATTGTTGAACGCTTCCTGAAACAGCGCGCTCGCATGGTGGGCGGCGTCTTTGGTTTCGAATACTTTCAGGGCGTCGTTGAAGGCGATCATGGAATATTAAAACTCTAGCACTGGTGCGGCTTTACGGGCATATTTGGCTGAAAAGGCCCGCCCACCCTCAACCCTAGCCCTTTCTCCCGCTTCCGGGAGAAGGGAACATTTTGCTCCCCTCTCCCCACTGGGAGAGGGGTCGGGGGTGAGGTGGGCGTTCTACGTCAATTTCCCATGGCACTGCTTGAATTTCTTGCCTGAGCCGCACCAGCACGGTTCATTGCGACCAACCTTGATATCGTTGCGCACATACGGCTGCGCGGCGGCGGCTTGTTGCTCTGCCGCTTTATCGTTGTCGGCCAGTGCT
>JANOQY010000547.1:0-4687 GCA_031414995.1 Betaproteobacteria bacterium
GCGCTTGCCGATCATGATTTCCGGCACGATCACCGATGCATCAGGGCGCACGTTATCGGGTCAGGTGGTGGAGGCCTTTTACAATTCGGTACGTCACGCCAATCCGATCTCCATCGGCTTCAACTGCGCGCTGGGCGCGAAGGAATTGCGCCCACACATCGAAGACCTGGCGCGCATCGCTGATTGCCGCGTCTCGGCGCATCCCAATGCTGGTTTGCCGAATGCGATGGCGGAATACGATGAGTTGCCTTCCGAAACAGCGGCGTTCATCCGCGAATGGGCTACCAGTGGCTGGCTAAATGTCACTGGCGGTTGTTGCGGCACCACGCCGGAACACATCAAGGCCATCGCAGAAATCGTCGCACCGTTCACGCCTCGCGCTGTCCCCGAGATTGAGAAGCGCTTGCGCCTGTCCGGATTGGAGCCGGTCAATATCGGCGATGACTCGCTGTTTGTAAATGTGGGCGAACGGACCAACGTGACCGGGTCGCGCGCATTCGCAAAGCTGATCCTGAATGGCGATTACGACGCCGCACTCACGGTTGCGCGTCAGCAGGTTGAGAGCGGCGCGCAGGTGATCGACATCAATATGGACGAAGCGATGCTCGACTCGCAGGCGGCCATGACGAAGTTTATGAATTTGATTGCGAGCGAGCCCGATATTTCGCGCGTGCCGATCATGATCGATAGCTCGAAGTGGAGCGTGATCGAGGCGGGCCTGAAATGCGTGCAGGGCAAGGCCATTGTCAACTCCATTTCGATGAAGGAAGGCATTCCGGAATTCATCAAGCACGCCAAGCTGTGCCGTCGTTATGGCGCCGCTGCAATCGTGATGGCGTTCGACGAAAAGGGTCAGGCCGATAGCTATGAGCGCAAGATCGAAATCTGCGCGCGCTCATACAAGATCTTGACCGAGGAAGTCGGCTTCCCCGCTGAAGACATAATCTTCGACCCAAATATCTTTGCCGTCGCCACTGGCATTGAAGAGCATGCGAACTACGGCATGGATTTCATTCGTGCTACTGAATGGATACGCAAAAATTTGCCGTATGCCAAGGTAAGTGGCGGCGTGTCGAATGTCTCGTTCTCGTTCCGTGGCAATGATCCGGTGCGCGAAGCGATTCACACCGCGTTCCTCTATCACGCTGGCAAAGTGGGCATGACGATGGGTATCGTCAATGCGGGGCAGCTTGGTGTTTATGACGATATTCCGAAAGAGTTGCTCGAATGCGTTGAAGACGTGCTGTTCAATCGGCGCAATGACGCGACCGAACGACTGGTTGAATTCGCGGATCGATTCAAAGGTCAAAAAAAGGAACAGATTGAAGATTTGGCGTGGCGCAGCGAGCCCGTCGGCAAGCGCCTCACGCATGCGCTCGTGCGCGGCATCACCGAATACATAGTCGTTGATACCGAGGAATCGCGCTTGCAGATAAAGGCCGCTGGTGGCCGTCCTATCAATGTAATCGAAGGTCCCCTGATGGATGGTATGGGTGTGGTCGGCGATCTGTTCGGCGCGGGCAAGATGTTCCTGCCACAGGTGGTGAAATCGGCGCGCGTGATGAAGCAGGCGGTGGCGCATTTGATCCCCTTCATCGAAGAAGAAAAACGCCTGATGGGCTCGGAAAATTCGAAAGCCAAGGGCAAGGTCGTGATGGCGACCGTCAAAGGTGATGTGCACGACATCGGCAAGAATATTGTCGGCGTAGTCATGCAATGCAATAACTACGATGTGGTTGATCTGGGTGTGATGGTGTCCTGCGAGCGGATTCTCGATGCCGCCATCAAGGAGAAAGCCGACATCATCGGTCTCTCAGGATTGATCACGCCTTCGCTGGAAGAGATGAGCCATGTGGCCAAGGAAATGGAGCGCCTCGGTTTCACGATTCCGTTGTTGATCGGCGGTGCAACCACCTCGCGCACGCACACGGCAGTGAAAATCGAACCCTTCTATCGCGGCCCGATTGTGTGGGTGCCGGATGCCTCGCGGGCCGTCGGCGTTTGCAGCAATCTCTTGTCTGATGACCTCAAGGAAAACTACGTCGCCAGCGTGCGTGAAGACTACGTGAAGGTGCGCGAGCAGCACGCGAATAAAAAGGGCGTGAAACTCGTCACGCTCCCGGCGGCAAGGAATAACGCAGCCAAAATTGACTGGTCAAATTATCAGCCGCCAACGCCGTCGTTTATTGGCCCCAAGGCGCTGTCGAACTATCCCCTCGAGGAGCTGGTGCCATTCATCGACTGGGGACCGTTCTTTCAAACCTGGGATTTGTGGGGAACCTATCCGCAGATACTGGAAGACGCGACTGTCGGCGAGGCGGCAAGCGAAGTGTTCGCCAATGCGCAGATCATGCTTAAGCAGATCGTCGAGGAAAAGTGGCTGAGCGCGAATGGTGTAGTCGGCTTCTGGCCTGCCAATCGCATTGGGGATTCCATCGAGATTTACGCAGACAACGCGCGCACGACGGTCACGCAGACCTTCCACCATCTGCGCCAGCAAAACGAAAAGCCGCCGGGCAACGCAAACCAGTGTCTGGCAGATTTCGTTGCGCCAAAATCAAGCGGCCTTGCCGACTACATTGGCGCGTTTGCCGTCTCTGCGGGTCTCGGCTGTGAGGAACGTGCGCAGGCTTATGCCGCCGCCAACGATGACTACAACGCCATCATGATCAAGGCGCTTGCGGATCGACTGGCGGAAGCGTTTGCCGAACATCTGCACTGGAAATCACGGCGCGAATATTGGGGCTATGCCAAAGACGAGGTCTTGAGCAACGGTGAAATGATCGCCGAAAAATATGTAGGTATACGTCCCGCGCCGGGCTATCCCGCATGCCCGGAGCACACCGAAAAGGGACCATTGTTCGAGCTATTGAACGCACCTGACAATGCCGGCATTACATTGACGGATTCGTTTGCGATGTGGCCGACAGCAGCTGTTTCAGGGTTCTATTTTTCTCACCCGCAATCGCAATATTTTGCGGTCGGCAAGATTGATCGCGACCAGTTGGCCGATTACGCTAAGCGCAAGGGCTGGGATATTGCGACGAGTGAGCGCTGGCTGGCCCCTAATTTATAAACTTTTACCAAAAAAGCTGATCCAACAATGAGCGGAGTACTTCCAACCCCTGACGGCAGAACCAACCCTGGCAGCCGGGGATACGTTCACACACAAGTAACCACCAAAGACATGAAATCCTATTTGCTATCTGTTGTCGCCATTCTCATCGCAGCCGTACCGGGATCGCTGATCGCGCATTGGGGCGTGTCGATGCTTGGCTTATCGGGCGTCTCGCTGGCCATCGCAACAGTGCTCGCGGGAATGGTGTTGAGCGTGGTGTTCTTTGCCGGATTGATCGCGTTGGGACGTGCGGTGAAGTTCATCAAGTAGTTGGCAATTCACGTAGCGATAAAAAGGCCAAACTCTAGCACTGGGGCGGCTTTCCAAGCACAATTGCCCTGAAGTGCCCGCCGAATGGCGTTCTACAAAAAATATAGTGCACATCCGCTACTTCGATGTCAGCGTTTCATCCCGGCCAAATATCCACGTGCGGGTGATGTGCAATACATCGGTGTCGCGCTTGATGTTATCGGGAAACCGGTCGAATGGTGCCGATAGCATCACGATGCGTTTTGCGGCCTGATCGAGCGTCTTGCTGCCCGATGAGCGTTCCACCTTGATGTCTTCCACCTCGCCATTGGCCTTGATCGCCACGGTCAACTGTAGTTGGCCCTGCAAGCCCGCTCGTTTGGCTTCTTCGGGATAATTAAGATTGCCGACGCGTTCGATTTTAAGACGCCAGTTATCCACGAATTGTGCGAACCGATACTCGGTCGTGCGTCCACCAACGAACTTGCGTTTGGGGCGCTGTTGATAAGCCTCTTGCTCCTTGGCCAGTTCCGCTTCCAGCCGCTGGATTTCCATCGATTGTTGCAGTAGCTCGACCGAGCTCAGCGGCTTGGGCGCGCCGGACGGTTGCTGACTGACTTCGCCCTGCAAGATTTTGGCGCTGGATTTTGCCTGCGTCATCAGCGTTTTCATTTCCTGCTCGAGCTGCTTGACGCGTTGCTCGGCCATCTTCTCGTTCTTCGCCGCCGTTTGATCGACGGCGGGCAGCGGCGTTTTGGCGCGGCGTTTTTCATCGGTGTTGCCGCCGCCATCGAGGTTCGCCTGCGCCAACGCATCGGCCTTGGTTGGCTTGTTCGCCGACTTTGCGTTGACCAACACAACATCCATCGCGTTGTGGGGTGGCATAAAATTTTTCGGATCAAAAAGCTTGGCGCCAACCGCAAGAATCAGAAAAAGATGAATGGAAACCGAGGCGCACACCGCAATTTGCGTTGGCACCGACACGGCGATCATTTTTTGTACTGACAGGAACACCGGCGGCGGAGGGAGGGCGGCCACCGCATCGAGTTTGGCATCGAGTCGGGTGTTCCACTGATGGGCAAGTTCGCGGGATTTATCGAGCATCGCGACTAGCGGCGAAGGGTGTAAAAAACATTACACGATTCTAAAGCCTTATGTCGATTCAGGCGACGCGATGAGCGAAAATTCGCCGGACACATCCCAATAATTCAACGGCCCCACTTGTACGGTGACAGGCGTTTTGGCGGGCAGCTCCGGATTCTTCGATAGTTTGACGACCAGCGGCAAACCATTGGCACGCACCAGTTCATCGCGAATCAT
>JANOQY010000548.1:0-2388 GCA_031414995.1 Betaproteobacteria bacterium
TCGCTCAGACAGTTTTTCGTTCTGATCGCTTTTTTCTTCCGCTTCTCGGGGCCAATCAACGGGGACCCGTCGAGCCGATATTTGATCGCTTCGCAATGAAGACTATCAGAACCAGGATGGCCGTTTGCAATAACAATCGCATCGACTGTGTCTTGCTTGAAAATACAGATCAACTTAAGCGCAGCGGATTTCTGTAGCGCGGCATTTATAGTTACGACAGCTAACGCAAAACGATGAGATCAAATCTTTGACGAACCCAAAACGCCATCATTGGTGGCCCTTTGTCCAATCGAAATACTGGACCGATCCGCAAGGATTCGTTTTCGCTACGCGCTCTGACGGAACCATGTTTCACACTAGTCCAATCAATCTTGGCATCGAGTCTGAACTGTACAGGCGCTTTGGTGATGGAGATGCCAAAGACACTTCGATTGAGGCCTGGTTTGCGGAAGCCATAGACGACCCGGCTAGCGCAATGCTTGAACATTTACTAGATCCATCAAACATTCGTCGCAACATATTTCGCGGAGATCATGAGAAGGCTCAGCGCTACGCCAATGAAATCATGCCGTCGCTGGCTCAGTCGATCCGGGCGCGCAGCGCGTGAAACCGATCACGCGCTGACGCCGCAAAACAGGCATGAAAACACTAACAGGAATGCCAATCCAATCAAACACTTAGCCGACCACCCCCACGCCAGTGCTTGAGCTCCCACCGCTAGTTATTGCATCTAAAACAAGTGGACCCCAATCTGGAGCTGCAAAGGCGATTTCCTTCTCACGTTTTTGATGTGACAATCGATCACGCGTTCGCTCACATTTCGGAAATCGTCATGCACCGAATCAAGCAACTGCGCACGCGCCTCGTTCGCCACCAGCCTACTCAGCAACCGCCACTCATCAAAATTAAAGGAAGCGTAGGGTCGCGACAGAAAGCGCTTTGCCGTTCTGCTTCAACAACGAAGTGGCGAGTATTGGGGTTACGGGTTAGCCCCCCGACCTAAAGGCACGACTCATTTCTGCGGGTGTACGCGGCGCAGTCTTTTGCAATACGGCCTTGGGCACCGGCGAGCCTGTTTTCAACGAATCGAGCCAAGCGTAGAGCAGTGTGCGCTGGCCCGCAGTGAGATCGCGGGTGACAGGCATGAAGCGTTGCTTCTCGAAATTCGCCGGATCGGTCAACTGCCGGATCACGGTGGCGTACGCGGCCACCTGCCGCGGGTCATCAAGGCGCAACCAGTTATCCATGCATGGGGCCATCGCGTGCCAGTTGTAGAGCACGTTTTGGTAGACGTTTTCCCAAGTCGGCGGAAGACCGCCGACGTTGTCGTCCGCAGGCAAGGTGCGCACCCACAAATACGCGGTTTGTTGCGTGTTCACCTCAGTCGGCGGCGGTGTTGTGGTGCCAGCGATGTAACAATCGATTTGCCCAACCAGGTTTGACGATGCGCCGGTCACGCTCAACGCTGCTACGCCGTTGGTGTCGGTCAATGTGGTCTCGCTGGTCGGCGAGCTCGTCGACGTGTTCACCCAATGCACAGCCACCCCGGCAGGCGCAGGAACGCCCCTCGACAACACCTGCACTTGCAGTGTCGCCGGATCACCCTGATTGAGGTAGACGTTCGGCGTGATCTCGCACACATGCAGCGCAGACTCTTGCAGCAACACAATGCCCTTGGCATCGCGAATCGACAGATCACCGGTCTGCGCGAGTTGTTGCGATGCGGGCGACAAAGGCAAGGTCACGATACCCGCGCTTTGTTCGTAAGCGGCGCGGTCATAGTCGCTGGGTTGCAACGCTGCGATCTGGGTATCGCCGGCAAATACGCCGAGCGTGCCGAGATTAGCTTTAGTAAGATCGGGGCCGGTTTCGGGAATCGAATTGCCCAAATCGACGACAAGCGCACTACTCGCTAGTCGCGCGCTAGCGGTGGCTATGCCAGGGGCCGCGCTCTGCATCAGACCACGATCCCCGATGACTTGAGGCGCATCGCCCTTGCGCCAAAGCCCGAGCACGCCAACCACACGCGAACGCGCCGGATTGGGCTGAAAGCCGCCGCCGCGAAGCTTTTGTTGCAGGGCGCTGCTCTCTTGTGTCATAGCCGGATTGCCGTTGCGGCAATCAATATCGTCGTAGTAGACCGTTCGATACGCATTCCAGCGAACGGTTAGACCAAGCACGTCGTCATCGTCAAGCGCATGGGAGAGCGCGGCAATGGCTTGCGATCCGCGCGCATAAAGCGGCAACGATGCGCCCTTGGGGAATGAGGTCTGCCAGACCACCGAGGCAACGCCTGCGATGCAGGAAAAGGTTGGGTTTCGCGCAAAGTTGATCTGCCGCGCGATCATGCGCGCCGAACAGTTGGCCTCGACTTGACAACCACCGTCG
>JANOQY010000549.1:0-4849 GCA_031414995.1 Betaproteobacteria bacterium
CCCATCACAAGGTCAAAGAATGTCATCCCGCGAAGGCAGCCTAGAGGCACCCACACGGCATCCTATTGATTGGCATAACCCCGATTTTTATTCGGCTGAATCAGCGCTGAAAGAAATGGAGCGGGTGTTTGATATTTGTCACGGTTGCCGTCGCTGCGTTTCGCTGTGCAATGCCTTTCCGCGACTGTTTGATCTTATCGACGAAAGCCCGACACTCGAAATGGACGGCGTGCCCAAGGAAAAATATTGGGAAGTCGTCGACCAATGTTATTTGTGCGATGTCTGCTACATGACCAAATGTCCGTACGTGCCGCCACATCCGTGGAATGTGGATTTTCCGCACCTGATGTTGCGGGCCAAGGCGATCCAGTTCAAACAAGGCTCGCCTACCAAATTCCGCGATACCAATCTTTCCTCAACTGACCGCAATGGCAAATTAGCCACCATTCCGGTCGTGGTGCAGTTCGTGAACGCGTCGGCAAAAATGCCGATGGTTCGCAAAATGATGGAATCCACCATTGGCGTCCACAAAAATGCGTGGCTACCGGAATTCGCCAGCAAGACCTTCCGCAAAAACGCAGCGGCCAGCAAAACCACGTCGCCTGTAGACGGTAAACGCACCAAAGGCAAGGTCGCAATATTTTCAACCTGCTATGTGAATTACAACGAGCCCGGCATCGGCTTTGACCTCACCAAGATACTTGACCACAACGATATCGCTTACGTGATCGTTGAGAAAGAAGCCTGCTGCGGTATGCCCAAGCTTGAGCTTGGCGATCTCGAATCGGTCGCAGCGCTGAAAGAGAAAAATATTCCGCCGTTAGCCAAGCTGGCCAATGACGGCTACACGATCATCACGCCGATTCCATCCTGCACGTTGATGTTCAAGCAGGAATTGCCACTCATGTTTCCGCATGACGCAGACGTGCAAGCGGTGAAGGCCGCGATGATGGACCCGTTCGAATACTTGATCGGGCGCGAGAAAGATGGATTGCTGAAGAAAGATTTCACATCGAAGCTGGGCAACGTGTCGTATCACATCCCCTGCCATTCCAGAGTGCAAAACGTCGGGCAAAAGACCCGTGAAATGCTGGAGATGGTTCCTGACACGAAGGTCACCACGGTCGAGCGATGCTCGGGGCACGCGGGCACGTGGGGAGTAAAAAAGGAATTTCACGATATTGCATTAAAGATCGGCAAGCCCGTGTTTCGCCAGATGAGCGAGGCCGAACCCGATTACATCAGCTCTGATTGCCAGCTTGCAGCACACCACATTGAGGAAGGTGTTGCATTGCTTAAAAAAGACCAACCCCATTACAAAGCGCAAATCGCGCACCCCATAACATTGATCCGAAAAGCCTACGGATTACCCGACTGAGACAAATATGATGACAACGACAACCATGAAAAAAATTACCCCGGAAAGCCTGATGTCTCTTGAAGCCTACGCGAAAGCCCGCAAGGAGTTTCGCGCCAACGCCATCTTGCACAAGCGCCTGCGCACGGTGCACATCGGCGACCACGTCACGCTGCTGTTCGAAGACGAAATGACGATTCGTTACCAGATTCAGGAAGTACTGCGCGTCGAAAAAACGTTTGAGGAAGCCGGTATTCAGGACGAACTGGATGCCTACACGCCACTGGTCCCGGACGGACGCAATTTCAAAGCCACCATGCTCATCGAGTACGTGGACGAAGCAGAACGCCGTGTTGCGCTGACCAAACTAAAAGGCATCGAAGACAAAACCTGGATTCAGGTCGAAGGCAGCAAAAAGGTTTACGCCATTGCCGATGAGGACTTGCAACGCGAAAATGAGACCAAGACATCCGCCGTGCATTTTTTGCGTTTTGAACTTACCCAGGAAATGGCCGCAGCACTGAAATACGGCGTCACACTTGCGATGGGAGTGGACCACCAGCAGTACACGGTGGCCATGGAAGTAAGCAGCGAAACCAGAGCGGCCCTCGTTCAGGATCTCGCTTAAAGATTCTCATACGCTCCAAAAAAAGCCCGCAACGTTGCGGGCTTTTTGTTTTGGAGCGGGCGAACGGAATCGAACCGTCATCTCTAGCTTGGGAAGCTAGGGTATTACCACTATACGACGCCCGCGAATTAATATGGCTGTGCAATTGTAGCTGCATTCTGTTGCGCGCGGGCATCGCTCGATGGCCGCGCAGGTGCCACCCACGCGCATAAAACTGGATGCCATTCCCGCCAAATTCATATCGATTTTCGCCAAGTTGTGAACCAGTTCACAAAATTTGCCGGATCAAGACTATTTCTCTGGGTAATGTGAATCCGTCCGACAGATGCTTGCGTAAACCTCGCGTACGCAAAGATTTATCAAGTCACCACGTCAGAAAGGAACACCCATGCAGAAGTTTCACGGCCATCAAAAAATGTCGCGCGCCGTTGCAGTCACAATAATGGTTGCTGGCGCATTGCTCGCCACCGCCGCCAATGCACAAACAAGTGATTTCACCTCCAGCAGCAAGCTGCTCCTGACTGGTGGCGTCACAAGTATTGAAGGCTCCGCTGGCGGCGGTTTGACGCCTTGGGCGGTCATCGGCGGCTACGGTACTAAAGATCAAATAGGTGCCAATGCATTTTTCACAAATGTGCGCTCTCAAGACTATGAGCTTCGCAGCGGCGGTGCATTGGTCGGCATTTATGATCGTGTTGAGCTGTCGTTTGCCGAGCAAAAATTTGATACCCGCGAAGTGGGTGGTCTGCTTGGGCTCGGCAACGGCTACAAGTTCACGCAAAAAATCTATGGCGTCAAAGTAAAAGTCGCAGGCGAAGCGGTGCTGGAACAGGATTCATGGCTGCCGCAAATCGCGGTGGGTGTTCAGCATAAGCAAAATGATCGCGGCGACTTATTACGCGCGCTCGGTATTAAAAGCGACAAAGGCACCGACTATTACGTTTCGGCCACCAAGATTTTCCTCGCGCAAAGTGTGTTGCTGAATGGCACGGTACGCTTCACCAAAGCAAACCAGACCGGCATCCTCGGTTTCGGTACCGTCACGCGCGACAAATACGATGCCGTCTTTGAAGCCTCGGCGGCATTGCTGCTGCGGAAGAATCTGGCCATCGGCGCAGAATTCCGCCAGAAGCCCGATCATTTACCGTTCAAGGAAGACAACTGGTACGACCTGTTCGTGGCTTGGGCACCGACCAAAAATGTGTCGGTCACATTGGCCTACGCCAATCTGGGCAATATCGTGATCAAAGACAAACAGAAGGGCACTTACCTGTCTCTTCAGGTCGGCTTCTAATTAATTCATCGGAGAACAAACATGCGACAAAAATTAGGATTTTTGTTTACGGCCCTTGGCATCGTGTTGGGTGGTGCTATGTTGACAACCAGCGTGCACGCCCAAGAGGGCGTGAAGATCGGCAACGACGTCGGCACATTTAAAGAGTTCGGCGAAAAGGCCGGGCTGGTGGTCATCATGGACGACTTCATGGTCAACCTTCTTAAAGATCCGCGCACCAAGGCATTTTTCGAAGACACCGACCAAAAGCGCATCAAGGAACAGCTTGTCGACCAGTTCTGTTTCATTCTCAATGGGCCCTGCGAGTACAAGGGCGCGAAAATGAAACCGATCCACGCTGAGGCCGGCATCAACCGCGAGAATTTCAACGCGCTGATCGAACAACTGCAATTCGCGATGGACAAAAACAAGGTGCCGTTCCGCGCCCAAAACAAACTGCTGGCCGTGCTGGCGCCGATGCATCGGGACATCATCACCAAGTAACACCGCTGCTTTGCCGGGTAGTATTTGCCCGCACAGATAATTAGCCCAACTGAAATCCTTCAGTTGGGCTTTTTAACGTTTATTTCAGCAAACACAAGCACTGGCGAGGCTATACGAGCAAATATGGCCCAAACAGCCCGCCCCTGCTAGGGTTTTCAAGCGCCGCACTGCGGGTGCGTGTCAGCGGTTTTCATCCACAGTTCGCGCCGCCCCACCGCAATTCGCGCCACTGCTGACGCCATCGGTCGCAATGCGCCGCTGTGTGCGCAACAAAGCCCCAGACTCGCATCACAGCTTGACGAAACTCAACCAACCCGAAGGGAAAAACCATGAACCCGCTGTCTTTTATTACCGCGCCGGTTACGGACATCACCAAAGCCATCACTTACCCTTTCAAAATGATATTTGTCGTCAGCATTTGCGCCGTCGTTAACTACATGACATCGCCCGGCAACTGGTGGGTGCAATGGGTGGTGTTTGGCATGGGCATCGGTTTGATCGTGGTCTGGGCACGTGCGATCAAGACACTCGTTGCCACCATTGGCATCGCTGCGATCGGCTATTTCGTTTATCGCTGGTGGAAGAACCGTGGCGAACCTGACGCAGTCAAGCGCGCGCTGGCTGAAGTGAAGCCATTTGTGAACAAGGCTGCTTGATTCGCATCGGCGAACAGATTCGCCTATATTGAAAGCCCTGCGATGAATACGACCACCACCATGCCGCAAACCCAGCGTGTGAAAGCACAACAGCAATTGAAGGAGCTCACCGAGTCGGAGCATTTTCATCCGCTGGAAGCGATTAGTTTCTTTCGTCGCTGGCCGCGCAGCTTTGTACGCAATCTCGTCTACACCTTGATTTTCAACATGATGTTCGCCGTCGCATTTACCATGCTGGCCTACGTTTTTAACAGGCGGATCGGGCTCGCTCAACTCCCGGAACTCTTTAGCGAAAACACGATGATTTCCAACGTCATCGGCTTTTCTTTCTGGATTGTGTTTGCAACACTTGGGCCATTGATGCGGTTCATAAACGGGCGCTCTTTCTTCGTTGTCGCCTTGTTCTACGCGACGCTCGGCAGCATCATCGT